>JAGWOC010000021.1 GCA_028872875.1 Chloroflexota bacterium | reverse complement strand
CCGGGCGGGAGGAGCGCGTTGACCGCGCCGCCGTCGTAGTACGACGGCACGAAGGCGGCGCCCTCCTGCACGCGGCCGGAGACCTGGCAGCGCAGGGTCAGCTCGCCATGATCGCTGACGAGCGTCACCTCGTCGCCATCACTGACGCGCAGCGACGCGGCGTCGGCCGGGTGCAACTCGACGCACTCCTCACGGTGCAGCTTGTCGGCGTCGGGCAGGTGGAGCGCGGCGCCCTCGAGGCTGGTGTAGAGCGTGCGGCCCGTCGTCAGCAGCAGTTCGCCGGCGGCGGGCGGCGCCGGGGCAGCGGCGACGACCCGGCGCCCGGCGTGCAGATCTGCTACTTCGGCACCGTCGCGAACTGGAGCGTGAGCGGCACCTGCTCCATAGACATCGCCGGGCCCGGCTACCTGACGGTCTGGTACAACGGCTCCTGGATCCCGCTCGACACGATCGGGTACGACCAGTAGACGCTCACGATTGGAGAGCAGCATGCAGCGGCTTCACCGTCCTTCCCGCATCATCGTGCAGACCTTCGCCGGCGGCCTCGCCCTCACGGCGGTCGCTGGCGCCGCGGCAGCGCTGCAACCCCGGCCGCCGGCGGCGTATGCGGCGGCGGCGCCTACCGCGGCCGCCATTCTCACCGGCACGGCCACCGCGCCGGCAGCAACGCCGACGCCCGCCGCGGCTCTCACCGGCACGGCCACCGCGCTGGCGGCAACGCCGACGCCCGCCGCTACCGCGCCGGTCACGCCGACCCCGGCCACGCCGAACCGGCCGTTCGAGATCGCCGGCCGCCTCGTCGAGGACCTGAACGGGAACGGGGTCGCCGACAGCGGCGATAACTGGGCGCCGGTGCCCACCGTCGTGCAGCTCATCGCATGGCGCGACCTCGCACCCATCACGTCTGTAACCAGACCCGATGGTATGATCACCTCCGAGTTCTACCGGGCCCTGGTTGACAGCGAGGTCGACATGTTCACCGCGGATGACGGCACGTTTCGGTTCACAAACGTCCCACCGGGGACTACTCGTTCCGGGTGTGGTGGGCCGGCGGCTTCGTCAACGGCGGCCTTGATCGCCTGCCCGACCTCTACCTGGCGGCCGTCCGCATCCAGGCCGACGGCTCGGTGACGCTCCCTTCGCCACTGCCCAGGGAATGGCCGGAGACGCGGGGGCCCGCCCCCGACCTCATCGACCCGGCCGTCGGCACGGTACCGCCCGTGATCCTGTTGAAGAAAAAGCCAAAGAACATGTTCCCGTACCCGGTCTCGATCGGCACCGCGGCGATCACCGCGTACGGCGTGCTCGACGTGGGGAGCGTGCTCGCGCAGCGCGCCTCGCGCGTCGCGCTCCCGTCCGCGGGACAGGGGGCCACGGAGCCGGCCGCCGGCGAGCGATGGCTCCCCGCCGTCGCGCTGGCGGTGCTGGCGCTCGGGGCGGGCGCCGTCCTCGTCCGGGCGCGGCGGCGAGGGTAGCGCGCACGACTGCCGGCGCCGGCCCGGAGGCGGCCCGCTACGCCGGCTGCGCGACCTTCACCTTCACAGCGACCGGGCCGCCGCCGGGCGGGAGGAGCGCGTTGACCGCGCCGCCGTCGTAGTACGACGGCACGAACGCGACGCCCTCCTGCACGCGCGCGGAGACCTGGCAGCGCAGGGTCAACTCGCCATGATCGCTGACGAGCGTCACCTCGTCGCCATCACTGACGCGCAGCGAGGCGGCGTCGGCGGGGTGCAGCTCGACGCACTCCTCACGGTGCAGCTTGTCGGCGTCGGGCAGGTGCAGCGCGGCGCCATCGAGGCTGGTGTAGAGCGTGCGGCCGGCCGTCAGCAGCAGTTCGCCGGCGGCGGGCGGCGCCGGGGCAGCGGCGACGGGTTGGCGCTCGGCGCGCGACGGGACGCCGGCGGCGCGCGCCTTTCCCCAGAAGGCGAAACTCGAACGGAAGCGCTCGTAGCCTGCGACGTTCGCCGCGATCTCGTCCGTGACGGCGTCCGGGTGTGCGTAGGCCCACGTGTCGACGCCGCCGACCGCGTTCGCGAGATCCGTGAGGGCGAGCAGCGCCGGACGCGCGTCGCCGAGCGCGCCGAGCGCGGCGTGCAGGCGGTTGACGCGGCGCTCGCCGTTGGTGTACGTGCCGGTCTTGGCGTACGACGGCACGTCGGCCAGCACGACGTGCGCGGCCTTCGCCGTGTCGGTCAGCAGGCTGTCGATCACGATCAGCACGTCGAGCGACTCGAGCGCGGCGCGGACGCGGGCGGTGCATGGCGCGAACATGAGCGGGTTGTCGCCAACGACGATCATGGCCTTGAGCGTGCCGGCGGCTGCGGCATCGACCATCTGGCCGAAGGTCATGCCGGGCTCGGCGAGCGGCGTGCGGCCGGGGCCGAACTCCGGGTCGACGCCCATGTCGCGCGCGCCGTAGACGTTCGCCTCGGCTGGCAGCACGATCAGCGACTCCGCCGCCTTGTCGCCCCGCAGCGCGATCGCGAGGTTCGCCGCCGCACGCGCGCCGTCGCCGGCGGCCTGGGGGTCGCCGGGGTCCGGCGCGTAAACGATGTACACGCGCTTGCCGGCGTCCTTCGCCTCTTCGAGGAGCGCGAGCGCGCGGCCGGGGTCGCCCTCGGCGACATCGGGCAACGCCGCCGTCTCGCCGGATGCGCGCTGCGCGAGGGCATCGACGAGCGCGGGCGCGTCGCCGGGCCGCGGCCGCAGCCAGACGCCGCCGTAGGGCTCGGCGAAGTCCGCCATCTCGCCGTAGAGCGGCGAGACGAGCAGGAGCCTGCCGGCGCGCGGTGCGGCGGGGTGGCCGGCGACGGCGTCCTTGATGCGCAGGGCGGCGACGTTATGGCTCGACTCGAGGTCGCTGGCGATGACGACCACGACATCGGCGGTGCGGAGATGGAGCATGTCGGCGGGAAGCGCCTCGGTGCCGAAGGCGGCCGCGACCGCCTTCATCGCCGCGCGGTCGGGCGCCGCCTGGCTGAAGTCGACGTGCGGCGTGCCGATGACCTCGCGGGCGAGCTTCTGCGCCAGGTAGTTCTCCTCGTTGGTGTTGAAGGGCGAGCCGAGCACGGCGACGGCGTGCGCGCCGTGCCGCTCGATGACGCCCTTGAGCTGCTCTGTGCCGTACGCGACCAGCTCGCCCCAGTGCGCCGGGAGCTGCGGCGCGCCCTTCGGCCCTCGGCGGACGAGGTGCCGCTGGAGGCGCTTCTTGTCGGGCACGGCGTCGTAGTGGAAGCGGCCCCGCACGCAGATCTGGTCCGCGCTCACCGGATTCACCTGGTCCGGCTTGACGATGACGGTGCGGCCGGAGCGCGTGCCGATGCTGATCGTGCAGCCGACGGAACAGGAGTTGCACGTCGTGCTGGTCCAGTCCTCGGTGCGCCCGACCCACTTGTTCGGCTTCTCCATCAGCGTCGCCGTCGGACAGACGTCGATGCAGGCGCCACAGAAATCGCAGTTGGACTCGTGGATCGCGCCGCCGGCGCCGAAGGCGATCACCGACGTGAAGCCCTTGTTCGAGAGCGTGATCGCGCCGGTGTGCCGGATCTCGTCGCAGGCGCGCACGCAGCGCGTGCAGATGATGCACATCTGCGGGTCGAACTCGAAGAAGGGGTTGGCGCGGTCCGGGTCGGGCTGTTCGAACTGGTACCACGAGCGCGCCTCGGACGCCCAGGGCTCGACGTTCTCGAAGCCCATGTCGAGCAGCTCGTTGGTCGACTGGAGCTCGCAGCGGTAGTTCTTCGAGCAGGTGACGCAGCGGTGCGTCACGACGTCGTCGCGCAGGCAGATGTCACCGGGCATGCACTTGACGCGCCGGTGGCAGGTGAGGCAGCGGTCCGGGTGGTTGGCGTTGATGATCGCCAGGATGCTCTGGCGCATGTTCTTTACTTCGGGCGTCTCGGTGTTGACGACCATGCCGTCGGCGACCCTCGACGTACAGGAGAGCTGGAGGCCGCGCGCGCCCTCGATCTCGACGAGGCAGGTGCGGCAGCCGGCGTAGGGGGCGAGGCCGTCGATGTAGCAGAGGTTGGAGATCCAGACCCCGTTCTGCTTGATCACCTCGACGAGGGGCGTGCCCGCCGGCGCTTCGATCTCGACGCCGTTCAGCGTGAGCTTAGCCACGGGTTCGGGCCTCGATGACGCGCTCGCCCTTCGACACGGGCGCCGGGTGCTGCTTCGCCTCGACCTCGATCAGTTCGATGATGTGGTCGGGCGCGCGCTGGCCGTGCGGGTATTCGTAGCCGTTGCGGCCCAGGAACTCGTGCGCGAGGCGGGTGAGCGCGTGCTTGTCCTTGTACATCGTGTCGAACTCGTAGACGGCGTCCTCCATCGTGCCGCCACACTGGATCGCCTGGTAGGGGCAGGCTTCGACACAGAGGCCGCAGTACATGCAGATGCGGAAGTCGATCTCGTAGCGCACCTTCTCGAGCGTGCCGTCGGGGTTGGGCGCGGTGTGGACGAGGATGCAGCCGTCGGGGCAGGCCTGGGCGCAGGTGCTACAGCCGGTGCAGCGCTCATCGAACCAGAGCAGGTTCGTGCGGGCGCGCGGCGACATCGGGCGCGTGACCTCGGGGAACTCGATGGTCGCCGGAGGCATGACCATGCGCTGGATGGTGACCGCCATGCCCTTGAGGACGCCGATGCCGTACATGTGTGGTCGCCTTCGTACTGGCTGCGGCCGCGTGGGTGGCCACCTTGATTGTAACGGCTCTCATTTTCCGTACAACCGGACCCCGGGCGCCATGGACGCCGCTCGACGCATCCCGCCCGCGGCGCCTACAATCGCGGCGATGCCCGGTCGGTTGTGGCGCCCCCATGAGTCCGTGCGGCAGCGGCTGGAAGCGCGCGAGCGGGAGCTTGCGCCGGCGGCCGTGCGCAGCGCCGAGAGCCGCGGCCGCGAGCGGCCGGAGCCGCCTTCGGACATGCGGACGGAGTTCCAGCGCGACCGCGACCGGATCATCCACTCGAAGGCGTTCCGGCGGCTGAAGCACAAGACGCAGGTCTTCATCGCGCCGGCCGGCGACCACTACGTGACGCGGCTGACGCACACGCTCGAGGTCGCGCAGATCGCGCGGACGATCGCCCGGGCGCTCGACCTGAACGAGGACCTGACTGAGGCGATCGCGCTCGGGCACGACCTGGGGCACACCCCGTTCGGGCACGCGGGCGAGCAGGCGCTGGGGGAACTGCTGCCGGAGGGGTTCCGGCACAACGAGCAGAGCCTGCGCATCGTCGAGCTGCTGGAAGCATCGGGTGCGGGGCTGAACCTGACGTGGGAGGTGCGCGAGGGCATCCTCAAGCACTCGAAGCCGCGCGAAGGCATGTTCCGGGAGCTGGAGGAGCGGCACTGGTCGCCGGTGGAGTGGGGTGCGCCGCTGGCGAGCACGCTCGAGGGCCAGATCGTGCGGCTGTCGGACTCGGTGGCGTACCTGAACCACGACATCGCGGACGCGGTGCGCGCCGGACTGCTGCGGCCCGACGACCTGCCGGCCAACGCGCGCCGGGTGCTGGGCGAGACGCACGCGCAGCGCATCGACACGCTGGTGAGCGACGTCGTCGACGCCTCGTGGGATGCGGCGCTGCACCGGCGCGGCGGCGGCGCGATGCCGCCGGTGCGGATGAGCGACGAGGTGGCGGCCGCGGCGGACGAGCTCCGCGACTACCTGTTCGAGAACGTCTACCTGTGGGAGGAGCGGCTGGCCGAGGCGGCGCGGGCGCGGCGCGTCATCGAGTTCCTGTGGGAGCACTTCCTGCGGGAGCCGGCCGAGCTCGACGCCTCGGAGTACACGCGGCCGGAGGATGCGCTGACGCGCCGGATCGCCGACTACGTGGCGGGCATGACGGACCTATTCGCGCTGGCGACGGCGCAGCGGCTGGGATTTAGCTGCTGACTGCGCCCTGGCGAAAGCGCTGGCGCTCTTCCACCACGATCTGGTGGACGCGCTGGCGCGAGACGTTGAAGTGCTCGGCGAGCCGCGTCTGGTTGCCCTTCGCCAGGCACTCGCGTTCGAGGAGGTAGCGGACCGCGATCCGGAGCTTCTGGGTGCGTTGGGGGTCTCGTCGCGCCATGGCCTCCCTCTCTCTTCTTGCACCCGATACAACGCCGGGGTGGAGGCGAACGTTACCAGGGTCCGGGTACTTGTTATGCAAAGAACAATGTGAGGTGGCAGATGGCGACAGACGAGGCGATCCGGGAACTGCTGGAAAAGATGCGGGACGAGCGGGAAGCGCTGCTGGCGCAGGCTGAGGCGCTCCCCGATGCCGCTGCCTCGTACGCGCCGGCGGACGCCGAAGGCGAGGCGCAGTGGTCGGCGAAGCAGCAGCTCGCGCACCTGGCGGAGATGGAGACGGGCTACCGGGCCTGGGTCGAGGCAGCGCTGGCGGAGGACGACCCTGACGTCGGCGGCGTGCGCGGCGAGCGCGTCGCGATCCCGCTGACGGCGGCGCCGGGGCACACGGTCGCCGAGCTGACGGCGCAGCTCCGGGAGCAGCGCGCGAAGACGCTGGCGCTGATCGCGTCGATGCGCCCGGAGCAGTTCGAGCGGACGGCGTCGCAGCCGATGTTTGGACGGCTGACGGTGATGCAATGGCTGCGTTCGTACTACCGCCACGACCGCATGCATCGGGACCAGATGGCCGGGCGCGACCCGGCGTACCGGCCGCGCTTCGTCGGCGGCAAGGAGCCCGATCAGCGGCGGTGACGGGCGGCCGGGCCGGTAGGAGGGCGGAGGTCAGAAGGCGGAAGGCAGAAGTTGGACGTAGGAACCACGTACTTTACAACTCCGCGTCGACCGGGGCTCGTTCCTCGGCGGGTTTGAGCGATGTGAACTGGCGCAAGAGCAGCAGGTCGTAGATCGACTTGAGCGAGCCGGCGATGACCAGCGGCCAGCCGAACGCGGTCGCGCCGAGCAGGGCGCCGGCGAGGACGGGCCCACCGGAGGCCGACAGGCTGCGCGCGACGCCGGTCGCGCTCGCGGCGGCGGCGCGCTCGTCCGGCTCGACGACGGCCATCGTGTAGGACTGGCGCGTCGGCACGTCCATCTGCGAGAGGGACTGGCGCAGGAGCAGCATCGCGACCGCAAGCCAGACCGTGGGCATCAGCGGCACGAGGAGGAGGAAGATGTTCGAGGGCAGGTGCGTGAACACCATCGTATTGATCAGGCCGAAGCGTGTGGCGACGCGCGCCGCGACGAGGAACGAGAAGGCCGAGAGCGTCCCGGCGGCGAAGAAGATCAGCGCCGCCTGCTCGACCGACAGGCCGTACCGGCGGAACAGCCAGAGCGCCAGGATCGACTGCACGACGAAGCCGCCCGCGAAGGCGTCGAGCGCGAACAGGGCGGAGAGCCGCATGACGACACCGCGGGACCGGTGCAATGGCGCCCGCACGCCGGGCGCCGCCACTTCGACGCCCGGTGAGAGCGCGCGGTAGCGCGCGAAGTTCACGAGCGCGAGCGCGCCGTAGAGCACGAACATCGCGCGAAGGAGGCCGAGGCTGTCCCAGCCGAGGGCGCGGTGGAGGAGCGACGGCGCCGCGGCGAACAGGGCGCCGGCGGCCGCGGCGAGCGCGCCGGCAAGGTTGTAGCGCGCGAAGAGCTGCGTGCGCCGCGCATCGGCGACGGTCTCGGGGAGGATCGCCTGCTCCATCGGCAGGAAGACGCCGACATCGCCGGCGGTCGGGTTCAGCGTGCCGATGAGCGCGATGAGGAGGACGGGCACGAACGCGCTCGATGACGCCATCGCGAAGCCGGTGCCGGCGGCAAGCAGCGCGCCCGCGAGCAGCAGCCGCCGCCGCCCGAGGCGATTCGCGAGCATGCCGAAGGCGAGCGTCATGACGGCGGTGCCGAGCAGCGCGGCCGTCGCGACGGCGCCGATACGCACGCCGGAAAAGTCGAGTTGCGCCAGGTACTTCGCGAGGAGCACACTGACGAAGCCATCGCCGAACGAGCGCAGCGCGCGCGTGGAGAGCAGGACGCCGGCGTCGCGCGAGAGCTTCATCGCCGCACTATACGATGGCAGGAACGGGTGGTGGTTGGGACCCGCGCGGACGACGCGCCGCATGGGTTATCGAGACGGGAGGACCGCATGAAGTGGGTAACGCGCGCGCGGCCGAAGGTGGACCGGGTGGCATGCCCGTGGTTGATCAGGAGGTTCGTCGACCCGGAGGCGGAGTTTCTCTACGCGGCGGGCGACCAGGTGATGGCGGTGGCCGAGCGCGAGGGCGCGACGCCGTTTGACGTGCCGGGGGTCGAGCTGGGGCACCACGGGCCGGAATGCAGCTTTGACGCAATCATCAAGAAATACCAACTCACGGATCCCGCGCTGCAGAAGCTGGCGCTGATCGTGCGGGGGGCGGACACGGCGGCGAAGGACCTGGCGCCGGAATCGCGGGGGCTGGAGGCGATCGCGGACGGGTTCCGGCTTCACTACCAGGATGACCAGCAGCAGCTCGCCGCCGAGCTGCCTGTGTACGACGCGCTGTACGCGTACTGCCAGCAGCAACTGAAGGCGGGCTGAGGCACCGCGGCACCACGGACGGCCCGCGGCGACGGCGCCCCTTGACAGGCTGCGCGTCCGCGGGGATGATCGGCACCTCGACAGGTGCCGGTGCACGGCGAAGGCGGCGAGACCGCCTTGATGGAGGCGCCATGAACAAGACGGCGGAAGCGGCGCGGGGTGCGGCGGGGGAGAGGCCACGCCGCGAGCACGTGATCGTGCTGGCCGACGGGCGGCGGCTGGCGTACGCCGAGTACGGCGACCCGGCCGGCACACCGGTGTTCTTCTTCCACGGCTATCCCGGCTCCCGGCTCGAGGCGTCGCTCGGCGACGACGCGGCGCGCGGCCAGCACGTGCGGGTCATCGCGCCCGACCGGCCGGGCTTCGGGCTCTCCGACCCGCAACGCGGGCGCCGCATCCTCGACTGGCCGCGCGACGTGGTGCAGCTCGCCGATGGGCTCGGCGTCGAGCGCTTCGCCGTCGTCGGCATCTCGGGCGGTGGGCCGTACGCGGCGGCGTGCGCCTACGCGATCCCGGAGCGGCTGACGGGCGCCGCGATCATCAGCGGCGTCGGGCCGTTCGACATCAACGGCGCGACGGAGGGCATGAGCCGCGAGAACCGCGTCCTGTTCTGGCTCGCTCGGCGGGCGCCGCAGCTCACCTACATTCCGCTCTTCCTGATGGCGCAGGTGGTGCGGCGATGGCCGCAGCGCGCGCTGCGGCAGATGATGAAGTCCATGCCGGAGCCGGATCGCAGGGTGCTCTCCGACCCGGCGACCGGCGCGGCGTTCATCGCGGACGCGCGCGAGGCGTTCCGGCAGGGCATCGGCGCGGCGGTGCAGGAGGGCGCAATCTACGCCCGGCCGTGGGGCTTCCGGCTCGAAGACGTCCGGATGCCGGTGCACCTCTGGCAGGGCGGCGCCGACACGAACGTGCCGCCCGTCATGGGGCGCTACCAGGCGCAGGCGATCCCAAACTGCATCGCGACGTTCTACGAGGACGAAGGCCACCTGCTCGGCGTCACGCACCTCGGCGAGATCCTGGCGGCGATCACGGGATAGGCGGACACGAGAGCAACGAAGGACAACGGACGACAGCGGGCTTGACGCAGCCGCGGGTGTCCGTTGCCTGTTGACTGCCTCTTGTTGTGCCCCGGATGCTCAGCCAGAAGCGTCCTCGAGCGGCACGATCATGTTGGCGTGGGCGCTGCTGATGAGGATGAACGGCGCGCTGTGGGGCACGGCGTCCGGGTCGCCGCCGCCGTCGAGGGGGCGTACCGTCACGTCGGTCAGCATCATGTAGCGCTCACCGGTCGCCGAGTTGCGGAGCGAATCGCTGAGACGGACGCCGGGCGGGTGGTGGTAGAGTCCCTCGACGACCCCGGCCGGCGTGAAGATCCGTACCTTCGTGGACTTCTTCTCCGCGTAGTCGGGCACGGGAGCCCGTGACTGCCCATCGTTCATGCGCGCGCCTCCCTTCCGGGAAGATCATCGGCAAGACCGGCGGCGGCGAGATGCGCCGCGTCGTTGAGTTGCAGGAGGGTGCAGGCACCCTCGCGGACCTCGATGGTCGTCTTCGCCGCGAGCGACTGGCGGAGGCGGCGGAAGTGCGCCAGCGGCAGGCCGAGGGCGCGGCAGACGATGGCCAGAATGACGAAGTTGTGCGAGACCGCCACGACGGCGCCATCCGGATGCGCCGCGCGCATGCGTGCGACAGCCGCCCACGCGCGGTCCTGGACCTCGGCCAGCGTCTCGCCGCCGGGCATCCGCGCACCGGCGCAGGCCGGCGACAGCCACGCCCGGAGGAAGTCCGGGTAGCGCTCGCGGAGCTGCGCGCCCGTCAGATGCTCCATCTCGCCGACGTCCATCTCGATCAGCGCCGGCTCGACCGTGACCGCGACGCCGGTGGCCGCGCCGATGCGCCCGGCCGTGTCGGCCGCGCGCCCGAGGGGGCTGGTGTAGATGGCGACGGGCGCCGCGGCGAACGAGGCCGCGACCGCGTCGGCCTGCCGGCGGCCGCGCGCGTTCAGGGGGACGTCAGCGCGCCCGAGGGTGAGCTGGCCGCGGTTGTGCTCCGTCTCGCCATGGCGCACGAGGACGAGCCGCATCAGCCCGCGAACCTCCCCCGCGCGCGCCAGGCCTCGCGGGCGGGGGAGCGCTCGCTGAGCACGAGCCTCGTGCGATGGATGCGCGCGGGCGGTGGCAGGCCAAGCGCGGCGACGACCTGCTCCGGGCGGCCGGCGCCCGCGTTGTCCGAGCGGAGCCGCATCTGCAGCCGCACGCCGGCGGCGTCCGCGCGGTCCGCCACGTCGATGCGGTCGACGAGGGCACGGATGTCGTAGGAGCGCACCTCGTCCTCGCGCTTGTGCTCCCACGGGAAGGTGTCCGCGGCGAGAAACCGCGCGGTCCTCGCGCGCGCGTCGCCGGCTTCGGCGCCGGGGACGTCGACCTCGTACTCGGCGAAGCGCACGTCGGCCTGGACGGCCGGGAGCGCGAGCCCGACCTCTTCGGCGGCGACGAGCGTGATGCCGGCCGGGAGCTGCTTCGACACATCGGCGAGAAAGCGCTTCGGGGTGATGCGCTCGCTCAGGAACACGTCCATCAGCTCACCGGCGCTCGTCGTGCCGACGGGCAGCGGCGCCGCGAGTGCGATCTGCGCGTGCGGCGTGAAGCCCTCGGAGTAGGCGACGGGGATGGCGGCGCGGCGCAGCGCCCGCTCCCAGAAGCGCATCAGGTCGAGGTGCGTGATGTACTTCATCTCCGCGCCGCGGGTGAACGTGACGCGGAGGCGCTGGATCTTCATCTTCTGGCTCCCGGCATCATCCTGACCAGACGTTATGTCAGCTTCGTCACGACGACGGACTCGATCTTCACGCCCTTCACGTCGGAGACGGCGATGCGATAGCCGTCCAGCGTGACGGTCTCGCCCTCGTGTGGGATGTGGCCGAGCTGGTCGAGCACGTAGCCGGCGATGGTCTCATAGTCGCCTTCCGGCAGGTCGAGGCCGAGCTCCTCGCGCACGTCGAAGACGCTCATGCCGCCATCGACGCGCGTCGTGTGCTCGTCAATCGTCATGTACTCCTCGGCGCCCCGCGCCAGCTCGTCGCCGACGACGCCGACCATCTCTTCAAGCAGCAGCTCGACGGTGACGATGCCGGCGACGCCGCCGTACTCGTCGACGACGACGGCCATCTGCTGGCGCTCTCGCTGCATCTGCGTGAACAGCTCGCTGACCAGCTTGGTCTCCGGGACAAAGAGGGCGGGGCGGATCATCGGCTCGATGGGCGATGCCTCGGTCATCTGGCGCTCGGCGAGCGCGCGCAGGACATCCTTGATGCTGACCGTTCCGACGACGTTGTCTACGCTGTCGTCGTAGACCGGGAAGCGGGAGTGCGGCGTCTTGTCGAACGTCTCGTAGAATTCGCGCACGGTCTCCTGCTTCTCGAGCCAGACGATCTCGGTGCGCGGGATCATGATCTCGCGCGCGCGCCGGTCGTGGAAGTGGAACACCCGGTCGAGCAGCTCCGCCTCCTCCTCACCGACCGCGCCCTCTTCGGCACTGATGCCGATGAGCATCCGCAGCTCGGCTTCGGACACGGTCTGGCGCTGCTCCGCGCTCGAGAAGATATTGGGGACGGTGGCGAGCGCGACGGCGACGGGCTTCATGAGCCGCGCGAAGAGCTCCACGGGCAGGGCGACGGCGATGGCGATGCGCTCGGCGGCGCGGGAGGCGATCACCTTCGGCGTGTACTCGCCGAACTCGGTGGAGATGAGCGGGATGGCGATGAGGCTGACGAGGTAGCCCCAGTTGCCGAACTCCCGCACGCCGATCACGGTGCCCGCGGTGGAGGCGAGGAAAATAAAGATGTTCTGCAGACTGACGACCAGGCCGAAGAACACGTCCTGCTGCTCTTTGAGGCGCACGATCGCCGCCGCGCGGCGGCTCCCCCGCTCGGCGGCGGCCCGGATGCGGATGCGGTTCGACCCGATCACGGCGATCTCAATCGCGTTGACGGCCGCGTACCCGGCGAGCCCGCCGGCGAAGAGCGCGATTGCGAGCGGGAGCGGGATGTTGAGGGACGTCGTCGTCAGGAGGACCGGCGGGTAGCCGGGAGCGGGGATGTCTAGCATGCAGTGTCGCGGATCCGCGCCGCAGGGGACGGGCGCCCATCGCCCGCATATGTGGACATCATAACGCAGCGGCCCGGCTGCCGACGGCCGTCACCACGCCGACGGCGGCTCTTCGTCACCTCGCGGTGGCGGGCAGAGTATGGAGGGCGTACGGCGCCGGCGCCAGGACCCCTGCCTACTGACTACTCCCCGCGGATTGTACCTTCTACGCGGGAGTGGATGGGTCCCGGTGGGTCTCGCGGTCTTCAACACCGTTGCGGGGCGGCCTGCGCCGTCCCGGGAGGGTTCGACTCCCTCGCACTCCCGCCAGCGATTTCGTACCTACATCGGCCCATTCTCGGGCTCCCGGCGACCCCGCCGTTCAGCAGGGCCGGAACGTCGTCCGCGTGTCGATGGCCTCGACCACCCGAAACCCGTAGTCGTTATATCGAAACGACGGATCCAGGCTACTGCGGGACGCGCAGCGGCTCACCTTGATCTGATGCCGCCATGCACCGCCGCGGGACGCGCGTCGCGTGCCGCTGGGCGGACCCTGCGGATCACAGCCGGGCGAGACCGCGTAGTACGCCGGGGCGTACCAGTCGCCGCACCACTCATGGACGTTGTACCCCATGTCGTGGAGTCCGTATCCGTTTGCCGTCGAGAGGCCGACGGGATGCGGCGCGTCCTGCGTGAAGTGCCCGCCGCCTTCGCCAGGGTCGTCGCCCCACGGGTATCGTGCGCCGGCGCGCCCGCCGCGAGCAGCCTTCTCGCGCTCAGCTTCCGTCGGGAGGCGGTAGTGCTGGCCGGTAGCCATGCTGAGCCAATCGCAGTATGCGACGGCGTCGCACCAACTGACGCCGACGACCGGTTGGTCTGGTGCCGCAAAGCGAGGCTCGTGCCAGAAACGCGGCGGCTCGTGGCCGGTCGCACGGAGGAATGCCGCAAACTCGCGGTTCGTGACCGGATGCACGCCGATGCGGAAGGCGCTCACCCGGACAGTGTGGACCGGCCGCTCGTCGTCCCGGCCGGTCGCGTCTCCCATGACGAAGGGCCCCTCCGGCACGAGGACAGTCGGCGTCTCGATTGCGCGCCCGGAACTCACAGCGAAAGTGTAGTACGGACCACCGCGCTGGATCATCTCATCGCATCACGGGTCGCTCGTCCGGGGTGGCGCCTTCCGCGATCATGCCGGCACCTGGCCTCGGAGATCAGCGCGATGTCCCCACCTTCGGCGCCGACCCCGCGCGCAGCCTTACGGCGACGCGACCGGCGTCCCGGTGACCTGCTCGAGCTGGTCCAGAATCTGCTTGAGGCGCGCGATCTCCGCACCATATCCGGCGAAGTCTCCGCTCCGCAGGAGGGCCTGGGCACGAGCATATGACTGCTGTGCCTGTGCCACGAGGGTCGCCGCGTCGCGGCCCAGCGGCGCCGGGGTGGCCACGGGGGTCGCCTGCGGCGGAGCCGCCGTCGCCGTGCTGGAAGGCGGCGTAGGCGTGATCGCGGTGGCCGTCGCGGCGGGCGTGGCAGGCGTTGCCCCAGAGGTGTCGAGCCCGGAGGGTGGCGCCCGGCCAAAGAGGACGTCGATCGCCTGCGACAACGTCGGCTCCATGGCGACGCTGTCGCCGTTCACGACCACCACGCGCTTCAACTGGGGAATGGTGTTCTGGCCGTTGTTCGCGGCCAGGTAGAGCGGCTCAAAGAACATGTTGGCGCGGCCGATGGGGATCATCAGGAGATTGCCGCGGATCACCGTAGAACCCGACTGGTTCCAGAGCGTCAGTTGTTGGGACACGCGGGCGTCCGAGTCGATCCGCCGCTCGACCTGCGTCGGCCCCGGCACGCTCTCGCTGGCCGGGAACCGGAACGCCACGAGCTTGCCGTAATTGGCGCCGTCCGAGCGCGCGGCGAGCCAGGCGATGGCGTTCGTGCGGTTCAGCGGGACGAACGGCAGGATCAGCATGAACTCTTCGCTGCTCGATCCCGGGAGCCGTGCGATCACGTAATACGGCCGGACCGCCTGCTCCTGGCTCCCGAAGATCTCCGTCGGCACGGCCCACTGGTCCTCGCGCTGGTAGAACTGGTTCGCGTCGGTGATGTGATACCGAAGGTACTGCTCGGACTGGACGCGGAACAGGTCCTCCGGATAACGGAGGTGCTGACGCAGGAAGGCAGGCATCTCGGACAGCGGTTTGAACAACCGCGGGAAGACCGCCGCATACGCCTTCAGGATCGGTTCGTCTGGCTGCACGGCGTAGAAGTCCGTCTGGCCGGAGTACGCGTTGACGACCACCTTGACGCTGTTCCGGATGTAGTTGATCCCGTTCGCGCTGGTGGCGTATGGGATCGCGTCCGTGGTGGTGTAGGCGTCTTGTATCCAGTACAGGCCGCTCTTGTCGACCACCAGATACGGGTCGGCGTCGAGCTGGAGGAACGGCGCGATCTCGTGGACACGCTGTTGGATGTTGCGGCGATAGATGATGCGGCTGCTGCCCTGGATCGCGCCGGAGATGAGGATGTTGCGGTCGCCCATCTCCCACGCATAGACGAAGCGGCGGAACAAATTGCTGAGCGGTACGCCACCACTGCCCTGGAACCGCGTCTCCACGTTCTGGCCGCCGCTCAGCGGCGTGAACTCCGGGTCCTTGCTGTCGACGATGATGTAATGGTCGGGCTCTTGTCCGAAGTAGATTTCCGGGCGGCCGGTCTGGAGCGGCCCCCGCATCGGAATGTCGCTGACGATGAGGCTCGGGCTCCCGTCGGGCTGCACCTGCGTCACCGACGCGACCGTATAGCCATACCCGTGGGTGAACTGCAGCCGGTCGTTGACCCATGTCTGCGCGTCGGCCGGAAGCCGGTTCGAGTTCAACTCGCGCGCGCTCAGCATCACCTGGCGGTACTTACCGTTGATGGTGTAGCGGTCGACGGTGACATCGAGGAACTGGAACAGCGGGCGGATGGTCTGGAGCTGCTGCAAGGCAGCGCGCAGCGGGGCGGGATCCCAGAGACGCACGTTGTTGATCGTGTCGTCGTTCGCCGTCACCTCCTGCTCCGTCGCCTGGGACGCCGCCGGAAACTGCTGCACGTCGACTTTGTCGAGTCCATACGCAAAGCGCGTCATATCAATGTTGCGCTGCAAGTACCCGCGCTCCTTCGCGATCTCGTTCGGCTGCACGACGAGGTTCTGCACGATCGCGGGATAGATCTCGCCTCCGGCAATCGCGACGACGATCCATACGGCAACGCCCGCGATGGGGAGAGCGAGCCCGGCGCGAAACGCGCTCGCCAGGAGCAGCACGGCGACAATCGCGGCTATTCCCATGAGGAGGTAGAGCACCGGCAAGCTCGCATGGACGTCGGTGTAGAACGCGCCTTCCGCCACGCCGCGCGTCGAGTAGACGAGGCCGAATGTGTCGAGGTAGTAGCGCCCGACGAAGACCAGAAGCACGGCCGCGACGAGCGCGGACAGGTGCAACTTGATCGGACGCGGGACGTCCAGGTGACGCAACTGGCGCGCGATCGGTCGCGGGCCATCGATCCGGAAGCCGTACAGCACAGCGCGGAAGCTGTAGACGAGCCCGACACCGACGATCGTGATGATCAGCGCCGCCGTCAGCCAGTCGGCGGCGAACCGGTACACCGGGAGCTTGAAGACGTAGAAGCCGAGGTCGCGATGGAACTGCGGGTCCTTCACACCGAACGATTGGTCGTGGAGGTACAAGAGGATCTTGTTCCACTGCCCCGCGGCGCTCGCGGCGAACGCAAGCGATATCAGCCCTGCCGTCACGAACAGGCCGACCGCGATCACCCGCTGGACACCCGCCGAGCGAAGCTGCTCGCTGATCTCGCGAAGCTCGTCGCTGACCTGGAAGCCGGGATCGTCGGTAGCGGGCGCGAGACGGCGCGCGAGCAGCAGGTTCGCGAGGAAGAACGCGAGGAACACACCCCCGCCCGCGAAGAACAGCCACACGCGGGTCGTGATGCGCTTCGTGTAGACCGAGCTGTAGCCGACGCTGTCGAACCAGAGCAGATTCGCGTACACCGACTTGCCCACGTCGAGGACGACGTAGGCGGCGATCAGCGACGCGGCGATGATGAGCAGCGGAACGGCGCGGCCGAAGCGGCGCGGGCCCCGGCCGCCGACGCGGAAGGCGCGCGGCGGCGGGCCCAGACCTCCTCGATCGATCGTGAAGCGCGTCAATCGCGATCCCTTCCGCCCGGAGTCTAACCCATGCGCCGCGAGCGCCTACGGCCTGCGCGCGGTCGATGAGGAATCCCCAGCGCACCGGTGTGCCCACGCTCTTCGCGCCGTCGGAGGTGCCCAGAATCACCGCGACGAGCACGGCGGTCAGCGTGACCTCGGTGACGAGCGCCGTCCCGTCCCGTCTTCCCGGCATGCGTCCTCCGCGCGCCTTCTGCGAGTATCCGAGGCTCGCTCTGTGGGCAACGCGCGCCTACGCCGTGGCCACCCTCACCGTGCACCCGTGTTTCGCTACGAGCTACGCTACCGCTGCGAGACCCGCGTACGCTGGCGCCCCATTCGGATGCAACACTCTTCCGTTGACGTAAGAGTCACCAAGCCTTAGCGTCGTCATCGGACGACGGCCCCGCGGGCCCTGCGGACCGCCCCTGTGTTGCGGGCGGGTGCGCCGGGTGGATCTGGGAGGCGGTTCAGTTGGACGCGCTCCGTCTCGATGAAGATCTCACGCCCGAAGAGCATCGCTGGCGCGCGCGTCTGATCTCGCTCGCGGTCGTGCTGGGGCTTGTCGCCGCCGGTACCGTCACCGCCTACTACTTCTTCTTCACCGGCACCACCACCGCCACCCGGCCCACGCAAGACGTCACGGTGGCACGGAAGACCATCAGCTCCACGCTCATCATTTCCGGCGTCGCCGCGGCCCAGCTCAACAGCGACCTCACGTTCCAGACGTCCGGCAAGGTGGCCCGCATCGATGTGAAGGTGGGCGACGTTGTCAAGCAGGGCCAGATCCTCGCCGCGCTGGACTCCGCCGGTCTCGCCAACAGCGCCCAGACGGCGCGCGCCAATCTCACCACCGCGTCGCTCAAGCTCCAGGACCTGCTCGATGGTCCCACCGCCGCCGACATCGCCGCCGCGGACAAGGCCGTCGCCTCGGCGGAGGCCGCGCTCACACAGGCGAAGAACTCGCTGCAGGATCTTCTCGACGGCCCGAAGGCGGCCGACCTCGCCGCCGCGCAGCAGGCCGTGCAGGTAGCGCAGACGCAGCTCGTCAACGCGACCTCGAGCCGCGACACGCTCCGCAACACACCCGACGCCGCTGACCTCGCCGCGGCGCAGGCCGCCGTGACGGCCGCCCAGTCCGGCCTGACCGCCGCACAGAACAGCGCTGCCAGCGCGCAGAACGCCGTCTCCACCGCCATCGCGTCCCTGAAGTCGGCCGAGGCCGGCTACTGCGCCGCCGACGCGACGCCGGCGTTCTGCGCCGTCTCCGCCACGCCAATCTCCAGCGCCGATGCCACGCTCATGGACAGCGCACTCGCCGGCGCCCACGCCACGCTCGCGTCCGCCGTGATTGCCGCCAACAACGCCTACCTGAACGCACTCAATGCCGCCGCCTCTGCCCAGGCTGCCGTGCCTTCCGCGCAGGCCGCGCTCGCCTCTGCCCAGCAGCGCCTCGCGCAGGTCCAGGCCGGACCCACAGCCGATGACCTGGCCGCCGCCGACGCCGCCGTCGCCTCCGCCCAGGCCGCCCTCGCCGCCGCGAACGCGAAGCTCGCCGATCTCCAGGCGGGGCCCACGGCCCTCCAGCGCGCCAACGCCCAGGCCGCCGTCGACAGCGCCGCGGCGACGCTCGCCGCCGCGCGGGCGGGGCGCGACCAGACCATTGGCGGCCCCACTGCCAACCAGGTCGCCCAGGCGCGCGAAGCCGTCTACGCGGCGCGGCTCGCCGTCGATGCCGCCGACATCCGCATCCGCGACGCGCAGATCATCGCGCCGTTCGACGGCACCGTCGCCCAGATCAACGCAAAGGTCGGCGAGTTCTCCAGCCAGGCTTCCACCACCCCCGCGATCGTCCTGCTCACGCCGGGCGCGCTCCAGTTGGAGATGGACGTCGGTGAGACGGACTACTCCAGCGTCAGCGTCGGCAAGGCTGGCGGCGTCATCTTCGATGGCATCCCGGGCAAGGTCTACGCCTTCGTCATCACCGAGGTGGGCCTCAGCCCGACTGTCACGCAGGGCGTCGTCACCTACCCGGTGAAGGCGTCGCTCATCGTGCCCGCGGGCGCCACCCGTCCCGCACCCGGCATGAACGCGCGCGGCCAGATCATCACCGAATCCCACCGCGACGTCCTCGCGATCCCGCCCCGCGCCATCACCCTGCGCGGCACCGACCAGATCGTGCACGTACGCCGCAACGGCACGGTGCAAGAGCAGGTGATCACCACCGGCGCCTCCGACAACGACAACGTCGAGGTGCTCTCGGGCCTCTCGGAAGGAGACACCGTCGTCGTGCCGGCGCTCACCTCGCCCGGCGCCGGCGGCCCCACGCCCCAGCCAACGCTGCCCGGCGGTATCAAGTAGCCCGCCATGATCCGACTGCGCGGGATCACCAAGTCGTACAAGCTCGGATCTGAGAGCGTTCACGCCCTCCGCGGCGTCGACCTCGACATCCACGACGGCGAGTTCCTCGCCATCATGGGGCCTTCGGGCTCCGGCAAGTCGACGCTGATGAACATCGTCGGCTGCCTTGACCGCCCCACCACCGGCGTCTACCAGCTCGACGGCATCAACGTGCAGCGTCTAGGCGATGCGCAGCTCGCCGACGTCCGCAACCGCCGCCTCGGCTTCGTCTTCCAGTCGTTCAACCTGCTCCCCCGGCTCAACGCCATCGACCAGGTCGCGATGCCGCTCTCGTATCGCGGCGTCTCGAACCGGCGCAAGCTGGCGATGGCGGCGTTGCGCATGGTCGGCCTCGGCAACCGCATGAACCACAAGCCCACACAGCTCTCCGGTGGCCAGCAGCAGCGCGTCGCCATCGCCCGCGCGCTCGTCGGCCAGCCGACGATCATCCTCGCCGACGAGCCCACCGGCGCGCTCGACACCGCCACCAGCCACGACGTGATGGAGCTCTTCCGCGAGCTGAACGAGCGCCGCGGCATCACCATCGCCTTCGTGACCCACGAGCCGGACGTCGCTGCCTGCACCCGCCGCATCGTCTCGTTGCGCGACGGGCGCATCGTCGACGACGCCCCGAACGTGCCGCGCTTCGCGGCGCCGCCGCCCCCGTCGAGCCCGCCCGGCGCGCCCGCCTCCGGCGGCGTGCCATGAGCATCATTGATGTCGTCTTCACCGCTATCGGCGCGCTGCGCACCAACATTCTGCGCACGCTCCTCACCATGCTCGGCATCATCATCGGCATCAGCGCCGTGATCACCCTCACCGCCGCCGGCGAGGGCGCGCAGCAGGGCGTCACCAACCGCATCCGCGGACTCGGCAGCAACCTGCTCTTCGTGCGACCCGGCTCCGTCACCACCGCCGGCGCCACAGGCATCCCCGGCTCCGGCCCCAGTCTCTTCTACGAGGACGCGCAGGCCATCGCCGCGCAGCAGTACCCGTACATCGACAGCATGGCCTCCCAGGGCACGGCCGGCGGCGCCGGCAGCATAATCCGCGCGCACGTGATCTATCGCGGCCAGAACGTCGACACCACCATCGTCGGCACGGAGCCCTCCTACGAGCACGTGCGCGACTTCTACCACGCCGACGGCCGCTTCATCTCCGCCGATGATGTCTCCAAGAAGGCGCTCGTGACCGTCCTGGGCGCCAACGTGGCGCAGAAGCTCTTCGGCTCGAAGGATCCCGTCGGCGAATCAGTGCGCATCGCCGTTGGCGCCGGCTCCTTCACCGTCGGCTTCAGCTTCACCGTCATCGGCGTCATGGAGTCCAAAGGCGCCTCTGCCACCGCCGACCAGGACAATCTCGTCTTCGTCCCGCTCCCCTCGTTCCAGGCGCGCATCCCGTTCATCCGCAACCCCCGCGGCTTCACGAACATCAGCCAGATCAATATCAAGCTCTCCGACACGTCGAAGGTGCACCAGGCGAAGCAGGACATCGCCCAGCTCCTGCGGGCTCGTCACGCCGTCAGCACCGACGACTTCACCATCCAGTCGCAGTCCGACGTGCTCTCGACCGCCACCGACGTCGCCCGCACGCTCCGCGTGCTGCTCGTCTCCATCGCCGCCATCTCGCTCGTCGTCGGCGGCATCGGCATCATGAACATCATGCTCGTCTCCGTCAGCGAGCGCACGCGCGAGATCGGTATCCGCAAGGCCGTAGGCGCCAAGCGCCGCGACATCCTCATGCAGTTCATCATCGAGGCGCTCACCGTCACCACGCTTGGCGGCGCCATCGGCGTGCTCACCGGCATCGGCCTGACGCGCATCCTCCAGCGCGACTTCAGCTTCCATGTGAACCTGCTCGTCGCGAGCTTCCACGTCGCCGTCAACGGCAGCACGTACGTGATTACCCCGCTCTGGATCATCCTCGGGCTGGTGATGTCGGCTGCCACGGGCCTCGTGTTCGGCGTCTACCCCGCGTGGCGCGCCGCCCGCCTCGATCCTATCGAGGCCCTGCGCCGCGAATAGCCCGCAGCGGCGGCGCTGCGCCAGACGCGACGGCCGCTCCGACTGTCGTGGGAGCGGCCATGTTCGTCGCGCGTGCGAAGGCTTTGGAGCAGGTGCTACTTCTTCGCCTTCTTCTTTGCGGCCGACTTCTTCGTGGACGTGGCCGCCGCCTTGCTGCTGGTCTTCTTCGCTGCCGCCTTTTTCGTGGTTGGCATCCTTGTCCTCCAGAGTTCGTGCAACCATTCCTGATGGATGGGCACATCATAGCCGCTTGGTCGCTCTGTTCAATACGTCGCGGAGCATCGACGCGCTCAAGCGTCCGACACTGGAGACGGAACGTCGACGACGGAGGCGGGATGGTGCCCGGCCAGGCGGCCCCACGAGGCGGGGTCCGCCACCACCAGGCTGCCGCGCACCTGCTGCTCTGCGGGGTACAATGCCGCCGCGATGCCTCTGTTCAAGCGCCGCACCGGCGACGGCGAGCCGGGTACACCGGCCGACCCACCGTCCAAGTCGCGCGTCCTCTCGGAGCCAGACATTCTGGACCGCCTGGAAGAAGAGATCGTCCGGGCGACGCGGTATGGCCGTCCGCTCGTGGTCGTCTGCGCCGTCCCTCAGCGCCTGCCCAACCAATCCCTGGGCCAGGAGGAGATCGCCACCGCTGCTGAAGCCATCGGCGTCCGGCTCCGGTTCTGCGACCAGATTGGGGCCTTGCGCGACGGCACGCTCGTCGCGTTGCTGCCGGAGACCGATGCGGCCAGCGCGCGCGTGGTGGCGCACCGCCTGGCGGCAGACCTCGTCGTGAGAAGCGCCGGACAAGAGCGGCGTAATTGGCGCGCCGGCATCGCGCAGGTCCCCGAGGACGGCGCTGATCCCCCAACCGTCGTCCGCGCGGCGATCGCAAGGGCCGCGGTGTGAAGACATCGTTGTGGCCACGGGGTCGCGTGCGCGATCGCCGCCCGGCGTTCGGCGGCAGCCGCGCGGGCGCCGCTGGCGCTCGCCGCAGCGGGCGCGGCGGGACACGGCTTGAACGCGGCGCCGCGCTGGCGCATGATACGCGTACCAGTCTGAGGAGATGCGCGATGGCAGACATGACGAAGCGTGAGCGCGTCCGGGCGGCGCTCGCAGGCGCGCCCGTCGACCACGCGCCGGTGGCCCTCTGGGGCCACGACTTCCTGCGCGAGTGGACGGCGGAGGAGCTTGTGGCGGCGACGCTCGACGCCTACCGCGGCTTCGAGTGGGACTTCATCAAATTCAACCCGCGGGCGACGTACTTCGGGGAGGCGTGGGGCAACGCCTACGAGCGTCCAACGGATCAGCGGCAGCCGCGGCTGACTGCCGCCGCCGTGCACGACGCGGAAGGCCTGCGCGCCGTCACGCCGCTCGACCCGCGAACGGGCGTGTTCGGCGAGCACCTGCGCGCGTTGTGGATGCTCGTGCGGGACGCTGGCGATGTCGACGTCGTCCACACGGTATTCTCGCCGCTCTCGGTCGTGGCGCAGCTCTGCGGCTCGGACGCCGCGTTCCATGCCCTGGCGGAGGGCGACGCGGACGCCGCCCACGCCGCCCTGCACGCCGTTACGGTGACGCTTTCGGCCTACGCGCGCGCCAGCATCGCCGCCGGCGCGGCCGGCATCTTCTTCGCGCCACTGCGCTGGGCGAGCCGCGACACGTGCGACGAGGCGTTCTATCGCACCTTCGGGCGCCCGTACGACCTCGAAGTGCTGGGCACGGTGGGACAGGCGCCGTTCAACATCCTCCACGTCTGCCGCGAGCACAACATGCTCGACGCGCTGCTTGACTATCCGGTCGCGGCGTTCAACTGGGCCGACCGCGGCGCGGGCAACCCGAGCCTGCGCGATATCCGGACGCGCACGCCGAAGGCGCTGATGGGCGGCATCGACCACACGCGCCTGCAGACGATGCCGCTCGACGAGGTGCGCGCGCAGGCGCTCGACGCGCTGGCGGTGGGCGACGGCCTCTTCCTCACGGCCGGCTGCGCGATCCCTCCCGGCACGCCGGCGGCGGCCCGCGCGGCGGTGGCGGCGGCCGCGCGGGGAGCGTCCCGCGCATGATCGGGCACCGCCCTGAGGACACGGACACGGCGCCGGCGCCCCTGCGGCCGCTGCCGGCGCAGCCGGCGGGCGTGCCATGGCCGGCGGATGACTGGCCCGCGGGCGCGCTGCCGCCCGGGGCGCCGGGCGCCGAGCTGGCGCGGCTGCTCGACGCGGCCTTCGCGGAGCCGCAACCGGCCACCACCGTGCAGACGAACGCGCTGCTGATCGTGCATCGCGGCAGGCTCGTCGCGGAGCGCTACGCGCCCGGCATCGGACGCGACGACGTGCAGCCCTCGTGGTCGATGGCGAAGAGCATGTTGCACGCCGCGGTGGGTGTCCTCGTGCGCGACGGAACGCTCGACGTGCGCGCGCCCGCGCCGGTGCCGGAGTGGCAGGCCGCCGGCGACCCCCGCGCCGCCATCACGCTCGATGCGCTCCTGCACATGACGTCGGGCCTGCGGTTCCGCGAGGACTACGTCGACGAGCAGGTGTCCGACGTGATCCAGATGCTCTTCCGGCAGGGCGCCGAAGACATGGCGGCCTTCGCCGCGTCCTTCCCGCTGGAGCATGCGCCCGACACGGCCTTCAACTACTCGAGCGGCACGAGCAACATCGTCTCCGGCATTGTCGCCCGTGCGGTCGGCGCCGGCGATGCGTATCGCGCGTTCCTGCGCCGGGCCCTCTTCGACCGCATCGGCATGCGCAGCGCCGACCCGCGGTTCGACGGCGCGGGCAACTGGATCGCATCGTCGTTCTGCTTCTGCACGGCACGCGACTTCGCCCGCTTCGGGCTGCTCTGCCTGCGCGACGGCGTCTGGGCGGGCGAGCGCATCCTGCCGGAAGGATGGGTCGCCTACGGCCGCACCCCCGCGCCCGTGCAGCCAGCCGACGAAGAGTACGGCTACGGCGCGCACTGGTGGCTGCTGGGCGACGACCTGCAGACGTTCTTCGCGGACGGCTACCTCGGCCAGCTCCTCTTCGTCGTGCCGCCGCTCGACCTGATCGTCGTCCGCCTGGGCGCCACGCCCGTGGAGCGCAGCCCGCACGTGTTCGCGCTGGCGCGCCGGATCATCGACCTCTTCCGCGACGCCTGAGCAACCGGCGATGCCGGACCTCCGTGCCGCGCCTACGGCGCCCGGTAGCGCCGCGCGACGCTGCCGCTCCGCGCCCCGTCGAGAAGCCGCCCGTGGCTCGCCTCCGCATCGGCGAGGAGCGCCGCGTTGTCGAGCGACGGCATGCAGATGACCTCGCCGAGCCGGACGCCCGCGAGCGACGCGGCGACGACATCCGCGGGTTCGAGCGCGAACGCCACGTGCGAGACGTCGTATCCGGCGACCGTGTGGAACTCCGTGCGGACGATGCCGGGGCAGAGCGCCTGGACCTCTACGCCCGTCCCCGCCAACTCATTGGCCAAGATCTCGGTGAAGGTGTTGAGATACGACTTCGCCGCCGCGTAGACGGCGCGCTGCGGCAGCGGCGGGGCGGGCGCCGAGCCGCTGAACGCCAACGCGGACGACACATTGATGACGACGCCTCGCCCGCGGGCGATCATCGCGGGCAGCGCCGCGCGCGTGAGGCGAGTCGGCGCGACGACGTGCAGGCGGATCAGCTCCTCGGCCCGGGCGGGCGGCAAGCTAACGAACGGCATGTAACCGGCGGCCCCGGCGCAGTTGACGAGGAACTCAAGGCCGCCGCACCCGTCGATGGCGTGCTCGACGTCACGCAGCCCGGCGGGATCGGTGAGGTCGGCGGCCAGGACGCTGACCTCGACGCCGGTCTCGCTCCGGAGCCTGTCTGCCAGCGCCTCGAGCCGGTCACGCCGCCGTGCGACGACCACGAGGTCATGCCCGTCCCGAGCGAAACGGTCCGCGAACGCCGCACCGATGCCCGAGGAGGCGCCGGTGACGAGCGCGCTCGTGGGGGCCGCGCCCCTCGCCGAGGCAGAGTGGGGTTCCGTCGCCGTGGTGACCGCCATGACCCTCGCCGAAGACCTGCGACCAGCGGCAGCGCAGGGGGCCGTCCCCCCGGCGCGTCCGACCTGCGGATTGTAGTGCGGGCTTGCCGCCGCTGTCCACGGGAGGCCGCGCCGACGTCGTAGGACGGGGCCGAGATGCCACGACGTGCGTGGCGGCGCTTCGGCTGGTGGCAGTCCGGGCGTCGTGGCGCCGCATCACCCCAGCGCAGCGGTCACGGGTGTCCGCGCGTCACGGGTGCGCGGTGCGGCGACGCCGTATCAGCCACGCCGCGCACGCGGCAGCGGCCAGCGCGAAGCCTGCGCTCGCCAGACCGATCTCCACGCCGTAGCTCCCGCCGCCCGTGTCGCCGACGGCGGCGGGGCGTGACGGCAGCGCCGGCACGTCCGCAACACCGCCGACGGATGTCGCCAGCTTGAGGACGACGCGCCCGTTGTTGCGTGGCGTGGTCAGGTCAGCCGGCAGGTTCGCGGGCGAGACGGTGTACGTCGAGCCGGACACCCCGCGCAGCGCGTACTCCGTGCTGTTGTCCGTCGGCGTGATGTTCAGGTTGTCCAGGCGCAGGGCGTTGCTGTTGCTCGGGCTCGGCAGCGCCGCCGCGGCCGTGCCGAAGTCCGCGGTGGCGCCACCGTACGCCACGGAGTCGGCGGGCGGGGGCCTGAACGTGCAGACCGGCCCCCCGGGCAACCAGACAACCTTGCCGCCCGGCGACTGCACGGGATGCAGCGGGTCGCCGCCGTTGCTCGCCGTCGTGTTGGCGTTCGAGAAGGTGAAGTCGGCCGTGCCGCCCATCGCCGCCGTGTTGAACTCGGACGTCGCCACCAGGATCGAATCGCCGGTGCTGGCGTTGGTGACATTCGCCGGGAAGGTGAAGGTCGCCTTGAGGACGCCGGCGGCGTCGAAGAACTCCAGCGGCTGAAGGGCGACAAACTCCTGTCCGGGCTGGTCCATGCGCAGCTCGACGTACTGGATGCTGCTGTTGCCGTTGAGGCCGGCCATCACGGCATGGATGCGCACGCAATGGAATGACGCGTAGGCGATGTCTACGTGCCCGAGGCTCGCGACGAGGAGCAGCACGGGCGCGAGGACGCCGGCTGCGAGCAGCGAGATAATGCGCATGGCTGGACTCCTGCTTGGGCGGGGCAGTCGGGCCGGCCGCGGCCCGGGACGCGCTCGATGCAGGACTTACGAAGGTCCGGCGCCGCCGGATGCGTCCTGCCGTGGCCACCTGGCCAGGCCGCCCCAGGGGGCCAGAATCGGCACATTCTCACCCCAGTTGAGTCCGTTTGGCCCGTCCGGAGCACGTCGTAGGAGCCGTAGTCTGAGCATATGGAACAGGTGCTCACGGACACGTCCCGGCTGTGCCTGGTGCTGCTGGACGACCACGAGGCGTCCCGGACCGCGCTGGTGCTGCGCCTCCGGCGCCACGGGCGCCTGGCGGTCGTCGGCGACACGCCCGACCCCGAGGCGGCGGTCCGCCTCGTCCGCGCGCACCGCCCGCACGCCGTCCTCGTCGACACGATGCGCGGGGACCAGCGCGGACTGGAGGCGGTGGCGCGGCTGGCGGCGCTGGAGCCGGCCGTGCGCCCGGCCATCGTGGTGCACGTCGCGTCGCGGCGCCTTGGCGACTGGCCGGAGGCGTGTGCGGCGGGTGCGGACGAGATCGTCCTCAAGGGATTTTCGGCGGACGCACTGGCCGAGCAGCTCGCGCCCGTCGTGCGACGGGTGCTCGCGCCAGAGCGCTGGCCGGCGCCATAGCGCGTCGCCGGGCCCCCGGATCAAGCTGCGACCGGCCCTTGCTGGCATACTGTAGGTGTGCCAGTGAGGATGCACGCGCCGTGCTGAACGATTCGACCTACGAGGCTCTGCTGGACTTCGCGCCGGATGCCATCGTCGTCGTCGACGCGGTGGGGCGGATCGTGGTGGCCAGCGCCCGCGTGGAAGCGCTGTTCGGCTACACCCGCGCCGAGCTCACCGGCCAGAACGTCGACATCCTCCTGCCCGAGGAGATGCGCGGGCGACACGCGCGGCAACGCGCGGGCTATGCGGCGGCTCCTCACACCCGGCCGATGGGCATCGGCCTCGAACTCTTCGCGCGGCGCAAGGACGGCTCGCGATTCCCGGTGGAGATCAGCCTCGCACCACTGACCACCAGCGCCGGACTGCTCATCACGGCCGTGATCCGCGACATCAGCGAGCGCAAACGCGCGGAGGCGGCACTGCGCGAGAGCGAGGAGCGCTTCCGGCTGATGGTCGAGGGCGTGCAGGACTACGCCGTGTACATGCTTAACCCTGAGGGACGCGTCATGAGCTGGAACGCGGGCGCCCAGCGCATGAAGGGCTACTCGGCGGAGGAGATCGTCGGGCAGCACATGTCGGTCTTCTACCCGGCGGAGTCCATCGCCGCTGGGGAGCCGGAGGAGGAGCTGCGGCAGGCGAGGGAGCATGGCCGCCTCGAGTCGGAGGGCTGGCGCGTGCGCAAGGACGGCTCGCGGCACCTGGCGAACGTGGTGACGAGCGCCCTCTACGACGCGGACGGGTCGCTGCGCGGCTACGCGAAGGTGGTGCGCGACGTGACGGAGCGCAGGCGGGTGGAAGAAGAGCGCAATCGCCTGCGGGCGGAGATGGAGCTCCGGCGGGACCGCGACCGCATCGCCATGGACCTGCACGACGGCATCATCCAGTCGCTGTACGCCGTCGGGTTGGGGCTCGAGCTGGCGGTGGACGACCTGGCGGACGGGCCGGTGGAGGCACGCGAACGCGTGGACGTCGCGATCCGCCAGCTCGGCGACGTGGTGGAGGATATCCGGCGCTACATCTACGAGCTGCGGCCGGCGCACTTCAGCGGCGACCTGCGCTCGTCGCTGGACGCGCTCGCCCGGGAGTTCGACGAGCGCGCCGGGCCGGACATCACCGTCACGCTGCCGCGGGAGGCGCCGAGCATCGACGACGAGCAGGCACTGGCCATCCTGCACATCGCACGGGAGGCGCTCAACAACGTCCACAAGCACGCACGGGCGCGCTCGGTGCAGGTGCGGCTCATGGCGGACGACAGCGTGGTACGGCTGGAGATCGCGGACGACGGGGTCGGGCTCGACCGGCAGGAGTTCCCGGAACAGCACCGCGGGCTCCGCAACATGAAGTTGCGGGCGAAGCTCGCCGGCGCCGACTTCCACATCGATTCCGCCGCCGGCCGCGGCACATTGGTCGTCCTGACGCTGCCGGCCACGCGCCCGGAGGCGCCGCTCAGCGGCCAGACGGCAGGGACTGCAGGCCCAGGATCGTGAAGCCCCGCGCGCGCAGGCCGTCGATGATGGACGGCAGCGCCACGACCGTCGACCACCGCTCGAAGTGCAGCAGGATGATGTCGCCGTCGCGGGCGTGGCCGACGATGGCGTTGCGGACGGCGGCCGGGTCGAGGCCGGGCCGGTAGTCGGCGTCTTCGAGCGACCAGAGGATGGTGCGGTAGCCGAGCCAGGCGGCGCCGTTGCGGACTGCATCGTCTTGCTCGCCGTACGGTGGGCGGAAGAACGGCGCCATGACCGCCCCGGGTGCGATGCGGCCAAGCAGCGCCTGAGTCCTCAGGATCTCGTCCATGGTAACGGCGCGTTGGGCGAGCGGGCTGGTGCCGGCGACGCTGAGCAGGTGGGGGTGGTCATAGGTGTGATTGCAGAGCGTTTCGCCCGCGGCGAGCCACGCCCGCACGAAGGCTGCGTGCGTGCGCATGAACTGTCCCGCAAGGCACGCGGTCGCGGGCACCCACCGTTGGCGCAGGATCTGCAACACCTGATCGGGGTAGCCCCAGCCGTCGTCGAACGTCAGGTAGACGACCGGGCGAATCGTATCTCCTTGCCGGAGCACCCTGTCGAGCAGCTCCGGGGACCAGTCGGGGCGCCCGGCGAGCGGCTTCATCGCCGGCGGCAAGGGGAACGGGGTGGGCGTCGGCGGTGGCGGGAGGGGCGTTGCGGTGGCGGTCGGTGGCAGGGGCGTCGCAGTGACGGTCGCCGCCCACGTCGCGCTTGGTGTGTCGGGGGGCAGCGCAGCCGACCGCGCGTGCCCGCCACAGGCGGCCGCGGCGGTGAGCAGGGCCGGCACCGCCAGCACGCGTACCACAGCGTGCCGCCGCCGCCCAGACGTCCACGCCAGCACGCACACCTCCCCGCCATCCCGCACGCGACGGCCGGCGCCGAGATCACGGCGCGCGGCTCAGCGCATCATAGCGCGGGGTACCATACACGCGGGGGTCTCGCATGGACACGCCAGCCGCGCTCCCGCCGCACGTCAAGGCGCTGCTCGACGCCGGCGCGTACCCGCATCGCAGCGGCCCCGTGCGGCTGATCCAGACGCACATCTCCTGGGTGCTGCTCGCCGGGCGTTTCGCCTACAAGCTCAAGAAGCCGGTCGCGCTCGGCTTCCTCGACTACACCTCGCTCGCGGAGCGCCGCCGCATGTGCGAGGAGGAGGTGCGGCTGAACCGCCGCCTCTGCCCGCGCGTGTATCTCGGCGTCGTGCCGGTTACCGCGGGCGGCGCCGCGTACCGGATGGCCGGCGGCGGCGCAGCCATCGACTACGCCGTGAAGATGCGCCGGGTGCCGCGCCGCAGCATGATGCCGGAGATGCTCGAACGCGGCCTCGTTACGGACGCGCATCTGCGCTCGCTCGCGCGGACGATCGCCGACTTCCACCGGGAGGCCGCGACAGACGCGCGCATCGCGGCGTTCGGGCGTGTGCCGGCCGTGCGCCGGAATTGGGACGAGAACTTCGCGCAGGTGCGGCCGTACATCGGACACACGATCGCGGCGGCAGCGTTCGATGCAATAGCGTCCCATGTGGCGCGCTTCCTGCGCGAGCAGGGCGCGCTGATCGAGCTGCGCGCGGACGCCGGCCGTGTGCGCGACGTCCACGGCGACCTGCGTGCGGACTCCGTCGTGTATGGCAGCGGTGACGCGCCCTGTGTGATGGACTGCATCGAGTTCAGCGAGCGACTGCGCTGCGGCGACGTCGCGTCCGATGTGGCCTTCCTCGCGATGGACCTGGAACGGCGCGGCCATCGTGCGCTCGCGGACGCGTTCCTGTCGTGCTACCTCGAGCGCTCGCCGGACGAGACGTTGCCGGCGGTCCTCACCTTCTCCATGTGTTACCGCGCGTTCGTGCGCGGCAAGGTGCACAGTATCGAGGCCGCGGACCCAGGCGTGCCGGACCCGCAGCGGCAAGCGGCGGCGGAGACGGCGCGCGCGTGCTTCCGGCTCGCGGTGGACTATGCCGGACGCGCACGTCGGCCGGCGCTGGTGCTGATGTGCGGGCTCACGGGCTCGGGGAAGAGCTACTTCGCGAACGCGCTCGCCGGGCGCCTCGGGAGCGTGGTGCTGAGCAGCGACGTCGTGCGCAAGGAACTGCTGGGCGTCGATGTGCGGACGCCGGTGGCCGCTGGTTACGGCCAGGGCGCGTACACCGAGGAACAGCGGCGCGCCGTCTACGCCGCCCTGCGCGAGCGCGCGGAGCCGCATCTTGGGGCCGGACGCGGTGTGGTCCTCGATGCGACACACGCGGCACGCTCGGAGCGCGACGCCGGGCGGGCGCTCGCCGCCAGGCACGGGGTACCGGCGGTCGTGGTCTGGCTCACGACCGGCGAGGAGACGGTCCGTGACCGTCTGGAGGCGCGCGCGCTGTCGGGCGACGCGATCTCGGGCGGGCGCTGGGAGACCTATCTCGCGCAGCGGCGGCGTTTCGAACCCCCGGCCGCGGACGAGCGGGCGGTCGCCGTCACGCCGTCAGCCGCGCTGGATCGCGATCTCGATCGTGTCGTCGTGGCGGTCGGTGCGCTGACGGAGCCGGCGCGGTCGCAGTGAGCCTGGGCCGGGCGCGGCCTGTGCGGCTGAACGCGCTCTGCCGTATCCTTTGCAGAGACGCAAGCAAAACGCGCGGCCGCGCGGTGCGACGGTGGAGGACGCGACATGGACGAGGCTGCCCGGAAGACGACGCTGCGGATGATCCCGTACGGGCTCTTCGTCGTGACGGCGCGCAGTGGCGACGAGATCGCGGCCGGGACGATCAACTGGCTGACGCAGGCGTCGTTCCAGCCGCCGCTGGTCGCGCTGGGTCTGAAGGCCGACAGCGGCACGCTCGCGCAGGTCAGGCAGAGCGGCCAGTTTGCCGTGAACGTGCTCGGCTCCGGCCAGAAGGACATGGCGTTCGCGTTCTTCAAGCCGACGCGGGCCGAGGGCGGCCGCCTCAATGGCTACGCGTTCGAGGATGGCTCGACCGGCGCCCCGCTGCTCCTCGACGCGCCGGCGTGGTTCGAGTGCCGCCTGACCGACGTCGTCGATCGCGGCGACCACCACATCGTCGTCGGCGAGGTGATCGAGGCCGGGGTGCGGCGCGAGTCGCCGCCGCTGACGCTCGCCGAGGTCGGCGTCTTCTACGGCGGCTGAGCGCACCCGCGACGTCTCTGCACGGTCAGCAGCCGGCAGCGGCCACTACCCGCTGTAACTCCAGCCGGTGTAGCTCGACGTGAGCGGCTCGCCCTCGCGCAGCTTGCCCGCGTCGCGGACGCGCGCGATGACGAGCGTGTGGTCGCCCGCGGCCACGAACTGCTCGGCCTCGCACTCGATCCACGCGAGCGCGCCGTCGAGCACCGGGCAGCCGCCGGGGCTGAGCGTGTGCGGGATCTGGTCGAGCTTGTTGTGGACGCGCGCGGCCAACGCCGTGCGGCCGCCGATCTTGGCGTCGTAGTACGGCTGCGCGAACTTCGCAGCGAGCGCCATACCCGCCTCATCCTGCGACAGCAGGTTGATGCTGAAGACGCGGGCCGCGCGGATGTTTTCGAGCGTACGGGCATCGTTCTCGAACGCCAGCGCGACAAGGCGCGGCTCGAACGAGACCTGCGTTACCCAGTCGGCCATCATGCCGTCGGCGTCATCGCCGCTGCGCGAGCCGACGATGTACAGTCCGTACGACATCTGCTCCATGACATCCTGGACTTCGTGATGACGTGCCACGAGGGCCTCCTTCGACCTCTACAATTCGCCAGCGCCGTGGCGGTCCGCCGGGAGGGCGTGGACGCGGCGGCAGGGTGCCGTACGGCGATCCCGCCTCAGCGAACACACAGCCAGGCGGCTGTGCCCTCCGCTTCGTTCCTTGCGATTGCTCTGCTCAGCGAGGCCCCGCCGCGACTCACCGCAGCCATCCGACCACGAGCGTGTCCGGGCTGTTGGAGACCCGCTGCCGCACACCATCCGCGCCCACCAGGTCGAGCCGGGCGGCGCCGGCCTCGAACGGTGTCGTGCCCGCGACCGATCGCACCACCAGCTCATCGCCGTGCGGCGACCAGGCGATCGGCACGTCCATCGAGGCGGTGTTGCGCGTGAGCGGCACAGCGGCGCCGCCCGCCGCCTGCACCTGCACCGCGTCGCCGCCGCCCGATGGCTTGACCGCACCGATCGTGAGCTGGCCGTCGCCCTTCCAGGTCGGGCTGAGCTGCGCCTTCGTCTGCGCCTGTGGGATCGCGACCGCGACCGCACCCGATGCCAGGTCGAGCGTCTTCGTCACCAACCCCGGCTGATTGCCCGCCTCGGCGACCGAGTACGCGAGCGTCGTGCCATCGGGCGAGAGCGTCCAGCCACGCGTGATCTGGTCGCTCAGATGGGCAATCTTCGTCTGGCCGGAGCCGTCCGGCGCGACGCTGTAGAGGTCGCTGCCCCGCGCGTCCAGCGTGGCGAAGTAGAGCTTCGAGCCGTCCGGCGCGAAGGCGATCGGGAAGATGGCGGCCGTGCTCCAGGTCGTGATCGTCGAGCGCGTCCCGTCCCGTCCGAGCCGGATCAGCTCGAACGTCCCGGCGGCGTGCGGCTCCGGGATGTTCTTGCGCACCACGATCGAGCGGCCGTCCGGAGCCCAGACCGGCGGGATCAGCAGGTCGATGTCGCTGGCGAGGAGCACCGTCTTGCCGCGGTCGTCGACGACCGCGGCCTGCGCCGGCGCACCCGGCCCGGCGTCCGGCGCGTCCGGCGGCAGTGCGGTGTACGCCAGCGCGTCGCCCTGCGGCGACAGCGTGGCGAAGATGCCGTAGCCCGGTGCGTGGTCCACCGTCGCGATCGTCGTGCGCGACGCGATGTGCTTCGGGTCGATGGCGACGATCGCGTCGCTACGCTCGCCGAACTCGCTGACGACCAACCGCTCGCCGTGGCCCCGCACCTGCTGGAACGCCGTCGCACTGCTGGCCTGGAGTTGGGTGTAGGCGACATAGCCGCCGGCCGCACTGGCGGTGAGGACGCCGCCGGCAAGCGCCGGCCGGGCGAGCGCACTGAGGACGCGGACGATGGACATAGGCTCTGCACCTCCCTCCGTGGAGCCGTGTTCGCAAGCCTACTCTGTTCGTTCGCGCCGGCATCCCGCCAGAACCCGGCAGCTATGGCCCGGACGCGCTCAGCCCTGCGGCCTGTCTGGGACGCCCGCCTTCTCTCGCTCGGGGTCGAACCAGGCCCGCTTCACGTGCCGGTACACGTACCAGACTACCAGCAGCACGATGAGGCCCGCGATCGGGTAGTCGAACGGGCGCATCCAGTTGCGGATGTCCTGGTAGTGCTGTCCCAGCTTATACCCTCCGTACGTCAGCCCGGTAGACCAGATGAGGGCGCCGGCGAAGGTGTAGGCCGTGAACTGGACGATCGGCATGCGCGAGATGCCGGCGGGCACGCTGATGAACGTCCGCACCACAGGCAGCAGGCGCGAGGCAAAGATCGCCCAGTTCCCCCACCGCCCGAAGAAGCGGTCGGCGGTATCGAGGTCGTGCCTGGATACGAGGATGTACTTCCCCCAGCGCTCGACGGCCGGGCGCCCACCGTACATGCCGATGTAGTACGTGACCCAGGATCCGACGGTGTTGCCGACCGCGCCGAAGAAGCCGGCCAGCAAGATCCACTCGACGCCGCGGTGCTTGTCGGCGATCAACTTCCAGCCGGCGAGGGGCATGATCAGCTCGCTCGGCAGCGGAACCGCTGCCGACTCGATGGCCATCATGACGATGACACCGGGCCAGCCCAGGACGTTGTAGGTGTGCGTGATGAAGTCGAGGAGCGAGTTTTCTAAGCCGTGTAGCAGACGTTCACCGCCCCCAACCCCCGTCCCGCTCGTGGCCCGCGGGCTCAGCGGGCCCTGCGGGCGCATCGCCGCAATCTAGCCATGGGGTGCGGGAGGTGTCAAGGCGGACCACGGGTCTGTTGTTGGCCAGTGAATCTGTCGCTCCCTGACTGGCCTGTGATTCTTGTCCTCCCATGGAATGGGAGACAGTCACATTGCGGAACAAGGAACAGCAGCGAGCCATCGTCCTGAGCGGCATGCTCGAAGGGAGGTATGGAGGCGAGCAGGCGGCACCACGCCTACCTGCGTGACGGGCCACGGGTCGACACGGGGGTGGAACGTGGACGGCGCAGGGATCGAACCGCGCGGTGGGCGCGCTACCCGCGCGGCACGATGGGACCGCGTGCAGCTCTTGACCGAACGTGGCCGCGGCCCTACGCACGGCAGATCCGGCTTTCCCAGCAATGTGAGGATGGACGAGGGGGCCGCCGACGCGGCGCAGCTCCGTCTGGCCAGCCCGGACGGTGTACGGCAGTGGGTCTCCACAGCCCGAGCACGGCGCACACGCCTACGCGACGAGGCGCACGAACGTGATGAGCGAGGAGGCGTTGTACGCCCCTGCGAGACCGGCGACGTTGACGTCGGCCCGCACGAACTCACCGGACACGACACCGCTACTGCTGCCTTCCAGGTAGAACATCGCGAAGCCAAGGATGGTCACGGGCTTTCGCCCGTTGCCAAACTGGTCGACGATCGGAATCACAACAACCCGGCGGCTGCAGAGCGTGGCCCCGTCGTCCGGCACCGGGCACGCCCCGGCGCCCCAGGGATTACACGCGGGGTTGACGGAGTAGACGCCGTTCTGGAGCGTGAACGTCGTCGAGAACGAGCCGCAGCCGCTACTCGTCAGGCTCAGGCGGTATGCGACGCCCTGGTCGGTAGGGCCAACCTTGTTCCCGGGCTCAGACGTACACTGGGGGCCTGTGCAGCTCGGCGCGTTCTCGGCGCAGGGGCTCGGGAAGGGACCGGGGCATCCGGTCGTGTCGCACCCCGGCTGGCCCTGCGCGCAGACGGTGGTCTGACTGCCGTGCATGATGGTGTCGCGATAGACATTCGCGCCCGTGCCGTCGTAGTCGATGGCGCCGTAGTTGCCGGTGGTCCCACCCCCGGCACCCTGTTTGATGGTGACGAGCTGGCCCGGAGTTGATGCGTCGACGGTGGCCTGCGTGATCGCCCAGGGCATGAGACCACTGAGCGCACCCGGCGAGAGCTTCGCCGCTGTCGCGGCAGCCGTGACATCCTTGGAGTTGATGCCGATGATGGGCGCGAACGCGAACCGATGAGACTCCGTGATGCTGACGCGCACCGCCGGTGCGGTGTTGCCGCCGAGGAAGGTGACGGTCATCGCGTTGGCCGAGATGCCGTTCTTCGACGCGTAGCTGTTCGCCGTCGCGAGCGCGGCCGTCGTATTGGAGCAGTCCGCGGGGTTGGGCGTACACATGTCGCGCCCCGCCGCGAGCGCGATCGCGTCGGACGCGTTCTGGAGCGTGCGTTTGGCGTCGGCGTAGCTCCCGACGTCGACGGCGAGGGCGGTCATGCCCAGGAGCACGGGGAGCATCAGCGCGGAGAAGAGGATGACCTGCGCGCGCTCGGCCGCGACCCGCCGCCAGGCCATGGGAGAAATCGTCCGACGCCGCGAGCTGGGCATGTTGGTGCCTCACCCCCCAATGTGAGACGGCAGCACCCGTCCCGGCTCATGTCCGGCTGTCGGTGCGCGCGACGCACCCCAGCACCCCCATGTCGCCGGTGGGGCCACACTACAATCATCGGCTCCGCGAACCTGCGCTGAAGGTAGCCCGCACGGGTTCGATCAGGGGCCGCATCACAGGTTGGGCTCTGCCCTCTCCCGTGCCTGGGCACTGTGCCTGGCGGTGGCCGCGGCAGCTTGGCCTGGTAACGAACGCGGGGGCCAGGCGTTCAGCAGTATGGGGAACCCTCCAGAGGGCGGCATTCATGAAAACCTGCTCGCGGCCGACACTAACAGCGGGGAGCCGGGAGTGGAGCCCGTATCGGCTGTCACCCGGCGGGGAGCGCAACGTCGACGCGGTTGGGGGCCGCTGCTGCGGTGGGTCGACAGCCGCGCTTGCCAGGGGCCGGCGTGAACACGTCCACAATCTGACGATGGGGCGAGGAGAATCAGCGATGGTGCGCCACGCTCGCCGCGGAGAACGGGCCCAGGGGCTCATCGAGTTTGCTCTGATCTTGCCGTTCCTGTGCCTGCTGATCTTCGGCGTCATCGACTTCGGTTCGGGGCTCAAGTCCTACATCACGACGAGCTCGGCCGCGCGCGAGGCCGCGCGCTACGCGTCGATCGGCAACCTCGGCCCCACGAGCGGCGCGTACGTCGAATGTGACTCGGAGACGACGAACGCGGTGGTGCTCAAGGCGTGCGGGACCATGGGCAATCTGAAGCAGGCGTACGCGAGCGTGAAAGTCGACTGCAATCCGACCTGCGTCTCCGGCGCGAGCGCGACCGTCACGACGCAGTACCAGTACCACTACATCACGCCGCTGCGTTCGATCATCGGGCTCTTCAGCGGCGGCTCGCTCCCCGGGTACCTGACGGTCACCTCCTCGACGACGATGCGCATTGAGTAGCGGCCCCCTGCCGACGGAGATCCATGAAGTCCCGCGTGACACGTCCATTCCCGGAAGAACCCCGCTGCCACCGTGCCAGCGGGGTGGGAGGCCGTCGTCCTTACGCGGGTGAGGAGGAGGGTCGATGATCAGGTTGGGTACGCCACGACGGGCTCGCGAGGGCGGCCAGGTGCTCGTCTTCGCGGCGCTTCTCTTGCCGATCCTCCTCGCCATGGCCGGCATGGCGGTCGACGTCGGGAGCTACGCCGACGACAAGCGGACGCTGCAGAACGCGGCCGACGCGATCGCGCTCGCGGCGGCGCAGAACCTCTGCACCCCCAACCCCTTGGACTGCTCCGATACCAGGCCGGCGCAGGCGGCGGCGCAGGCGTACGCGATCAACAACAAGATCGACCCGAGCGACATGACGGTGACGTTCGACCACGTCGAGGTGACGCCCACGGGCAACCCCACGGTCCACGTCTCGCTCTCGCGCAATCACAACTTCACCTTCATGCGCATCGTCGGCGTCAACTCCAGGGACGTGGGCGCGGCGGCGGCCGCGATCAAGACGTCGCCCGGCGGCATGAGCGGCCTGAAGCCGTGGGCCGTGGTCGATCCGCCGCCGGCCTCGGGGACCACAGCGACGCTGAAGTACGATGCGAACAACCCGCTGAACGGGAACTTCCAGGCGATCCAGCTCGACAACACCCTGGGCAACGGCTCTCCCACGTACCAGAACACAATCCAGTTCGGCAGCGCGTCCATCGTGTGCGCGCAGGGCGTGACGACCTGCGCCACCACCAGCCCAGTCTGCCCCTCCTACGACGTCTGCCCATCGGAGACCGGCAACAAAGTCAGCGCCACCAGGTCCGGCGTCGATTACCTGCTCAACAACACGAGCGCGAGCTGCAGCACCTTCGCGCAGGTGTTCGGGGCGCCCGATGCCTATGGACAGTACAGCCTCAACCCGAGCTGCAACCCGTGGACCTCGGGGCCGGGCGCCTGTCCGACGCCGGACACGATCCCGCCCGCGCAGTGCAGCCGCCGGGTCATCGTCATTCCTGTCGTCACCGGGTTCGGGAATGGCAAGTCGCCCGTGACGATCGTCTCCTTCGCGCTGTTCTGGCTGCAGGGATACGGAGCCGGCGGCTGCACCGGCAATAGCTGCGACATCACCGGCACGTTCGTGAACGCCGAGGTGACCGTGAACGCGCTCACGGGCGTGTACGACGGGGCGAGCGCGATCCACTTCGTCCGGCTCACCCAGTAGCGGGCGCGCGCCCGTGCCGCCGGGCCACCATCGCCCTAGGCTGAGGACGGCCTGCTGCCGGTATCGGTCAGCAACGCGTCGCGCCGCCCGCGTACGCGCATTGACATCGGCTCGCGCCGACCCGTATCATGGCGGGCACGAAAGGCGCAGGACGCTGATGAGAACTGACATCCCTAGCAACAGCGCATTCCGCCTGGGGCGCGTCGCGCCGGGTGGCGTCGCGTACGTGGGTGGAATCAGTGCGCCCTGCACGAGGCTTGAAACGTGAGGTAGCCCTCGATCGGCGAGCCAGGATCCACCCACTGCGAGCACGGGACGCAGTGGGTTTTTTGTCGGCCCCGGCGGGCGGGGCCGAAGATGGAGAGCAGCATGCTGGATGAGTTGCCACTGAGAGCGGCAGGCGTCGCGAAGACGTTCGGCGGCGGCTTCGACTACGGGCGCCTGCTGCCCTGGCGCCGGGACGGCCACGCGCCCGAGCCGCCGCGGCGCGTCGTCGATGACGTCTCGTTCGAGATCCGGCGCCGGGAGATCTTCGGCGTCATCGGCGCCAACGGCTCGGGGAAGTCGACGCTGATCCGCATCATCAGCACGCTGCTGCTGCCGGACGCGGGCGAGGTCCGCATCTTCGGGCTCGACGTCGTGCGCGACACGATGCGCGTCCGCGCCCTGATCAACCGCGTGTCGGCCGACCCGTCGTTCTTCCGCAACATGAACGCGCTCGAGAACCTGCTGTTCTTCGGAAAGGTGTACGGGCTCTCCGGGCGCGACGTGCGCGAGCAAAGTCCGCGCGTCCTCGCCCGCCTCGGACTGGACTGGGAACAGGCGCTGGAGCCAATGAGCCACCTTTCGCGCGGGCAGCAGCAGAAGGTCGCCGTCGCGCGCGCGCTGCTGACATCGCCGGTGTTGATGCTGCTCGACGAGCCGACGACCGGCCTCGACCCGCGCAGCAAGCGCGACGTCCAGTCGTTCGTGCGCGAGGTGCGGGAGGAGCACGACGCGACGATCCTGCTCACCACGCACGACATGGAGGAGGCGGAGCTGCTGTGTGACCGCATCGCCTTCCTGTCCGGCGGGCGCATCGTCGCCGAGGGCACGCCGGTCGAGCTGCGCAGGACGATCGCCGCCGGCCGCCCGCTCGATGAGATCACGATGGAGACGGTGTTCATGGAGCTGACCGGCCGCAGCGTCGAAGAAGACGAAGAGCCCCGGGAGGTGCTCGCACATGGTTAGCATCGCGGAACACACCCCCGCGCCGGGACGGGCGGGCGGCGGGCGCCTGGCGTGGGCCTTCGTCGAGCGCCAGACGAACCTCTGGAAACGCTACTGGGCGTGGGAGCTGGTCTGGCTCATGTACGGCGTCGTCAATACGCTGGCGATCACGTTCATCGCTAAGCAGGTCGGAAACGAGGGCGCGGCGTCGAGCATCAACGTCTCGAAGCTGATCCTCTTCCTGCTGATCGGCACGCTCGTCTGGGCGTACCTCTCGGCCGTGCTCGACGACATCAGCCTCGTGGTGACGTGGGAGCGCTGGGAGGGGACGATCGAGCACACGCTGATGGCCCCGGTGCCGCGCGCGCTGCACCTGATCGGCATGTCGGTGTTCGGGGTGCTGCACGCCGTCGTGCGGACGCTGCTCATCTTCGCCATCGCGGTCCCGTTCTTCAGCATCGACTTCGGCGGCGCGAACTGGCTGACAGCGGCCGTCGTGCTCGCCGCGGGCAGCTTCAGCATCGCCGGGCTGGCGATCCTGGCGGGGGTATTGCCGCTGCTGTACCCGGAGCGCGGCGCGCAGATGTCGTTCATGGTGCAGGCGCTCGTGCTGCTGGTGTCCGGCGTCTACTACCAGGTGAGCGTGCTGCCCGGATGGCTGCAGGTGTTCTCCTACGTCTCGCCGGCGACGTACATCCTCGACGGCATCCGCGGCGGCATCATCGACGGCAAGAGCGTGGCGGACACCTGGCGGACGCTGGCGGCGCTGGGCGTGTTCGGCACGGTGCTGATCCCGCTGGGGATCGTGACGTTCATGGTCGCCGAGCAGTGGGCGAAGAAGACGGGCAAGCTCAAGCGCCAGGGGTGATCTGGATGGTGGATGTTGCTTCACCGCGAACGGGTCCGTCTCCGCTATCCCCTCCTCCGACCTCCGACTTCTGACCTCCGTCCTCCGCCTCCGGGGTCGGCCCCGTGCGGGGGATGGCGCCGCGGCTCCCTCGCTACGTGCCTCACCGTGAACGGGTCTGTCGTCCGCTACCCCGCCTCCGGCCTCTGACCTCCGTCCAAGCCCCCTTCCTCCTACAACCACCGCCCTTCATTCGAGGTGACGCGCAGCCCATTGGTAGAATAGAACATATGTACTATCATGGCGCTGAGGCTCCCGATCTGCCAACCGAGGACGAAGGGCATGGGACGCATGGAACCCGGCGCCGCGATCGCATTCGCCGCCGACGGCATGGCCGCCGCCGCGGGCGGCTTCAACGCCGTCTGGCTGGCGCTGCACCGTGCCTCTGAGCGCCAGCCGGCGCGGCGCTTCGCCGCGATCACGCTGGCCGTGATCAACGCCGGCGCCGCGCTCCAGGCGGCCTTCGCACAGGCGCTCTACAGCGCACATCGCTTCGGGCTGCCGCACGAGGCATTCTTCGCGGCGCCCGCCTGGGTCGCCTCGCGCATCGTGCTGCTCGCCGGCGTCGTACTGCTCTCGGCACTCATCCTGCGGCGGGCGGGGCGATGAGGCGCGCGCCGGCCGGACGGCCCGGCGGTGCGATGGCGCGCGCGGTACGGCGCGGCGAGTGGGAGCGCCTCTCGCTCTACCTCGCGCTCGCCGTCGCGCAGGCCGCGCGGGCGGCGCCGCAGGCCACCATCGACGACGTGCTGGCGCTGCTGAGCGCGGGCGAGGAGGAGGGGCGTGGTGACGCCGGTGCGCCGTAGGCAGCCGCCAGCGGACGCGGCGCCCATCGAGAACTTCTACCGCGCGGCGGTGGAGGACGCGGCCGCGCTCGCCGAGGCGGCCGAAGTGACGGGCATCGACGGAGAGCTGGCGCTGCTGCGCGCCAAGCTGCGCGCGCACCTGAAGGAGCGCCCGCAGGACTACGAGCTGCTGCTCAAGGGCGTGCGGCTGATCGCCCAGATCGTCGCCGCGCAGTACCGGATGAGCCCGGCGCGCACGGACGAGCTGGCGGGGACGCTCGCGGACACTGTCCGCCTCGTCGGCGGCCAGTTCTTTCCAGAACGGTTCGGCGACGTGTGACGTGGGACGGAGAAGCAACATGCGACAAGCGGGACGCGAGAGCAGCGCGAGCGCGGTTGACGGCATGGACGTGCAGCCGTCGTCCGGCGATGGCTCACGGCGCCTCGAAGGCGCGATCGCCTGGCTGGTGCGCCGCCGCGACACGCGGCGCCGCGTCGATGCGGCAGCCGTGCTCGACGCGATGAGCGCGCCAGCGTTCCGCGCCGTCGTAGCCCAGCGGCTGCGCGCGCTCGAGCGCGACCTCGCGGAGGTCCGCGCACGCATCAATGGGTTGCTGTTCGTGGTCGCCGGCGCCGTCATCACGCAGGTCGTGCTGCGTCTCTTTGGCTCATGACCCGCCACGAGCGCCCACGCGCGCCGCACCCGCCGCCCACCACCAGCAAGCAGCCACACGCACGGACCATGAGCCGACCATCGACCAGCGACAAGCGACCGACCGACGCGATGCCGCGGCTGCGCGCGTACCAGTGCGAGGCCGGGCGCGCGGTGCTCGAGTCGGTCTTCCAGCGGCGCGGCCGCTCGATCAGCGTGCAGATCGCCCGGCAGGGCGGCAAGAACGAGCTGTCGGCGCAGGTCGAGCTGCTGCTCCTCACGGCCGCCGGGCACGCCGGCGACATGATCAAGTGCGCGCCGACGCTGCATCCGCAGCTCCAGGTGAGCCGCCGGCGCCTCTGGACGCGCATCGGGCAGGCGGGGCTGCGCAACGTCGCGCGCCTCGAGCCAGACGCCGTGCGGCTGGGCGGCGCGCGCGTGCTCTTCCTCTCGGCCGGGGCGCAGTCGAACGTCGTCGGCCACACCGCCGGCCTGCTGCTCGAAATCGATGAGGCGCAGGACGTCGACGCCGGCAAGTTCGACCGCGAGTTCCGTCCGATGGCCGCGGCGACCGACGCGACGACCGTGTACTACGGTACGCCGTGGGACGAGGGCACGCTGCTCGAACGCGCGAAGCAGGCGCACCTGGACGCCGAGCGCCGGGATGGCATCCGCCGCCATTTCGAGTACGACTGGCAGGCGGTGGCCGCCTGCAACCCCGCCTATGCGCGCTTCGTCGAGGGCGAGCGCGAGCGCCTCGGCGCGACGCACCCGATCTTCCTGACTCAGTACTGCCTGAAGCTGATCGCGGGCGGCGGCCGCCTGCTGACGGCGGCGCAGCGCGCGCAGCTCAGCGGCGCGCACGAGCGCCTGGCGCGGCCCGCGGCGGGCGAGGTGTACGCGGCCGGCCTCGACCTCGCCGGCGGCGACGATGGCGGGCAGCCGGCCGATGGCGCGACCGGCACCGCGCGGCAAGCGCCGTCGCGGCGCGACGCCACCGTGCTCACGGTGGGCCGCGTCGTCCAGCCGCCGCACGATGCGCTCGTGCAGGAGCCGCGCATCGAGATCGTCGAGCAGATCGCCTGGATGGGGGAGCCGCACGAGACGCTGCTGCCGCGCCTGATCGACCTGCTGCGCGACGTCTGGCGCGTCGCGCGGGTCGCCGTCGACGCCACCGGCCTCGGCGAGACCACTGCGCGGCTGCTGACGCAGGCGCTCGGCGAGGAGCGGGTGCAGGCGGTGAAGTTCAGCACCGAGCGCAAGTCGCAGCTCGGCTTCGGGCTGCTCGCCGCCGTCAACGGCGGCCGCCTGAAGATGTATCGCGGCGACGGCTCCGCGGAGCAGCGCGAGTTCTGGCGCCAGTGCGAGCGGGCGAGGTCGACGTACCGTGCCAACCGCACGATGAACTTCTTCGTCGACCCCGCGGAGGGGCACGACGACTATCTGATGAGCGCCGCGCTCCTCGTCGAAGCCTCGCGCGATACGCCGCGCCCGCGCGTCGCGAGCGGGCGCGCGACGCGGACGCCGGCCGCGGTCCGCAGGTCGCTCGTGGCGTGGTGACGGCAACGGCGCAGGACAGAGTGCAGACAACAGACAACAGACGACAGACAACAGACGACAGACAACAGACGGCAGGCAGATGTCGTACGTGAGCGTCGCTTCGCCGGCTGCGGACAACACAACGGACCGGGAACCGCACATCGCCAGGAGCCATCCATGGTCGCACTCCGCCACCCCGAGGACCGCATCGCACGCAGGGCGCGCGCCCGCGCGTACCTGCGGCTGATCCGCATCGACGCGCCGGAGCGCGTGCGCGAGGACGCGCTGCCCGACGGCATGGAGTATCGCGACACCGGCTGTGAGCTGTCGGCGAGCTGCCTGCGCTGCCCGCTCGCGCGCTGCAAGCACGACGAGCGCGGCGGCGCCCGCAAGCTCTCGATGGCGGCGCGCGACCGCGAGATCGCGCTCCTGCGCCGCAGGTACGGCGCGCCGCTGCACATGCTCGCGCAGACCTACGGCCTCTCCCGCCGCACCATCTTCCGCATCCTGCGCGAGGCGGGCGGCGGGACGCGGGAGGCAGGGGACGACCAGCGGTCAGACGGCCCGCCCGTGGACGCCGGTGGCCGGGCGTAGCGAAGGAGCTTCAGCTCCGTTGCGCGGACGCGCGACGGACGTCGGCCACCTGTAAGGACAGGTCTTCAGACCTGTCCGCCCCCGGCAACGATGCACCATGAACGACGAACACTGCACTCCGGAGGACTCCCATGCCTGACACTACCACGACCACCCTCCCACAGCGCCTGGCGCAGATGGACGGTGACCGCCTCCGGCGCTACGCCGACAACCTCGCCTTCTACAACGGCGACCAGTGGCCCGCCACAAACCGCCGCAACGACCGCCGCCTCGTCTTCAACTACGCGAAGGCGATCGTCGACAAGACGACCTCGTACCTGATGAGCGGGCTCAACGTCGCCGTCGACCCCGCCGGCGACACGGCGGATGCGCAGGCCCGCGCCCGCGCCGCCGAACGCGCGCTGGCCGAGGTCGCCGACCAGAACCAGCTCGACCAGCTCGACTTCGACACCGAGCTCGACGCGGCGATCCTCGGCGACGGCGCGTACAAGGTGACGTGGGACGCGCAGGAGCGCCGCGTGCGCGTCACCGCTCCCGACGTGCAGGGGCTCTTCGCCTGGTGGACGGGCGACGACGTGTCCCGGGTCTGGCGTGTCTGCAGCCGCTACACGCTCGACGCCGACTCCGCCGGGCTGCTGTACGGCGTCAAGCCGCGGCGCGCCGCCCGGCTGCGCACGTCCGCGCAGCAGCCGGGCGTGGAGGTCGTCGAGTCGTGGACCGCGGACGCGTTCGAGCTGTGGGCCGACGGCGCGCGCATCGATCGCCGGCCGAACCCGTACGGGTTCATCCCGTTCGTCATCTACCCGAACCTTCGCGAGCCGAAGAAGTTCTGGGGCGTCAGCGACCTGCCGCCGCTGCGCGAGCCGGTGCGCGAGCTGAACCGCGCCCTGTCGCAGCTCTCGATGATCCTCGAGCTTTCCGGCAACCCGATCGCGGTGCTCGAGAACGTGACGGAGTCGCGCGACATCGCCGTGCAGCCGGGCGCTGTGTGGGAGCTGCCGGAGCGCGCCAAAGCGTACCTGCTCGACCTGCTGCAGGGCGGCGGCGTCAAGCTGCACGCGGACTACGTCGACGTGATCTACCGCACACTGCACGACCTGGGCGAGGCGCCGCGTACGGCCTTCGGCGACAACCACACGGGGCTCTCCGGCGTCGCGCTGAACGTCGAGCTGGACCCGCTGCTGAAGAAGGTCGCCCGCAAGCGGCTGATCCGCTCCGCCGCCTATCGCAGGCGCAACGAGATGGCGCTGCGCATCCTCGAGCAGTACGCGAAGCCGGCGGTGAGCTACGCGCCGTACCGCTCACGCGCCGTCTGGGGCGCTGTGCTGCCGCTCGACCGCAGCCGCCTCGTCGAGGACGAGCGCGTGCTGGTCGCGAGCGGCATCCACAGCCGCCGGCGCGCCGCCGACGAGCTGGGCGTCGAGGACCCGGAGGCGGAGTTCCGCCGCTGGCTGGAGGAACAGTCCCAGGCGGCCAGTTCCGCGGCGGCTGGGCATCCTGTCAGCCCGCGAACCTGATCATTGATGTAAGCAATTGCGACGGCCTACAATGCGGTAGTCGCGGCGGGGCTAGGGGTAGACACAGCCGCCCATTTCGCCGATGATCCAGATGATGTTCCGGCGTCGGCCCCGAACGGGGCGCACCGCCACGGCTGATCTTAGGTGCCTACCCCCTGACCGCGTGTACACCATTGGAAACTCCCTGCTACTCTACAGGCCCCGACCATCCGATAGGTATGAGTTGATGAACTGAGGGCGCATGGCGAAGAAGCTGGAGGCCGTCGGGATTCCCGTGGCGTGGATTGGCTTGGACGACGCGCAGATCATCTACGTCAATCAGTTGATCCTGCAGTTGGCCGCGCCCGACCATCTCGGCGAGTTCATCCTCACGTTCGGGCAACTACACCCACCTGCGCTCTTGGGCGACCCGGAGCAGAACCGGGCACAACTTCAGTCAATGGCGTATGTTCCCGTGAAGGTGGTGGCCAAGCTCGCGTTGAGCGAGGATCGTCTGCGGGAGCTGCTGGCGGTGATCGAGAAGGTTCTCGGCAAACATGACGAGATGAAAATAAAGACGGCAGAACCTTCGACACCTGCAAGGAGACAAGAGAGGCGGCGGTGATGGCTACGATGATGTTTGGAACGGCACGAACTGAGACTGTGGGTGGCGCGACGTACAAGGTAGAGCCTGGCCGCCCTAACGCCGTGACGGCTCCCACGTCGTCCAACCAGCCCGTCTACATCTTGTCGGCTTGGGTGCGCCACGGCACGCAGCCTGCACACTGGACCGAGACCTGGCGCCGGAAGGAACT
>JAGWOC010000168.1 GCA_028872875.1 Chloroflexota bacterium | reverse complement strand
CATCGTCATGGCGTCAGAGTCCTCCACAGGCGCGCCGCCGGGGGTGGCGTCGGCCTGCGTCATCAAAGGAGTGGTGGGGAGGGGCGCGGGGGCGCGCGGCGTCTGTGTCTGTGGCTGCTGCTGCTGCTGCTGCTGCTGCGCGAGCAACGCTTCGACCTGGCCGCGTGTGAGTGGTTGCGTGCGGCGTGACGCGCCGACGCCCCCGGCAGAGTAGACCCACGCGCCCAGGACCGGCGCGTCACTGGTAACGACGGTCGCAGTGTCGCCGGTGGCCTGTGTGACGGGCGTGACGGGCGTGGGCGCAGCGCCGGGCGTCCACAACACCTGGTCGTGCCGCTGGCGCGCGGGGGCGCGCAGGAGGTCGTTGACGAGCGCGCTGTCGCGCAGGCCGCTATTGCGAATGAGCGCGGGGTAACTCGTCGGCCACCACGAGCGCACGAGTGGCGCGAGGCGCTGGACTTCCAGCGCCCACTGCTCCCGCTGCGCGGCGTCGTCGGCGTTGTCTGTGTCGCTAGCGAGCGCGGGCGCGGCGAGCGTGGCGAGGCCGCGCTCCAACAGCCCGCGCGCCGCCTGCTGTACCCACGAGCGCTGGTTGGCGGGGATGCCGACGATGCTCCACTCCAGCGGCAATACGTCGAGGATGTGCAGCTTGACCGCGCCGGTGATGATGTCCCAGAAGTCGAGCGTGTCCTGGTCCACCACCTCGCCGTTCGCTCCGCGCCACTCACCGTCCAGCACTAGACAGCCAATTGAGACGCCGTGGCGTCCACCGCTGAGGATGTCGCGCGCGACCGCCGCGATGCGTTCCTTGTAGGTGTAGAGGTCAAAGGCCAGAGCGAGGTCGCTGATGCCGTTCTGCATGGTGATGGCAGGCGGCAGCGCGAGATGACCCGCTACGTCTTCGGGCGTGTTGTAGGAGTGGTTGAGGAAGATGAGCAGGCCGACGGCGGCGCGGGTCATACTTTGCAGCGCGCTTAGCTCCATCGTGTCGCCTTGCAGGTCTTCAATCGTCGAGGAGCCGATAGCGTGGACGCGCGTCAAGCCCTCGGCGCTCTGCGTCCCGGCTACACTCAGCGCGCCGGTGTAGATGTTGAAGTCGGCACGCAGCGGCACGCCACTCGGCACGCCACTCGGCGCTCCAGCACCGCTCGTCGTGGGCTCGTCGCCCGCCGCAGCCGACGCCAGTCCCGCTATCGCTGACGTGGACGCGGTCAGCAGCGCGCCGAGTGACCGCGCGCGGGCGCGCGTAGGAGAGGGCGTCGTCGTCATCATCGCAAAAGCCAGCCTTTCAGCCATTTCAGCGCACGCGCTCGCGCAAGAGAGCGCGACGCGGCAAGCGTGTGAGGAGGAGAAGGAGGAGAAGGAGGAGGAGCCGTTACAACAGCGCGGGGTCGTCGACCGCGAGGATGACGACGTAGTGGATGCAGTTGAGATGCGCCGGGAAGTCGAGCGACGGCGCGTCGTCGAACGTGTAGGTGCGGCCCGCGTAGGCGGCGCAGAAGTCGCTGCTGGACTCGGCGGGTAGCACGGCGACGAGGTAGGCGCTGGTGTCAATCAGGTCGCCCGTCTCCTCGTCCACGAGGTCGCCGCTCTCCACGTCCGCGACGGCGTCGAGCGTGCCGTCGTTGGCGGCGTCGCTCGTCTCATACCCCGCGACCTGCTGACTTTTCCACCCCGC
>JAGWOC010000167.1 GCA_028872875.1 Chloroflexota bacterium | reverse complement strand
GCGGCGTCGAGGCGCTGCTGGTGCACGAACAGCACGCGGGCGCGATCGACCTGTTGGTGACCGATCTCGTCATGCCCGGCATCAGCGGCCGCGAGTTGGCCGTGCGCCTGCGTGCACTGCGGCCCGGGCTGCGGGTGCTCTACATGTCGGGGCACGCCGCCGACGCGCTGCGGGGATTCGGCGGACTGGCCCCGCACGAAGCGTTCATCCAGAAGCCGTTCGAGCCGGCTGACTTCGTCGGCGCCGTGCGCGGCCTGTTCGACCTGCTGGCCTGAGCGGCCGCGTCAGGCGTCGTCGAATTCTTCGGCCTTCTTCGTCGCCACGAGTTCGCGCTCGCGCGCGTCGGGGTCGAACACCGCCAGCAGCTTGACGCTCTCGAGCGCGTACACGTCGAACGACTTGCCGACGCCGCGCTTGACGACGATCTCGTGGCCGTCCTCGAACCGCAGGACGACATTCGGGTAGTCGGTGTTGACGTACTGCTTGCGGAGCTTGCGTGGCGTTTTCGACATGGCGGATGAGTGGAGGAGTCCCTGCGAAACTACGCCGCGCGCGCGCCGGATGCCAGTTCCGTTCAGGTGACGGTGGGCCGATTTCCCTCGTAGGCGCGCCACGCGCCTGTCTCGATGATGTCGTCCATCTCGGCGACGGCACGCTCCACCTCGTCGTCGGTCGTGTAGAAGTGCGGCGCGACGCGAATGCCGGCGCCGGGCCGGAAGTCGATGACGACGTCGCGCGCCAGCAGGGCCTGCGCGACCTCGGCGGCGTGCGGCACGTCCATCGCGACGGTGCCGCCACGGCGCTCGGCGACGCGCGGCGCATGCACGCGCCAGCCGCGCGCGTCGGCGAGGTCGATGAGGCGCGACGTCTGCCGTACGGACTTCTCGCGGATGGCCGCCATGCCCGCCTGCTTCACGAGGCGCGGCCCCTCGATGTTCGCGTAGAGCGCCGGAATCACCGGCGTGCCGCCGAGCCAGCGCGCGGCGCCGCCCGCGTACTCCATCTCGTCGGCGAAGGCGAAGGGATGGGCGTGCGCCTGCCACCCCGTGAGGGCCGGCGCGAGCCGCTCGCTCGCCGCGGGCGACGCGTACAGGAAGCAGCCGCCGGGGCCGCCGCAGAGCCACTTGAGCACGCCGGCGGTGAGGAAATCGACTCCCGTCGCCTTCACGTCCACGGGCACGACGCCCACCGCGTGATACGCGTCGAGCGACACGAGGGCACCCATGCGGTGCGCGTGCGCGACGACGCGTGTCGCATCCACAACGTACGCCGAGCGGAACAGCACGTGCGAGATGGCGACGAGCGCCGTGCGCTCGTCCACGGCGGCGCAGAGCCGCTCCTCGTCGAGCGTGATGCCGTCGTCGCTCGGCACCACGACGACTCGGGCGCCGAGCTTGGGGGCGAGCTGGTCGTACACGTAGCGCACGCTCGGAAAGTCGAGGGCGCTCATCACGATCGTGTCGCGTCCCCCGCGAAAGTCGATTGCCGAGAGGATGGCCGCCTGCGCCAGCGTGACGGTCGGCGTCATCGCCACCTCGCCGGCGGCGGCGCCGAGCAGCGGCGCGATCTCGTCGCCGACGCGCAGCGGCATGTCCCACCACCCCTTCGCCCACGCCATCACGCCGGACTCGGCCCACTGGTCCACGTACTCGGCGAGCCGCTCCGGCACGGCCCGCGGCA
>JAGWOC010000020.1 GCA_028872875.1 Chloroflexota bacterium | reverse complement strand
GGACCGGTGTATTCGGCACGGACGTCGACGGGGCGACGGTTGCGGTCGCCAGCGCGGTGTTGGTCGCGACAGCCTGCGTGGCCGTCGGCGTCGCCGTCCGGACGGGCGGCGGCACGGGGGTGCACGGCGCGGCCTGCGGGTCGTACGAACTGAAGATGATCCCGCCGCACGGTGTCGCGGTGAAGGCGGGAGTAGAGGTCGACGTGGAGCTCGGTGTAAACGTGCCGGAAATCGCGGACGCGGCGCCAGCCGTGCGGGATCCGGCGCTCACACCGAAGAGCGCCAGCGCGGCGACCACGGCGGCGGCGCCGATTGCAGTGAATCGATTGATCATGGCAATTGCCCTCCCCACTGATGCTGTACGTCCCTGCACAGGCGTGCGGGTTACTCCTGGCGTGAGCATAGGCGCGAGCGTCATCGCAATCAATTACAATTCTCCCATCACGCAGTCTCGCCCAACTACCAGCGAGTCGGCGCACCACGGGGCCGGTTTGTTGTGGAGAGGCCGCTTGATCGCGCGCGGCCCGCTGTTATCATGGCGACGCTCCGGGCGCGCGCGACGCCGCGCGGCCGGACCGATGGAGTGGCGGATGCGCGTCCTCGCCGAAGGCACGTCGGAGTACCTGGCCGTCGACCCGGACGGCTATCGCGCCTACGTCCGCGACCACAAGCAGCGCGCCCTCGTGCCGAAGCTGATGAGCGAGCACGAGGCTGTCGCCCGCTTCGTCGCGGACGGCGAATATCTGGTCTACGACTGCAACTACTTCCAGCGCGGCCCGTCGTCGCTGATTCGCGAGGTGATCCGGCAGGGGAAGCGCGATCTCTGGCTCTGCGGCAAGTTCACATACGTCGACATCGGCCTGCTCGTCGGCGGCGGCTGCGTGTCCCGGGTGGACTGCGGCTTCTTCTGGCCCGGCGCCACCATCGACAACGCCGTCCGCGAGGGACGCGTGCGCGTCTTCGAGTACAGCAACATCGTCATGACGCTGCGCCTGCAGGCCGGCGCGATGGGGCTGCCGTTCCTGCCCGTGCGGTCGTTCGGCGGCACCGACGGCTTCGCGCACTCGGGCGCAAAGCTGGTCGAGGACCCGTACACGGGCAAGCCGATCACGATCGTGCCGGCGCTCAACCCGGACGTCGCGCTGATCCACGTCCAGCAGGCCGACCGCTACGGCAACGCCCGCGTCTTCGGCACAGGCATCGCCCACCAGGAGTCCGCGCTGGCATCGAAGAAGGTGATCCTCTCGGCGGAGGAGATCGTCGAGACCGAGGAGATCCGCCGTGACCCCGGCCGGACGAGCATCCCGTACTACGCCGTCGACGCCGTCGTGCACGCGCCGTTCGGCGCCTGGCCGGGGAACTGCGCCGGCTACTACGGCAGTGACACGCCGGCCGTGATCGAGACATTCGCGGCCATCGCCGCCGACCGCGTCGCGCCGTACATCGAGAAGTACGTCACGCCATTCGCCGACGACCGGGCGATGCTGCGGCAGGTGGTCGGCGACGAGCGCCTGGCGAAGCTGCGCGCCGCCGAGACGATCAGCGAAGGCTACCGGGCGTAGCGCCCGCCCGGCGGGAGGCGGCAGCATGGCAGACGCGGGCGTCCCTTCGAAGGCGGAACTGCTGGAGATGCTGCGCGCGTCGGGCGACGACGCTGTGCGCCAGTTGCGCGCCTTGCCGGAGGCGGCGTTCGCCGTTGGGCGCTACGAGGACGGCTGGGACGGCCGGCAGGTCCTCGCCCACATCGCGTCGATCGAGTGGACGTACGGGCGGCTGATCGACCTGGCGCAGGCGGCCCCGGCGCAGCCGGCAACAGCTACCCAGCACACAGCAGGCAGCGGACAGCAGGGCGATGGCGGCGTGCGGCGGACGAGCGAGGAGGAGTCCGGCGAGCTCCCGACGCGCGCCGCGGCGGGCGGCATCGACGCGTACAATGAACGGCAGGTCGAGAAGCGCGCGGGCGCGTCGGCCGCGGAGCTGATCGACGAGTTCGCACGCAACCGTGCGCGGACGATCGCGGCGGTCGCGGCCGCGGACGAGGCGCTGTTCCCGGCGCCGATCCGCTCCGCCGGCGGCATCACGGGCCCGCTCGGCGGCGTCCTGCGGGCGGTGGCCGTCGAGCACGTCATGGGGCACGTCGGCGACATCACCGGCGAGCCGTGGACGGGGCGGCGGTGGTAGCGATGGACGACCGCACGATCGCGGAAGGGGTTCGCTGGGTCGTCTCCAAGGCCGACGTGCTGCGGGCGCTCCGCGCCGGCGAGCAGGGCGCCGGCGAGCGGCTGAGCGCGATCTCCCCGGAGCAGTTCGAGCAAGGTTCATTCGAGCAAGGATGGAACGCCCGCCAGACGCTCGCGCATGTCGCCAGCATGGAGGCGCTCTACCGGGGGATGATCACGCTGCTCACGGGACGGCGCTCGGTCGACGAGGACGCGCCGGGGCCGCCATCCGGCGTGCCTGCGCCCGATCCCGAGGAGGACGACGAGGAGGGGTCGGTGAGCTTCGAGTTCCTCTTTCAGACCCTGATCGACGAGCGCGCGGATGCGACGCCGGCGGCGCTGCTCAGCGAGTTCCGGCGACACCGCCGCGGACTCATCCGCATCGTCACGGAGACGGACGAGGCGCTCCTGTGCCGGCCCCTCGGATCGCCCGAGGCGCCGGCCGAATCCCTCGCCGCGACCGTGTGTCAGCACGTCCTGCACGTGGACGCGCACATCTCGCAGATTGTGAGGAGCATCACGGTATGAGCATCGATCTCGGGCTGAAACCGGGCGTGGGGACGGCGGCGACGTCGTTCAACGAGCGCGAGATGCAGATCTGCACCGTCGCGCGCATGGTGGAGAACGGCAAGACGTACTGGGTCGCCGGCGGCGGCGGGCCGATGTACGCCGTGCTACTCGCGATCAAGCTCTACGCGCCCGGCGCGCAGTACATTACCGAGGACGGTGTGATCGCACCGGAGCCCATGCTCCCCTTCGAGCCGGTGATGACGATGGTCAGTTCGCGGGCCGGCTATCGCGCGCTGGCGTGGGGGACGATGAACTCGGCGGGCAACCACGCCCAGCTCGGGCTGATGGACTACGGCATCCTCAACACGCTGCAGGTCGACCGCTACGGCAACATCAACTCGACCGCCATCGGCGCCTACGGCGAGCGCGCGCGGCGCTTCGGCGGGCCCGGCGGCGCCGACTCGATCGCGGCGCTCTGCTGGCGGACGGTGCTGATGACGGACCAGGAGAAGCGCAAGTTCGTCGAGCGGGTCGACTTCATCTCGTCGCCTGGGTTCCTCGACGGCAGCGCGGGCGCCCGCGAGCGGGCGGGCCTGCCGCCGGACACCGGGCCCTGGCGCGTCGTCACGCCGTGGGCGATGTACGACTACACGGGCGACAGGCTGCTGCGCCTCATCGCGCGCGCGCCGTGGGTCACGGTCGAGCAGATCCTTGCCGCGTGCGAGTTCCCGCCCGTGGTCGCGGACGACGTCGGCGTGCTCTCCGGCCCGACGGAGGAGGAGCTGCAGATCCTGCGCGCCGAGCTGGACCCGCGCGGCCAGAACACCGCGGAGCGCAGCGCGTGGGTGGTGTACGACGGCGAGACGTACACGCGGGCGGAGGGGTAGCGCACATCCGGGAGCGCGGGCCTTCAGCCCGCGCGAGACGTACACGGGGGCGGCGGGGCAGCCGGGCAGGGACAGGTCAGGCCGCGGTGAGCGGCGGCCGGCGGGCGGCCCACGAGGCCGTCGCCTCGTAGGCGCGCGCGGCGCGCAGCACCGTCGCCTCGTCGAACGGCTTGCCGATGATCTGCAGGCCCACGGGAAGCTCACCGCCGGACGCCTCGTCCCGGACGAAGCCGCAGGGGACGGAGATGCCGGGCAAACCGGCGATGTTCACGGGCAGGGTGAAGACGTCGTTCAGGTACATCTCGTACGGGTCGCCCGTCTTCTCGCCGATCTTGAACGCGGGCGTGGGCGTGACGGGCGCGACGAGTACGTCGTACTTCTCGAACGCCGCATCGAACTCGCGGCGGATGACGGTGCGCACCTTCTGCGCTTTCAGGTAGTAGGCATCGTAGTAGCCCGACGAGAGCGCGTAGGTGCCGATCATGATGCGGCGCTTCACCTCCGGCCCGAAGCCGAGGCCGCGCGTCTTCTCCATGTTGTCCCACATGCCCTCGCCCTGCTGGTACGAGAAGCCGTACTTGACGCCGTCGTAGCGCGCCAGGTTCGCCGACGCCTCGCTCGGCGCGATGATGTAGTAGACGGCGAGCGCGGCCTCGGTGCTCGGCAGCGCGACGTCCCGCTCCACCCGCGCGCCCTGCGCTTCGAGCGCCGCGATGGCGCCTTCGACGCACCCCCGCACGCCGGGGTGCAGGTCCGCGGGCATGTACTCCTTCGGCACGCCGACGCGCAGGCCGCGCACGCCGGCTTCGAGCTGCGCCGTGAAGTCGGGCGTCTCGCCCGGCGCCGACGTGGCGTCGCACGGGTCATGGCCGCAGATGGCGTTGAGCACGATCGCCGTGTCGCGCACGTCGCGCGTGAACGGCCCGACCTGGTCGAGCGAGCTGGCAAAGGCGACGAGGCCGTAGCGGCTGACGCGCCCGTACGTCGGCTTCATGCCGACGACGCCGCACAGCGCCGCCGGCTGGCGGATGCTGCCGCCCGTATCGGAGCCAAGCGCGTACGTGGCCTCGCCCGCCGCCACGGCCGCCGCCGAGCCGCCGGACGAGCCGCCGGGCACGCGCGAGAGGTCCCAGGGGTTGCGCGTGGTGAAGTAGGCCGAGTTCTCGGTCGATGAGCCCATCGCGAACTCGTCCATGTTCGTCTTGCCGACCATCACTGCGCCGGCGTCGAAGAGCCGCCGCACGACGGTCGCCTCGTAGGGTGCGACGAAGCCTTCGAGCATCTTCGAGCCGCAGGTCGTGCGCACGCCCTTCGTGACGAGCACGTCCTTGATGGCGACGGGGACGCCCAGCAGCTCGCCGGCCTCGTCCTGCGCGAGGCGGCGGTCCGCCGCGTCGGCCTGGGCCAGCGCCTGCTCCGCCGTCAGCGTGAGGAACGCCCGCACGCGGCCATCGACCGCCGCGATGCGGTCGAGCGCGGCCTGCGCCAGCTCGCGCGAGGAGACCTCACGCCGGCGCAGGAGCGCGGCGGATTCGTGGATGGTCAGCGCATCGAGGTCAGGCATCGCCTACTCCAGCACCGCGCGCACGCGCAGATAGCCGTCGTCGGTCAGCGGCGCCAGGTCGAGCACCTCTTCGGGCGGCAGCGACGGGCGGGCGACATCCGGCGCGAAGACGTTATGCAGGGGGAGGATCTGCGCCGTCGGCTCGACACCCTCCGTATCGATGGCGTCCAGCACGTCGAAGTGGCCGATGATCTCCGAGAGTTGCGTGCGGAACAGCTCGATCTCCTCGTCGCTGAGGGCCACGCGCGCGAGCTTCGCGATGTGCATGACGGCGTCGCGGTCGAGAGCCATAGACGCAGGATACGGACTGTGGCCCGCTGACGGAATCTGGACCCGGGGCACAACGCCTTGTGCCCCACCTCCGTCCTCCTGCATCTGCTCCTGTGCCCCACCTCCGTCCTCCAACCTCCAACCTCCCCAACCTTCTCCTCCGCCCTCCCGCATCTGCTACCCTTTCACCCGGCGGGGTAACGGAAGGGACCATGGTCAACGCGCCCGACAGGGCGGAAATCGCCCTCGGGAATCCAAGCTTTGTCTGGCGGTTCGGGCAGGACCGCCGGCTGCATCTCATCCGGCAGCACGCACCGCTCGAAGGGCGGCGCATCCTCGACATCGGATGCGGGCGCGGCGTCTACGTGCGCAAGTTCCGGGAGTTCAGCGACCGCGTCGCCGGCATCGACATCGACCCGAAGCGGCTGCGCGAAGGGGCGAAGACGACGCCCGGACTGCTGCTGGGCGTCAGCGAGCGGTTGCCGTTTGGCGACGGGGCGTTCGACGTCGTCGTGCTGAACGAAGTGATCGAGCACGTGCGCGACGACGCGGCGACGCTGCGCGAGGCGCTGCGCGTGGTGCGGCCGGGCGGGCACGTCGTCGTCTACGCGCCGAACCGGCTGTTCCCGTTCGAGACGCACGGGATCTATCTGGGCAAGCGCTTCGTGTTCGGCAATATCCCGTTCATCAACTGGCTGCCGGACCCGCTGCGCAACCGGCTCGTGCCGCACGCCCGGGCGTATACGAAGCGCGGCATCCGGCGGACGTATGCGGGGCTGGCGGCGCGGGTCCAGGTCGAGACGTACGTGTACCCGGGCTTCGACAACATCATCGCGCGCCACCGGCGGCTCGGGGCCCTGCTGCGCGCCGCGCTGTACCGGGCCGAGCACACGCCGCTGCGCGCGTTCGGGCTCTCGCACTTCGTGGTGCTGCAGAAGCCCGCGTCGCAGGGGCAGGCGGCGCCCGCATAGGGCAGGCGCAAGGGAGGGTCGATTGGCGAGGAATCACAGCAGCCGCCGCCTGATCCGCGGGCGGATGAAGCTCAGCGGCCGGCCGCGCGGCGGCGGTAGCTCGGCGCGCTGGCTCCAGCTCTTCGGCGTGCTGGTCGGCATCGGGTTCATCGGCGCGGCGGTGCTGGGGATGGTCGGCTTCGGCGTGTACCAGTCGTACGCGAGCGGGCTCCAGCCGCCGGATCAGGTGATCGCGAGCCAGCCATCGGGCGGCGCGCGCATCTACGACCGCCACGGCAACCTGCTGTACGAGTATGTCGACGACCGGTCGGGCCTGCGCTCGCCGGTGAAGCTCAAGGACATCTCGCCCTACATGATCGCGGCAACGGTTTCGACGGAAGACGCGAGCTTCTGGACGAATCCAGGCGTCAACGTCAAGGGGCTGATCCGCGCGGGCCTGGAGACGCTGCATCTGCGGACCGCGAACGCTGCCACCTCGACGGGCGGCAGCTCGATCACACAACAGCTCGTGAAGAACATCTACATCGCCCCGAGCGAGCGCTACAAGCGGTCGTACGTGCGGAAGCTCAAGGAGACGATCTACGCACTCGAACTGACGAACAACTACTCGAAGAACCAGATCCTCGAGTGGTACCTGAACCAGATCCCGTACGGCGGGCTGTACAACGGCGTCGAAGCGGCCGCCGAAGGCTACTTCGGCAAGCACGCGAAGGACCTCACACTCGCCGAGGCGGCGACGCTCGCCGGCATCCCGGCGGCGCCCGTCGACTACGATCCCGTCACGAACCCGGTGAAGTCGCTCGCCCGCCGCAACGAGGTCCTGCGCCTGATGCACACGCGGGAGCAGACCACCATCAAGGGGCCGGACGGCAAGGCCGAGCCAGCGACGAAGATCCAGGTCAACGGCGACGGCGCGAGCCTGAAGATTACGAACAAGGACTTCTACCTGGCGACCCTTTCGCCGCTCAACGTCAACCCGCAGCGCTTCCCCATCCAGGCGCCCCACTGGGTATTCAACGTCATCCAGCCGGAGCTCATCCAGCGGTTCGGAACGGAGGCGCTGTACAGCGGCGGCCTGCGCGTCACGACGTCCCTGGACCTCGGCCTCGAGCAGAAGGCGCAGGCCGTTCTGGACAAGTGGGTGAACCAGTACGAGGCGAGCACCGGCGGCCACAACGGCGCCGTCGTGTCGATCGACCCGAAGACCTCGGAAGTGCTGGTGTACATCGGCTCGCGCGACTACTTCAGCAAGAGCATCCAGGGGCAGGTCGATAACGCCAGCCCGGCGGCCGGCAGATCCCCGGGGTCTTCGCTGAAGCCGTTCACCTACACCGCCGCCTTCCAGGAGCTCGGCTGGGGGCCGGGCACCGAGATCCTCGACACGCCGATCAGCTTCAACGACGGCACGAGCGTCTTCAGCCCGACGAACCCGGAGCACAACTTCATCGGACCGGTGCAGGTCCACACGGCGCTCGGGAACTCCCTGAACGTGCCGGCGTTCAAGGCGGCGCTGTACGTCGGCGTGCCGAACGTCGTCAACGAGTACAAGAAGTTCGGGATCACGGGCCTCGACGGGCACACGTACGGCCCGTCGGTGACGATCGGCGGCGTCGACGTGAAGCTATACGATGTCACGTACGCCTACTCCGTGCTCGCCGCCGGCGGCGTCATGCGTGGTGTGCCGACGACGCTCCAGCTCCCCGCTGGCAACCGTACGCTCGACCCGGTGACCATCCTGCAGATCACGCGCCAGGATGGCACGGTGCTGTATCCGAACACGCCGGACCACCGTGTCAAAGTGCAGGAGCAGCAGATCGTCCCGCCCCAGTACGCGTACATGATCAGCAGCATCCTCTCCGACCCGAAGAACACCTGCCTGACCTGGAGCTGCGGCATCTTCGACATCGGCCGGCCGCTCGCGGTGAAGACCGGCGCCAGCCAGCCGTACGTCAACAGCACGGCGACGGCGGACACCTGGACGTACGGCTACACGCCCGACCTCGTGACGGGCGCCTGGTTCGGCAACGCCGACAATGCGCCCACCTACAACCTGTTCTCGACCACCGTGGCCTGGCGGGTGGTGCGCGACTTCATGAAGGAGGCGCTGGCCGGCACGCCGCCCAGCGCCTTCGTGCGGCCGTCCGGGCTCGTCGATGTGAGCGTCTGTGAGCCCTCCGGCCTGAAGCCCACGCCGTCGTGCGGCCGGGTGGTGCAGAACCTGCTGCCGGCGGACAAGGCGCCGACCCAGGACGACAACTGGTGGAGCACGGTGAAGATCGACATCCGCGACGGACTGCTCGCGACCGAACTGACGCCGCCCCAGTTCATCCAGGAGCGGCGCGCACTGGTGATCCCAGACAGCGTGCAGGGCTTCGCGCGCACCCAGGCGGAAGAGTGGGCGCGCATCCTGAACGTCGGCGTCGCACCGACGCAGAAGAGCACCGGCGACGTGCCGGTGCGGCTCGACACCCCCGCCGACGGCGACACCGTGAAGGGTGCGGTGGCGATCACGGGCATGGCGCAGTCCGCGGACTTCGTGTCGTACCGCCTGGAGTACGGCGCAGGCGACCCGCCGCTGGCGTGGACGCTGATCTCGCAGTCGACCACGCCGCAGCCGGGCGGCGCGCTGGGCGTCTGGGTGACGGACGGCCTGCCGGACGGCACCTACACGCTGCGGCTGGTGCTGACCGATGCCAAGCGCGGCGAGCTGTCGACGTACGTGGTGGTGACCATCGGCAAGGGAGGCAACGGGCACCACAAGGTGACGGTGACGCCGGACCTTTCGGCGACAGCGACGCCACCGGGGAACAGTCAGAACTGAGGCTGTGCGCCGCATGGCGCCAGCCCCCGGCCAGCGTTGCCGGTCGTGGAGGATGTCCTATACTGTGGCGGCTGCCATGCAGCCCCGCGCCGAGGTGGTGGAATAGGCAGACACGCGGTCTTGAGGGGGCCGTGCCGCAAGGCGTAGGAGTTCAAATCTCCTCCTCGGCACCAACGAACGACGACGCGCGTCCGCCTGGCCCGCCGGGCGGACGCTTGCGAGTGGCGCAGGCGGGCAACCGGGCGACGTAGCCAAGTGGTAAGGCAGGGGTCTGCAAAACCCCCATCACCGGTTCGAATCCGGTCGTCGCCTCCAACGATTTAGATACGAAACCCGCTCGCACGTGAGCGGGTTTCGTCCGTGCGGCTGGAAGCGCTGGCGCGGCGGCCAGATGGTGCTGCGCTGGACGGCCGCCGGCCTGCTCGCGGCCGGACAGCGATTCCGGCGCATCAACGGCTACCGGAGCCTGCACGTCCTCAAACGCGCGCTGGAGCAACACGAGGAGGTGGTTGCATCGAGCAGGCGCATCGCGTGATACTCAGCGCACAGGATCGCCCTAAATTCGCCGCTGGCGTTGGCCTGGGAAGTGCCGGAGCGACTGACGTCGGCAGATGGAACTGCCGGAACACCAGCGAGCCAGCCGAACGCTGCGGAGGCGCCTCTTACCATGGCACACCTCTCCGCCGTCTCCGCCGTCGGCTTGAAGGGCTGGCTGCTGGTTTCGTTCGCTTCGCTGGTGATCGTCCTCGCAGGGTCCTGCCGCGCCTCGAGCGGCGACGATACACCGCGAGCTGTGACCAACCCGTTCCCGGTCGCTCCGGTATCTCATGAGGGCCGCTGGTTGACTGACGCGGCCGGGCGCGTGTTGTTCTTGCACGGCGTAAACATGGTGTCGAAAGAGGCGCCTTACTATCCAGCCGCGTTCGGCTTTGATGATGCCGATGCGGCCTGGCTCGCTGAAAACGGGTTCGATGTCGTGCGCCTCGGGGTCATGATGACAGGTCTGATGCCTCAGCCCGGCGCGATCGACGAGTCGTACCTAGACCATCTCGCCAACACCGTGACGGTCCTCGCCAGCCATCACCTGCTCGTCTTGCTCGACCTCCATCAGGACGGCTGGGGCCCGTCGATCGGGGACGACGGCTTTCCCGGCTGGATGACTCTCACGAACGGCGCAGAGCATACCCGAACCGGCTTTCCGCTGTACTACGTCACCAATCCGGCCATCCAGGCGGCTTTCCAGAGCTTCTGGGACGACCTGCAAGGTCCGGGCGGCGCCCCGCTCCAGACGCAGTACGCAGCGATGGTGACAGCGCTGGCGCGACGCTTCGCCGACGAGGACGCGGTGCTGGGCTACGACCTGCTCAACGAGCCTTGGCCAGGTGTGGCATGGCAGCCATGCCTGGACCCAGTTGGCTGTCCGGCGCTCGACCGGGAAGAACTCGATGCGTTCTACGAAGTGGCCGACCGGGCGATCCGCAGCGTCGATCGCAAGCATCTTGTGTTCGGCGAGCCGTTTGTCCTGTTCAACTTTGGCCGGTCTCGCACCAGCATCGCCCTGCCCGGCGGAGACAACGCGAGTGGCCTCGCGTTCCATGTGTATCCGCTGACGGCAGCCGCCGAGCCAGCCGTGGTCGCCAATGCCATTGCCTGGTCAAACGCAACGCATGGCGCGCTCCTCGTTGGTGAGTGGGGCGCGACGACAGATCCGGCACAGATCACCCGCGAAGCGGACATGTTCGACCAAGCGCTGACGCCGTGGATCTTCTGGGCGTACCATAACCGCGTCGTGAAGAGTCTGAGCCAACCGCCCGCCGGCGCGAACCTCAACACCGCGGCGGTCGAGGCGCTCGTACGACCGCACCCGCTCGCTGTCGCCGGCACGCCTACCCGTGTCAGCTTCGATGCGAAGACCCGGACCCTCAGCGTCGCCTGGTCGAACACGGTACCAGGCGGGCGCGTATTGCCCGAGGGGACGGTCAGCAGCTTTGAGCTGCCCCGCTCCGTCTACCCCGAGGGTTACCGTGTCACCGCGACCAACGCCACGGTGGTGTCCGCTCCCGGCGCTCCGATCTTGACCGTGACGACGGTCGCCGGCAGGCAGACGAGTGCGATCAACGTGGTTCCCGGGTCGAACTGAGTGGTCTAGACGTACCAGCCTGCCACTCGACCGAAATCTTGACCGTGGCTATGTTCTATTTCGACTTCGTCACAGTGTGCTCATAGTGCCGGCACCCTCTGCACAGGACGACCGGATAGCTGCTTTCAAGACGACGCCTACTACTCCGACGCTCACTCAGGGCCTGTTCTTTCTTCCAGATCTGGACCTGAACCTGGGTTCCTCACTCTTCGGCCTGCGAGGTCGGTGAAGTCGGTCGCGTAGTAGCCGCGGTCGCGGGTGAGAAGCCGGTCCGGGTGCACCAGGGCGTGCATTCCGCTGAGCAACGTCTGCGGTCACGTGCTGCCTGGGCTGGACGCTTGCCCCACACTGGTCGCAGCGGACATCCTGCGCGGCGCCGACTGGGAACACGCCAGAGTCGTGGGCCGGCGCCGGAGCTATTCGCTCCAGGCCGTGCCGCGCGCGGTGGAGGGCCCTAGGGCGCCTGACGGTTCGACCGTGACGGCCACGTCCGCGAGGAAGCGGTCGGGAGCTTAGTGCTCCCTGAGGTGGATCGAGATTGTCCCGTAGTCCGTGGAACTTGAGGGCGGTCCTCCACCCCCTCCACCGCTCGTGGTAGGAAGGGGACAACAACTGCAACGAGGGGGAACCAGCCCATGACCACGATACCCCGACCGCGCATCATCACCGGCGGATGGTCGGGCCAGGGCAAAGCACGGCGCCCGACGCGCACCGCCCACCGTCACGGCCACGAGCGGCGCCGGCTCCCCGTGGCCGGTCCTCCGCTCGGCGGCGGGCCGCGCCCCGGCGCACGCTCCTCCCCGACGAGCCCCGTACGGAACGCCCAGGCGGTCGCGCCGGAGCGGTTGTCGACGCCGATCTTCCCGAAGATGTGCGCGATGTGCGTGGCGACCGTCCGCTCTGACAGGACGAGCGCCTCGGCAATCGCCCGATTCGTCTTGCCGCCGGCGACGAGGCGCAGGATCTCCGTCTCGCGGCGGCTCAGCGGGCTGCACGCGGCCCCCGATACTGGCGCTTCGATCGCCTCAGCGGCGCGCTGCTCATACCAGCGCATCTCAAGATGGCCGAAGGCGCGCATGGCCTCCCGCAGATACCGGCGCGAGGCGGCGGCGTCTCCGGCGGCGTCGCGGCGGCCGTAGACCAGGCCGATCTCATAGGCCGCCAGTGCGGCGTAGGGTCCGGCGTGATGGACGAGCGCCGACTGCTGCGCGCGGGCGAGCCAGGCGAGCGACTCGTCCCAGCGGCCGTTGAGGGCGGCGGCGCGTCCAAGCTCAAGCGCCGGCGAGGCGAACGGCACGATCAGGGCGCCGTGCGGCTGCAGGCGCCCCGCCCACTCCGCGGCAGCGATGCGGTCGCCGACATCGCACAGTCCGCCGAGGACCTGGGAGACGCCCATGATCCAGCCGTCGACCAGCCCGGGAGGAGGCGCGGCGGGGAGGAGCCGGAGCGATGGCGCGAGCGCGGCGCGGGCGCCTTCGATGTCGCCTTTGCGCACGTACAGCCTGCAGAGGAAGAACGAGCGTGCCAGCTCGTACACCGGCGGCAGCGGCGCCGCCGGCAGCGCGGCTTCGAGCGCGCCGATGTCGTCGTCGCTGCCCCGCCAGAGCGTCTGCTGCCAGCCAACGAAGGTGAGGTACGCCGACAGGTGTGGCAGCCGCCGCAGACCGGCAGCCGCGTCCCTTCCCGCGGCAAGCTCGGCGTCGCACTCCATCCACTGCCCCCGCATGCAGTGGACGAGCGCCCGCAGGCTCCGCGCCTCCGTCAGGGTCGTGAGGTCCCGGCACGCCCCGGCGAGTTCAAGGGCGCGAGCGGCGCGGCTCAGCCCTTCTTCCACCTCCTGCATCTGCAGCCACCAGGTCGCGGAAGAGACGAGGGCGGCGCCAGCGGAACGCGGGTCGCCAGCCTCGAGCGCGAACTGCGCTGCACCGTCGGCCTGCTGCGCGGCCGAGCGGAAGTCGCCCGAGCGCGCGCACCAGTCCGCGTGCGCGTAGCGGGCGCGGGCGCGGATGGCGGGATCCGCGTTCGTAGCAGAAGCGGCGACGGCAGCAGCAATGAGCCGGCCGCCTTCATCGAAGCGGCCCGTCCAGAGGAGGCAGCGACCGAGCTCGACCTGTACCGAGATGGCCGTGTCGACGCTGGCCCGCGGCGTATCGGCGAGCGCCTGCTCGAGATAGCGGATCGCGTCCGTATCGAGGGAGACGCGCCGCAGCTCCTGCGCGACCTCCAGCCGGAGCCGGACGCGTTCGTCGGCGTCGGCATCGGGCGCCAGCAGGGCGAGGGCGCGGTCATACTCGGGGACGGCGCGTGTCAGGTCACCGGATGCGGCGAGCGCCCGCGCGAGGTGGCGGGCGATGCTGGCGGGAGACGGGTCGTTGCCGGGAGCCGCGCAACCGGCGGCCGTGCGGAGATGGGCAGCCGCGGAATCGAAGGCATAGAGGTCCATCGCGTGGCATGCGGCGGCCCAGGCGGCACCGAGGATCTCGGCGCGTGTCGCCAGCGGCCCCGCCAGCAGCAGGTGATGGCAGATCTCGGCGGCATTCGTGGCGTCGATGCCGGGACGCGAGAGCGCGTCGGCGACGCGCCGGTGCCGTTGGGCGCGCCGGCTGGGTGGGATGCCGGCGTACACCACTTCCCCCATGAGGTCATGGACGAAGGCGTACGCGCGGGCATCGTCAGCTTGCGGGACCTCGACGAGCACCCGCGCATCAATCGCCTCATCGAGCAGTGAGAGCAGGGCGGCCGGGTGCACATCGGGTTGCGCGGCCAGGAATCGTCCGAAGTCGAGGCGCTGTCCGAGGACCGAGGCGAGCTCCAGCATCTGGCGGGTACGGGCGCTGAGGCGGCCGAGGCGCCAGGTAACGGCCTCGCTGACCCCTTCGGGAATCGGGGGCGGCGATCCGGCCCCGTCGAGGGCGGCAGGGGCCGGCAACGCCTGTCCGCGATCGACCAGGTCCAGGAGGATCTCCTCGACGAAAAAGGGGATGCCGCCGGTGCGACGATGCAGCTCGCGGGTGGCCGCGGACGCAGGTTCCGCGGGGAGGATGCGCGTTGCCAGCTCGTGCGTCTCGGCCTCCGTGAGCGGCGGCAGATGGAGCCGCGTCGCGAGCCGCGCACGATGGAGGTCAGCAGCCACTTCGGCGAGCGGATGGCCGGTGACGAGCTCGGAGGCCCGGTAGGTGCCGACCACCAGGCAGCGGGCATCGCGCACGGCGCGGGCCAGGAGAGGAAGCAGCGCCACGGTGTCGAGGTCGCCCCACTGGAGGTCCTCGAGCACCAGCAGCACGGGCATCGTCTCGCCCAGCCCGGCGAGGAACTCGGCCACAGCGCGGCGGTGCTCGTACGCGTCGTCGGCGGCGTCGCGAGCCGGCTGGACCGGCACCGGCAGCGGCGGGAGCGCGGCGAGGGCGGGCGCGTCGCGGGTACGCCTGCTCAGCGCGTCGCGCAGCGGCGCGAACGGGAGGCCGCTGGCCGTGACGAGGCAGGAGCCCTCGAGCACGGTGAAGCCGCGCCGCGCGGCACGCGCGGCGGCCTCGTGGGCGAGGCGGGTCTTGCCGATACCGGGCTCACCTTCGATGAGGACGACGGAGCCGCGGCCGGCGGCGGCGCCGTCGAGGGCGGCCTGGACGCGCGCCAGTTCGCGGCCGCGGCCAACGAGGCGGCTGCGGTAGCGGCCGGGGCGCGCGGAAGGTCTCGCGCTCATGGTCGGCGTCCTCGCCGCGGGACGTCCTGACGCTCAGGGCAGAGGCGGCGGGAAGCCGGCCTCCCCCTGGGCCCGGCACATTGGACGATACACAATTCTACGCAGATCGGGCACGGCTGTCACCTAGTGTGGATGGGAAAAAGTCCATCATTTTTGCGGATGCGCCGGCAGCGAGCGCCGGTGGACGATGCGGCCACGCCTTGGGAAGCGGCTGCGCGGGCACCGTTGGCCGTGCCCGAGCAGCGGTTGCTCGCCGCGCGTTGAGACCGCGATGCATGGCGCGCGGGATCTGCCCCTCCCCCGCCGGGCAGCAGGAGCGGTATCCGCGGGTCCGCCACGGCACGCCGCCTGGCATTTCAGCCGGAACAGAGGAGGGGGAGACCATGATCTATCGAATTGGGTGTATCGTCGTCGCCGCGGCCTTGGCGGCCTTGGTGCTGTCAGGTGGCGGCAGGGCGGAGGCCGCCAATCCGATCATCGCCGCTAAACTCTTTCCATACGGACACACCGTAAGTATTACCACCATCGACCTGACCGTCGGGGGCGTGGTACGCGGCAACATACTTGGCGGCGTCGACAATGCGACCCCGATGAGGACCGGCACCATGACGGTGCCGCAGCTTCCCGACGACGCGTCCTTCACGTACACGTGCGATGCCGGTCCCAGCACCACCTTCACCATTCCCACTCCAACACTTGTACTGGGCGCGAAGTACAAGCTTACCTGCCCCTCGCCGGGTGGCACGATCACCGCCTCGTCGCCGACAGCGCCGGGAGCCGGTGACGCCCTGCTGATCATTGCGGCATCCGTGGGCGGCGTCGCGGAAGTCCCATCCGGCGGCTCGCCGCCGCACTCGGCGGCGGCGACGGGCGGCTCCGGGCTGGCGGCCGGCGCCTGGGCCGGCATCCTGGGCGCGATCATCGTAGGGGTAGCGGTTCTGGGCGGTGGCGCCTTGTACCTCCGCAAGCGCGCGTAGCGGCAGGAGGGGACGGACGCGCTAAGCGGTGCATGAAGGGGGCCGGGGCGTGTCCGGCCCCCTTCCGCGGTCAGCAGGCGAATATGCCGGCGTGGCACGCGGACAAGCGGCGCCGCGCCGCCGCCGCGCCCCGCCGCACAACACGCCGGGGCTTGCGCTCAGCCGACGCGGACGCTCTGGCCGCCATCGACCGGCAGCAGCACGCCGGTGATGAATGCCGCGTCGTCGGACGCGAGGAAGACGGCGGCCTTCGCCACGTCCCACGCCGTGCCCATCCTGCCCATCGGCACCTGGCGGTCTCGCTCGGCGATGAGCTGCTCTTTCGTGATACCGCGCGCCGCGCTGATGCCCTCGATCGCCATCGGCGTGTTGATCAGCCCGGGCAGGATGGCGTTGACGCGGATGCCGTGGCGCGCATTCGCCATCGCCAGCGTCTGCGTGAGCGCGTTCAGGGCCGCCTTCGACGTCTTGTACGCGACGATGCCCGTCGCGGCGGCGACCGACGCCATGGACGAGATGTTGATGATGACGCCGGACCCTTGCGCGCGCATCACCGGCAGCACGTGCTTGCAGGTCAGCAGCGGGCCCTCCAGGTTGACGCGGAAGATCCGCTCGAACGTCTCCAGCTCGATGTGCTGCACGCCGGCGTCCCCCGTGCCGATGCCGACGTTGTTGTGGAGGATATCGATGCGGCCATGGCGCTCGACGCACGTCTCCGCCAGGCGCACGCAGTCAGCCTCGCGCGTCACGTCGACCTCGATCGTGTCGCTGCGGCCGCCCTCCGCCGCGATCATCGCGCGCGTCTGCTCGGCCGAGGCGAGGTCGCGGTCAGCGACGAGGACGTGCGCGCCCTCGCGCGCGAAGAGGATGGCCGTCGCCCGGCCGTTGCCGATGGTGTCGCCGGGCGTCTGACCGCCCCCTACGACGATCGCTACCCGGCCGTCCAGTCGCATCCGCCCGCCTCCGTTCCGTGCACGCCGGCGCTGCCCGCCGGCGCCCGCGGCCTTCCAACGGTGCGGACAAAGCGTACTACGCGACCACCTTGACGGCACAGTCCCGGAATCGCTGACGGACCTCATCGGCCGCACCCGCCGCGACGAGGACCGCGAGGCGGTCGCCCGGCTCGACCCGCACGGAGCCGCGCGGGATGATGACGTCGCCGCCGCGCACGATGCGGGTGATCACGGCGTCCGCCGGCAGCCGCAGCTCGGCGAGCGTCCGGCCCACCGGCTCCGTGCCGCCGGCGATCGTGACCTCCAGCGTCTCGGCGCCACTCCCAGGCTGCTCGTCGATGGCGCGCGCCCGGCGCGCGATCCGCGCTTCGCGGTCGCGGACGCGCAGGTACGCGGCGACGACATCGCTCCGCCGCAGGAGGCCGATCGGGCGCAGCTCGCCGCCCACGCCCTCGACCACGACAATCTGCCGCAGGCCCTGCGCGCGCGGCTGCGCCAGCGCGTCCGCGACGGTCTGCGACGGGCGCGCGACCACGACGTCGCGCGGCGCGATCTCGGCCACAGGCCGCGCCGGATCTTCGTCGACGGAGCGCTCGATGTCGGTGACCGTGACGACCCCGGCGAGGACGCCGCGGTCATCGACGACGGCGGCGGCGTGCAGGCCGGCGGCCGAGAGCCGGTTGGCGACACGCTTCAGCGACGAGCTCGCGGTCACGCATTCGATGCCGCCGCGCATCGCATCGCGCACGAGGACCGACCGCAGCGGGTCGTCGGCGCCAGCGGACATCCGCGCCGTCGGGCGCTCCGCGAGCGCCGCCACCTCCAGGTCGAGCACGGCGGCGAGGTCACGCATCGACACGATGCCGACGGGCCGGTCCGGCGCCTCGCGCTCGACGACGGGCAGGCGCGAGACGCCGGAGCGCGTGATCCTCTGCAGCACCGTGTGGAGGGACTCGCCCGGGTGCGCGACGATCGGGTGTTCGGTCATCACGTCGCCGACCGTCGCGGCGGGCCCGCGCGCCGCCCGCAGCGCGTCGGACGCCGTGAACATGCCGACGAGGCGGCCGGCCTCGAGCACGGGCATGCCGCGCAGTCCCGCATCGCGCATCCGCTGTTCGGCGGCCGCCACCGGCTCCGAGGGCGCCGCCGACACGACGTCGCGGCTCATCGCTTCCGCGACGGTGACCGCCTGGATCAGCGGGATGGTGAACTCGCCACGATGCGCCGGCGAGTCGGCGCGCGTCTTGCGCTGCTCCTCATAGAGCGTCGTGTCGCCGGAGACGAGATAGGCGAGGCCGGCGGCGAGCATCGCAGGGACGATCATCGAGAACTCGCCCGTCATCTCCGCCACCATGATCATCACGGCGAGCGGCGCCTTCGCCGCGCCGCCGAGCAGCGCCATCATGCCGACGATGACGAAGGGCGCGGCCGTCGGCGGCAGGCCGGGCACGTGGCCGTGCAGCAGGCCCCAGACGCCGCCACCGAGCATCGCGCCGACGTACAGCACCGGCGCGAAGTCGCCGCCCGCGCCCCCCGAGCCGATCGTCAGCGACGTCGTCAGGATCTTGACGCCGACCAGCGCGAGCATGGTCCACGTCGCGAGCTGCGCGTGGTTGCCCTCGATCGCGAGCTGCACCCAGCCGTACCCGATCGACAGCACCTGCGGGAAGGCGATCGCGATGACGCCGACGGCGAGGCCGCCGACCGCCGGCTTCAGCCAGCGCGGCGCCCGCAGGACACGGAAGCCGTCGCGGATCTTGTAGAACACGCGCGCGTAGGCGATCGCCAGGAGGCCGGCGAGGATGCCCAGCAGCGCGTACCAGCCGAGCGACGCCGGGTCCTCGAACCGCAGCCCGAGCCCGCGGCCAAAGATCGGCGTGAACCCGAAGATGCCGCCGACGATGCTGTATCCGATCACCGATGCGATGAGTCCCGGTACGATCGCCTCGATCTCGAAGTCACGGATGTACAGGATCTCAGCGCTGAGAATGGCGCCGCCGAGCGGGGCGCGGAAGATCGCGCCGATGCCAGCGCCGAGGCCGACCGCGCACGCGATCCGCCGGTCCTGCGGCGTCAGCCGGAACACCTCGCCGATCCAGGAGGCGATGCCGGCGCCCATCTGCGCGCTCGGCCCCTCGCGGCCGGCGCTGCCGCCCGACCCGAGGATGATCGCCGATGCCACCAGCTTCACCGGTACCACGCGGCGGCGCAGGTGTCCGCCGTCATCGTGGAAGGCGCGGATGGCGCTATCCGTGCCACCACCCTCCGCCTCGGGCGCCAGCCGGTACACGATGATGGCGCTGAGCAGCCCGCCGAGCGCGACCACGACGGGGAACAGCCAGGGCCGGGAGGCGCTCTGGACCACCGTCGCACCTTCGCCACTGGGCACCGGCGGCGCGAGGCCGGCGATGCCGCCGAGGAACAGTTGCGTCATGCCGTCGATCGCGAAGAGGAAGACGCTGGCCATGACCCCGACGCCGATGCCGATGAGGATGCCGAGGACGACCCAGCGCTGGAATCCGCTGCCGTTCAGCGCCGCACGGACCGACGGCCGGCGGCGCAGGGTCACGTCCATCGGCCGTCCTCCGTCAGCGCCCCACGCACGACGAGGTCCTCTTCGAGCGCTGTGCCGCGCCAGGCGCGGCCTTCGAGGCTGCGGATCAGCGAGGCCGCGAGCACACTCGCGGCGACGAGTTCGGCGCGCCGGACCTGCAGGCGCGACGGTCGCCGCACACCGGGAGCAAGCAGCCCGGCGAGCTGCCGCGTCTGCCACGAGAAGACGCCCATCGCCGCCTCCTGGAAGTCGCGGTTGACGCCGAAGAGCGCGCTGGTGTAGCAGCGGAAGAGGTCAGGGACCGCGTCGGCGACCGCCAGGTGCAGGCGGACGTAGGCGCGGAGGGCTTCGCGCGGCGGCTGCGTCGCATCGGGGGCCGGCGCCGCGTCGAGACGCCGCCGCAGCTCGTCGAGGACAGCGAGAAACAGGTCCCGCTTGCCGCGGAAGTAGAGGTACGTCGTGCCCTTGGCGACGCCGGCCTCGCGCGCGATGCCGTCCATGCTCGCGGCATCGAACCCGGACCGCGCGAACTGCTTCGCCGCCGCCTCGATGAGGCGCTGCCGCTTCTCCGGGTCGTGCCCGATGCCCTGAATGAGTGACTGGTCAGTCATGCACCGTTGGAAGCATACCAGCACCCGCCCGGCCGCGCCAGCGGTGGCCCTGACAAACAGCCGCTCAGCCGTGCCGGGTGGAGATGCCGCCGTCGACCGGGATCACGGCGCCGGTGAGGTACGCACCGGCGCGCGAGGCGAGGTAGATCGCCGTGCCGGCGACATCCTCCGGCCGGCCGATGCGGCCCAGCGGGCAGGACGCGCGGATCTGGTCGCCGAAGCGCTGCAACGTCTCGTGCATCATCTTGCTCTCGAACGGGCCCGGCGCGATGGCGTTGACGGTGATCCTTCGGGCCGCGAGCTGCTGAGCGAGCACGCGCGTCAGGTGGTGCACCGCCGCCTTGCTCGATGAGTACGCGTACGTCTCGAGCATCGGCGCCTGGAGGCCGTCGATCGATCCGATGTTGATGACGCGTGCCGGGTCGTCGTCGCTCGCGGCCCGCTCGAGCAACGGCAGCATCAGGCGCGTCAGGTGGAAGGCGCCCTTCACGTTGACGGCGAATACTTTGTCGAACGCGGCATCCGGGTACTCGGCGAGCGGCGCACCCCAGTTCGTACCGGCATTGTTGACGAGGACGTGCAACCGCTCCTCGCGCCGCGCCATCTCCTCCGCGAGCTCGCGGCAGCCCGCCTCCGTGCCGACGTCGCCGGGGACCGGCGTGCAGGTGCCGCCGGCCGACAGCTCGGCGGCCGCGGCGGCGCAGGCGTCGGCCTTGCGTGCGGAGATGTAGACGCGCGCGCCGGCCTCGACGAAGCCGCGCGCGATCATCAGCCCGATGCCGCGCGACCCGCCGGTCACGACGACCGCCTTGTCCTTGACCGAGAACAACGCATCCATAGCAACAAGCTCCACGCCGCGCGTGGCGGCGCCTATCCAGGTGGGGTGAACGTAGGCCCCGATGCGTGGCGCCGGCCCTCCAACCGCGAGAGGGTTGCGCATGCGCGCCGCCCCCTACCCCTTCGCGGCCTCGGCGTAGCGCTTGAGGTGGGCGATGGCGTCGTCCGCCGCGACAGGCGGCAGGCCGAAGACGCAGCGCGATACTCCCGCTCCCCGGTACTTCTCGACCGCCTCCGGCTGGGCGCGCGCCCCGTAGAGGCTCACCGGGACCGGGCCCCGGCCGGCCGCCTTCGCCATCGCCTGCAGTTCCTCGATGCGCGCGCCGAGGTCCTGGCTGCCGCGGCCGACGATCGGCATCCATTCGTCGCCGTACTCGACCACGCGGGCGAGCGTGCGCGGGCCGTCGCCACCGACGAGGATCGGCGGGTGCGGCTGCTGCACCGGCTTCGGCCACGACCAGATCGGCTCGAAGTCGACGTACTCCCCGTGGAACTCGGCGTCGGCGTCGGCCCAGATGCGCTTCATCGCCAGCACGCGCTCACGGAGGATCTTCCAGCGGAGGGCGTACTTCGTGCCGTGGTGCGCCATCTCCTCGCGGTTCCAGCCGCCGCCGATGCCGAACAGCACGCGGCCGCCCGACAGGTGGTCGACGCTCGCGACCTCCTTCGCCAGCGTGATCGGGTCGCGCTGGATGACGAGGCAGATGCCCGTGCCGACGCGCAGCGTCGTCGTGACGGCGGCCACCGCGGCCATCGCGACAAACGGGTCGAGGGTGTGGCTGTACTCCTCGGGCAGCGGCGCGCCGCCGGGCCAGGGCGTCCGGCGGCTCGCCGGGATGTGCGTGTGCTCGGGGAAGAAGAGCGACTCGAACCCCAGATCCTCGCAGGCGCGCCCCAGCTCGGTGACCGGGATCGCGTAGTCCGCCGGGAACATCGTGATGCCGAACTTCATGGCCACTCTCTCTCCTGCATGACTCGTGCCGGTCCAGCGTGATGCCCATCGGGTCCCTGCGCATCGCGCATCCTACGACGCGCGTCCTCGGCGCGCAAAGCGGGCGCGCAGGCGGGCCGGGGCGCGTGCCGGACGGCAGTTAACCTTGACGTACGCGTTAGGCCGCCGTACGATCGACCTCACCACGCCGCCGGCGCGCGTCGCGCGGCCGCGCGCACCAACCATCGCAACACGAGAGGAGCCTTCGATGGACTACCGCCCCCTCGGCCGCACCGGCGTCAAGGTCAGCCAGCTCTGCCTGGGCTGCATGATGTTCGGCGGCAAGACGGCGCCCGACGACGCCTACGCCATCATCGACCGCGCCATCGACGCCGGCATCAACTTCATCGACACGGCGAACGTCTACAGCCTGGGCCGCAGCGAAGAGACGACGGGCGAGGCGCTGAAGCGCAACGGCAAGCGGCACAGCATCGTCCTGGCGACCAAGGTGCACGGCACCATGGGCGAGGGCCCGCTCGAGTCCGGCAACAACCGCCGCCACATCATCGAGCAGTGCGAGGCGAGCCTGCGGCGGCTGCAGACGGACTACATCGACCTCTACCAGATCCACCGGCCGCAGCCGGACACGCCGATCGACGAGACGCTGCGCGCGCTCGATGACCTCGTGCGCGCCGGCAAGGTGCGCTACATCGGCAGCAGCACGTTCGCGGCGTGGCAGCTCGTCGAGTCTCTGTGGGTGGCGAAGGAGCTGGGGCTGAACCGCTTCGTCTGCGAGCAGCCGCCCTACAACCTGCTCGACCGCCGCATCGAGCGCGAGCTGCTGCCGATGGCGCGGACGTACGGCTTCGCCATCATCCCGTGGAGTCCGCTCGGGGGCGGCCTGCTGACGGGCAAGTACAAGCGCGGCGAGGAGCCGCCGGAGGGCGCGCGCTTCGCCGACACGTCGAACCCGCTCTACCGGCGGCGGCTGAACGACCGCATCTACGACGTCGTCGAGGCGCTCGGCGAGATGGCGGCGGCGAAGGGCGTGACGATGTCGCAGCTCGCGCTCGCGTGGTGCATGCAGCAGCCCGGCGTCACCAGTCCGATCATCGGCCCGCGGACAATGGAGCAGTTCGAGGACAACATGGGCGCGCTGGCCGTCGAGATCACGGAGGACGAGCGGAAGCAGATCGACCGCTTCGCGCGCCGCGGCCAGTCGGTGGCGCCGTTCTATGAGGCGGAGTTCGGGCCGCACCCGTACCGCGTCGGGATGTAGCGCTGACGGCAGGCACTGGAGGGTACAAGATGGGACGTGGCTCCAGCGCTCCGCTCCCCTTCTACCCTTCACCTCCGAGCCGGCCCGCACCACCGGAGGCATCATGATCGCGACGCAACCGTTCGGGCGCACGGGACACGAGAGCACACGCGTCATCTTCGGCGCGGCGGCGATGTGGGGCGTCGACGCCGACGCGGCGGCGCGCACGCTCGACGTGCTGCTGCGCGCCGGCGTCAACCACATCGACACCGCGGCGAGCTACGGACGCGCCGAGCGGCACGTCGGCTCGTGGATGCCGGCGCATCGCGCCGACTTCTTCCTTGCTACGAAGACGGACCAGCGCACGCGCAAGACGGCGGCCGCGCAGTTCGCGCACTCGCTCGAGCGTCTGCGCGTCGAGAGCGTCGACCTGCTCCAGCTCCACAATCTCGTCGATCCCGGCGAGTGGGCGACGGCGCTCGGGCCAGGCGGCGCACTGGAGGCGGCGCTCGAGGCGCGCGAGCGGGGCCAGGTGCGCTTCATCGGCGTCACCGGCCACGGCACGACGGCCGCCGCGATGCACCTGCGCAGCCTCGAGCGCTTCCCCTTCGACTCGGTGCTGCTGCCGTACAACTGTACGATGATGCAGAATCGGGCGTACGCCGCCGATTTCGAGGAGTTGGCGAAGGTCTGCGCCGGACGGGGCGTCGCGATGCAGACGATCAAGGGCATCACGCTCGGGCCGTGGCGGGAGCCCACCGCGAGCCTGCCGCCCGGCGAGCGGCCGCACACGACGTGGTACGAGCCGCTGCGGGAGCAGCGCGACATCGACCTGGCGGTCGACTACGTGCTGGGACGGCCGCGCGCCTTCCTGAACACCGCGGGCGACCTGACGCTGCTGCCCCGCATCCTCGATGCCGCGGCGCGCTCGCGCGGCATCGCGCCGGCGGACGCGGAGATGCGGGCGCTCGTCGAGCGCGCGGGCATGGCGCCGCTGTTCGTGTAAGGACGCAAGCCGGTCCACAGATGTCACGGATGGACACAGATCGGCGGGCCGAGCGGATCACCTGCGTCCTCCACCACCACACGCGCTTCGCTGCTACGATCCCGGCATGGACGTCACCGTGCTCGCGGGCGGGGTCGGGGCGGCGCGCTTCCTCGAAGGGCTCGTGCAGGTCGTGCCGCAGGAGCGGATCACCGTCATCTCCAACACCGGCGACGACGAGGACTTCTTCGGGCTGCGCGTCTCGCCCGACATCGACACGGTCATCTATACGCTCGCCGGCGCCATCGACCCGGCGCACGGCTGGGGGCTCGCCAGCGAGACGTACCAGGCGCTCGACGCGCTGCGGCGCTTCGGGTACGAGACCTGGTTCAGCCTGGGCGACGCCGACATGGCGACGCACGCCTTCCGCACGCGTCTGCTGCGCGACGGCGCCACGCTGAGCGAGGCGACGGCGCGCATCGCCGCGGCGTTCGGGCTGGGGCTGCGGCTGCTGCCCGTGTCCGACGACCGCATCCGCACGCTCGTCGAGACCGACGCCGGCACGCTGACGTTCCAGGAGTACTTCGTCAAACGACGGACGGAGGACGAGGTGCGCGCCGTGCGCTTCGAGGGCATCGACGCCGCCGCGCCCGCGCCCGGCGTGCTCGACGCGATCGCGACGGCCGGCGCGGTGATCGTTGCGCCGAGCAACCCCGTCGTCAGCATCGGCCCGCTGCTCGCGGTGCGCGGCGTGCGCGATGCGCTGCGCGCGACGGCCGCGAGCATCGTCGCGGTGAGCCCGATCGTCGGCGGCAGGACGATCAAGGGGCCGGCGGACCGCATGATGGCATCGCTCGGCATGACGCCGACTGCGGCGGGCGTGGCCGGGGCCTACGCCGACTTCCTCGACGTGCTCGTGATCGACGAAGAGGACCGGGCACTCGCGCCGGCCGTCGAGTCCGCGGGCGTGCGCGCCGCCGTGACGCAGACGATCATGCGCGGGCCGGCCGAGAAGCGGGCGCTGGCCGAAGCCGTGCTCGCCGCGGTTCAATGAGGCGATGCGCGCCGCACTGATCCCCATGAAAGCGTTGCCAGAGGCCAAGATGCGCCTCGCCGACCTGCTCGACGGCACGGAGCGCGCCGAGCTGGCACTCGCGATGCTGACCGACGTGATCTCCGCCTGCAGGGAGAGCGGGCGCTTCGACGTCGTCGCGGTCGTCAGCGCCGACAGCGAAGCGCTGTCGCACGCGCGCGAGCTGGGGGCCAGTCCGATCGCCGAGCCGCCGGCCGTCCGCACGGCGTCGGGCCTCCAGGCGCTGAACGACGGCCTCTCCTTCGGGCAGCGCTACCTCACGCGCCACGGGGGCGCGGACGAGCTCGTGATCCTGCCGGCCGACATCCCGCTCGCGCGCGCTGACGACGTCCGCGCGGTCGTCGACGCGCTCGCCGGCGACGCGCCGCGCGCCGTCATCGTCCCGTCGCAGGACAACGGCACAAACGCGCTGGCGCTGCGCCCCGCGGAGGCGGTCGGCATGCGCTTCGGCCGCGACAGCGCGGACGCGCACCGCCGGGCCGCGCGCGATGCGGGCATCGACGTCGTGGTGCTCGATATCGACGGGCTGCGCTTCGACGTCGACGCCCCGGAAGACCTTGACGCGCTGCCGGGGCTGCCCGTCGGCGCGGCAACGCGTGGCTGGATCGACGCGCGGGCGCGCTCGCGGGCGACGGGCACGCGCTGATGGACGCGCTCGAAGCCATCGCGACGCGCCGCTCGCTGCGCCAGCTCGACGCGCGGCCGGTGCCCGCGGCGCTCGTCGGTCGGGCGCTGGAGCTGGCGTGCCTGGCGCCGGCGCCACACCACACGAAGCCGTGGCGGTACGTGATCGTCGGCCTGGAGCGACGACAGGCGCTCGCCGCGAGCATGGGCGAGGCCTGGCGCGCGGATCTGGAACGCGACGGGCACCCCGAGGCGCTGATCGAGCGGCTGCTGCGCAAGTCGCGCCGCCAGATCGCCGGCGCGCCGGCGCTCGTGCTGTCGTGCCTCACGCACGAAGGGCTGCGCGACTGGCCCGACGAGCGGCGCGCGCGCCACGAATGGGCGATGGCGCAGCAGTCCGCCGGCGCCGGCATCCAGAACCTGATGCTGGCCGCGCACGCGCTCGGGCTGGCATCGTACTGGCTCTCGGCGCCGCTCTTCGCGCCGGAGGCCGTGCGCGAGGCGCTGGCGCTGCCGGCGGAGTACGTCGCGCAAGCCTTCGTCGTGCTGGGCTACGCGGCCTCGGGTGCGGCGCCGAAGCCACGCGCCGCCCCGGACGCGCGGGCGCTGATCATCGAGCGGTAAGGATGGGACGCGCCACCCCCTCGCACTCAGTGTCCGCAAACGCGCGTCGGGCAACGTGCGACGCGCCCGCCGGCTCCACGGCCACGGCCGCTACTCCGTAATCAGCGCGTCGGCGGCGGCCTGCGGGTCGAGGCGGCGGTCGGCGACCTGCGCGACGAGGTCGTCGAGGCGGCCGTCGCCGGAGTGCACCGTCACGACGCGGTCGATCAGCCGCTGCCGCGCGAGCGCGAGCACCTGGTGCCGCGCCTGCGCGCGACGGTGCGCCGCGCGCACGTCCGGCTGCTCGATGTAGGCGCGGTGCTCCTCGAGCGCATCGGCCAGCGCCTCGATGCCTTCCCCCAGCGCCGACGCCGTGCGCACGATCGGCGTCGGCCGCCCGCTGCGCGCCGCCTCGACGATCGAGCGCAACTGGCGGGCGAGCAGGTCGGCGTTCGGCAGGTCGGACTTGTTGACGACGAGCACGTCGGCGATCTCCATGATGCCGGCCTTCATCGCCTGCACGTCGTCGCCGCTGCCCGGGGTGAGCACGACGACGGTGGTGTCGGCCATCGCCGCGACCTCGACCTCGTCCTGGCCCGCGCCGACGGTCTCGACGATCACGACGTCCTTGCCAAAGGCGTCGAGCGCCGTGACGATGCCCGCCGTCGCGGGCGCCAGGCCGCCCAGGTTGCCGCGCGTCGCCATGCTGCGCAGGAAGACCTCGCGGTCGGCGGTCAGCTCCTGCATGCGGATGCGGTCGCCCAGCAGGGCACCCTGGCTGAACGGGCTCGTGGGGTCGATGGCGACGATCCCGAGCGTCCTGCCGCGCGCGCGCAACACGCGGGCGAGCGCCGCGACGAGCGTGCTCTTGCCCGAGCCCGCCGAGCCCGTGAGGCCGACGGTGTGGGCGCGGCCGGAGCGCGGATACAGCAGCGAGAGCGCGCGGCGGCCGGCCGGGGCGTCGTTCTCGATCTGCGTGAGGATGCGCGCGAGCGCGCGGCGGTTGCCCGCGAGCAGCCGCTCGACGAGCGCCTCCACGTCCGGGGACATGCTACGCGGTGCCGATGGCGCGCGCGCCGGCCCACTCGCGCACGAACTTGATCACGTCCTCGGTCGAGGTGCCCGGGCCGAACACCGCCTGGAACCCCATCTGCTTGAGGCGCGGGATGTCGTCGTCCGGGATGATGCCGCCGGCGAAGAGCAGCACGTCGTCGGGGCCGATCTCGCGCTCCTTGAGCGCGTTGATGACCCGCGGGAAGAGCTCCATGTGCGCACCCGAGAGGATGCTCAGGCCGATGACGTCCACGTCCTCCTGCAGCGCCGCCTCGGCGATCATCTCCGGCGTCTGGCGGATGCCGGTGTAGATCACCTCCATGCCGGCGTCGCGGAGCGCGCGCGCGACGACCTTCGCCCCGCGGTCGTGGCCGTCGAGGCCGGGCTTCGCGATCAGCACGCGGATCGTCTGGTCGGTCATGGCGAGGGGATTATAGGAAACAGCCGTCCTTATGGAAATCGGACGCGCGCGCCACGTCAACCCCACGGCCACGAGGCGGGCGCCCGGCATCCTGACCCGGGACGTGGGCGCGCCACCGGGCCCTCCAACAGGCACCCGATACACTGCCGGGATGGCGCACACATCCGCGCAGTCTTCCGGCGACCGCGAGCCCCTGGCCGAGCCCGCCCCAGCCGTCGGGCGGACCCACTCGGCGCTGGACCGCGCGCTCCTGGCCGCCGGCAAGTGGCTGGCGCTGCACCCACGGCTGCGCGCGCTGCTGGTCACAGGCGTCGTCGGTGGTGCGCTGGTGTTCGGGATCGTCATGCTGGTCTTCCCGGGCCTCGCGGACGGGCTGCAGGGCTTCGGCTACGCCGGCATCTTCGCGATCAACCTGGTCAGCACCGTCACCGTCGCCATCCCGGTCCCCGGCCTGACGGCGACGGCGCAGGCGCTGATCGTGCGCGAGGGGAAGCACTCGGCCTTCCCGTGGCTCGTCGGGTTGATGGGCGGGCTGGGGATGGGGCTCGGTGAGATCACGGCGTACTACGCCGGATACCTGGGGGCGGAGCTGGCGAAGGGACACGAGCTCCGCGGGCCGGCCTGGTTCCGGAGCGCGGTGCAGTGGTCCATGGACGCAGTCGTCCGGCTGATGCGGCGCTGGGGCATGCTGACACTCTTCGTCCTCTCGGCCGTGCCCAACCCGCTGTTCGAGGTCGCGGGGCTGACGGCCGGTTCCGTGCGGCTTTCGTTCCGCCGGTTCCTCATCGCGACCGTCGCCGGCAAGATCCTGCGCGGGCTGCTGCTGGCGTACATCGGCATGCAGCTTCGCTTCGTGTAGCGCCCCGGCCCGGACGGCGCTCGTGCCGGTGCAACTTGATGCCACATCGAACGATGGGCGGCGCGCACTACACGGTGCCTTCGATCGCCGCCTCGTCGACCCAGCAGACGCACTCACACTCGTCGTGCGGGAACCGCAGCAGGTACGCCGGCGTGCCGGCGCTCCGGCGGGCGCCGATGACGGTACCGATCATCCACGGCGGCACGCAGGCCGGGGCAAGGCGCCCGCCGCCCCGCAGGTGGTGCACCTCGGCGCCGGCGAGGCGCGCGAGCACCTCTTCGCCTCGGACAAAGGCGAACGGTACGGGCTCCACGGTCTGGTACATGGCTGCCTCCACCCCCTGATGAGACGACGATTCCTGGCTTCGGGCGGGGCGACAGGATCACGGTACGCGCGGGAGGCGACAACCGCTGTCGCGCGCCAGGCGGGACGGCGCTTCTTTTCGTCAAGATCGGCGGTCGCATAGGATAGACCCATGACGACGCCGCAGCGCCGCTCGGTCCGCCTGATGCGCCTCCAGGAGCTGTTCCGCTCGCGCCGCGCCGGCTACACCACGCACGAACTGGCGCGCCTGACCGGCGTCAGCGTGCGGACGATCGAGCGCGACCTGCTGGTGCTGCAGACCGAGAGCGGCGTGCCTCTGGGAGAGGAGCGCGGGCGCTACTTCCTCGCCGTCGAAGAGCGGCTGTCGCCGATGAAGCTGACGCTGCAGGAGGCGCGCGCGCTGCTGCTGGCCACGCGCCTCTTCCTGCGCTACAGCGACGAGGGCGACCCGTACGCCGCGAGCGCGCTGCGCCAGCTCGCCGACGTGATGCCGGAGGCGGTCCGGGGCCAGGTGCGCGCGGCGGCCGCGGCGCTGGCGGCGCGGCCGCTCGACCCCGAGTTCTCGCGCAACCTGGCGACCGTCACCGAGGCGTGGGCGAAGCGGCGCTCGCTCCGTCTCAGCTATCGCTCGGCGGGGCGCCAGCGCTCGCGGGAGGTGGTCGTCGACCCGTACTTCCTGGAGCCGAGCGCCGCCGGGTTCGCGACCTACCTCATCGCCCATTCGCACACGCACGGCGGCATGCGCACGTTCAAGGTGGAGCGCATCGTCTCCGCGGACATGCTGCCACGGTCGTTCGAGCTGCCGCCGGACCTCAGCCTGGACGCGCTGCTGGCTTCGGCCTGGGGGATCATCTGGGGCGAAGGGCACGTCATCAAGCTGCGCTTCTCGCCCCGGGTGGCGTGGCGCGTGCGCGAGTCGCGCTGGCACCCGACGCAGGTGCTCGAAGACGAGGACGGCGGCGGCTGCGTGCTGACGCTCAGCGTCGCCAGCCTGATGGAGGTCGGACGCTGGGTGCGGAGCTGGGGCGACGAGGTGGAGGTGTTGGCGCCGGCCGAGTTGCGCGACGATCTGCGCCGCGAGGCCGTGCGACTGGCGCGTGCCTACGCGCGGCCGCCCAGGCTGCCGGCGCGGAGCCCCGCGGCCGGGAGCCGCGCGGCGCGCGGCGGCTCCGTGGCCTGAACGGTCAGGTCGCCGCGGCCTCGGCCGCGTGCTCCTCGATCACAGCGTCGTAGAGCGCGACCACGGGCGGCCCTTCGAGCACGCCCATCATGGACGCGCCCTGCCGGTGCCCGGAGACGAACGACTCGCTCTTCGTCCAGGCGATGAACGCGTCACGGTCCGTCCACGTGCTGTGGCTGATGTAGTCGCCCGGCTGGTCGCCCCGGAGCAGCGCGAAGCGCACGAACCCCGGCACGCCCTGCAGGTACGACGTACGCTCACGCCACGTCTGCTCGAACTGCGCTTCCTTCCCGCTCGCGACCTTGAAGCGGTTCATGGCGATGAACATCTGGCTCCGCCTCCCTCCTCTGCGCGCGTCCCGTCATCGTAGCAGTTCCGCATGGCGCGGTGGCGCCGCACCCGGATGAACTTGATGCCACATCGAACGATGGGCGGCGTCTGTAGGGGCGGCCCCATGTGGCCGCCCGGTCCGAAGGGTGCGGCACCATCACGCCGGATCAGCACAGCGCGCGCTGCCCTCCCGCAAGCGCTGGTTGGGCCCCGGATGGACACGAAACGGCCGCGCCTTTCGGTGCGGCCGTCTCGGGCGGGGCGTTCGGAGACGCAGCGCTACTTCGGGAAGCTCTGCGTGATCGTGATGCCGGCCGGGCCAAGGATCACGATGAACAGCGTCGGGAAGATGAACAGCACGAGCGGGAAGAGCATCTTCACCGGCGCCTTGTACGCGGCTTCCTCCGCGCGCTGGCGCCGCCGCACGCGGAGCTGGTCCGCCTGCACGCGCAGCACGGCGCCGATCGACGAGCCCATCGACTCCGCCTGGATGACGGCGTTCGTGAACTGGACGAGGTCCGGCACGGCCGTGCGCTCGCCCAGTTCCTTGAGCGCATCGCGCCGCGACTTGCCGAGGGCGATGTCACGGAGCGCGCGCGCCAGCTCCTGCGCAAAGGGGCCTTCGACCTTCTCCGCCACGCGCGAGAGCGCCGCATCGAGGCCGAGGCCCGCTTCGACGCAGGTGGTGATCAGGTCGAAGGCGTCGGGCAGCTTCTTGATGATCGCCGCCTGCCGCTGCTTCGCGCGCGAGCCGACGATCCAGAACGGCAGGTAGAGGCCGATCAGGGAGATGAGCGCCACGATGCCAATCGTCTTGATGGAGAACGCCGTCCCCGATGCGACGAGGATGAGGATACCGAAGCCGCTCGATGCCGCCGTCGAGACGAAGACCATGGTCAGGAAGCCGTTCATCGTCATTGGCTCGCCGGCGATGACGAGCTTGCGCTCGACGCCGCTCAGCACGGACTTGGGCAGCAGGCTCCCGAAGGCGCGCACGCCGCCCTGGAAGAGCGGAGCGAGCACGCGGGCCTGGAGCGAGTGCGACTCGATGGGCGGCTCATCGGCTGCGGCGCCGCGCTTGAGCGCCTCGAGCCGCTGCCGCGCGAGTGCGCTTCCTGGGCCCGTCGCGGCGAGGCCGAGCACGAAGAACAGGACGGTGGCGGCAATCAGGCCGGCGGCGAGGAGGGCGAGCGGGTCGATGGGCATGCGCTACACCTCGATCTTCAGAATGCGCTGGATGACGAGGACGCCGATCACCTCGAGCACGACCGCCAGGCCGATCAGGATCTTGCCCATCGTCGTGGTGAATAGCGGGTTGATGTAGCCCGGACTCATGATCTGGAACAGCACGCCGATGCCGATTGGGAGCAGGCCGATCACGATGCCCGTCAGCTTCTGTTGCGACGTCAGCGTCCGGATCTCGCCCCGGATGCGGATGCGGTCGCGCATCGTCTCGGCAACCGTGTCGAGGATTTCGCCGAGATTGCCGCCGACGGTCCGCTGGACCAGGATGGCGGTGACCACGATGTCGAGGTCGTAGCTGCCGGAGCGCTCGCTCAGCGCGAGCAGGGACTCCTCCGCGCTGGAGCCGATGTTCATCTCGTGGATCGTGCGGCCGAGCTCCGTGGCGATCGGGTGCTCGAGCTGGTCGGCCGCGCTGTTCAGCGCCTGCAGCAGGCCGAAGCCGGCCTTCAGCGCGTTCGAGATGATCGTCAGCGCCTCGGGGAGCTGGGCGTTCAGCTTCTCGACACGCTTGTCGCGCCGCCGCGTCATGTAGACCTTCGGCAGGTTGTAGCCGACGACGGCGGCTACCGCCGCCGCGACGTAGCCGAACGTGCCCTGGATCAGGAAGACCGTGACGATCAGGCCCAGGAAGGCGAGGCCGAAGCGCAGGAGCACGTACTCGCCCGGCTGAAGCGTGAGGTCCGCCCGCTCGAGCTGGGTCGCCAGCTTCTCGCGGAGCTCGACTCCCACGAGGTTGCGGATGATGCTCCTGCCGGACGGGGCCTGGCGGAGCGCACCCGGCGTCGACACATCGATCACGGACGTGCCGGACATCAGCCCTTGCAGGCGGCCGCGCACGTTCGCGTCGCCCGTCACCGCTGAACCCCAGAAGGCGAACATGGCGATCACGACCGTGGTCATCACGGAGAAGGCGGCGACTGCGGCGAGTGGATCCATCTAGGCCCCCGCGATTGCGAACAGGTCGGGCGGCAGGTGGATGCCGGAGACCTGGAACTTCTCGGTGAAGCGCGGCCGGATGCCGGTCGTGCGCAGCTCGCCGAGAACCCGTCCGTCCGTGTCGACGCCGGTCTGCTCGAAGCGGAACAGATCCTGCATCGTGACGATCTGGCCCTCCATGCCGGAGACTTCGGCCACCGTGACGACCTTCCGCGTGCCGTCCGGGAAGCGGGCGATCTGGATGACGAGGTGGATCGCCGACTGCATCTGCTCGCGGATCGCCTTCACCGGCAGCTCGAACCCCGCCATCATCACCATGTTCTCGATGCGGGCGAGGGCGTCGCGCGGCGTGTTGGCGTGCACGGTCCCCAGTGATCCCTCGTGGCCGGTATTCATCGCCTGCAGCATGTCGAAGGCCTCCGCGCCGCGCACCTCGCCGACGATGATGCGGTCGGGGCGCATGCGCAGGGCGTTGCGGACGAGGTCGCGCTGCGTCACCTCGCCCTTGCCTTCGAGCGACGCGGGGCGTGCCTCGAGCGTGACGACGTGGCCCTGCTGGAGCTGGAGCTCCGTGGGGTCTTCGATGGTGACGATGCGCTCGGTGTCCGGGATGAACGCGGAGAGGGCATTGAGCATGGTGGTCTTGCCGGAGCCGGTGCCACCGGAGATGAGGATGCTGAGCTTGGCCTGCACCGACGCGCGGAAGAACTCCGCGAGATCGTTCGTCAGGGCGCCCGTGGCGATGAGGTCGTTCATCGTCATCTTGTCCGTGCGGAACTTGCGGATGGTGATCGTCGGGCTCTTCGGCGCCACGGGCGGGATGATGACGTTGACGCGCGAGCCGTCGGGGAGGCGCGCGTCCACCATAGGCGACGACTCGTCGACCCGGCGCCCCAGCGGTGCGACGATACGTTCGACGATCCGCATGATGTGGTTGTCATCGCGAAAGCGCACCGAGCTGAGGTAGAGGCGCCCTTCCTTCTCATAGAAGACCGTATCCGGCGCGTTGACCATCACTTCGGAGATCGCGTTGTCGCGCAGGAGCGGTTCGAGCGGACCGAAGCCCAGCACCTCGTCGGCCACGGCGGATACCAGCTCGTCGCGCGTCGTGCCCACGATGCCGGGCATCTCCTGCGCGATCAGCGTGCGCGCCGCCTGCTCGACGGCCTCGCGGGCCTTGTCCTTGGCCAGCCCCTCGAGCTTGTTCGGGTCGAGTTCCTCGATCAGCCGCTGGTGCAGCGTGAACTTCAGCTCGTTCAGGGCGACGACGTTCTGCGACAGGCTGTTCGGACGCTGGTAGTTCCCGCCCCCGCCGGGCTGCACTTTGCGCGACTGCCACTGAAACTGACTCATGTTCTCTGCCTCCCGCAGGCGTCCGTTCAGGCCGACCGGCCGAGGAACCGGTCGAGGAATCCCCGCTTGTCCTGCCTGGTGCCCGTCAGCGTGTGCGCGAGGTCGATAATCGAGCGCGACACCCGCGCATAGGGCTTCGCGATGACGATCGGCTGCCCGAGCTGGGTGCTGCTGGACACCGCCAGGTCGTGCGGGATGCGCCAGAAGACGTCGTATTCCAGCACGCGCGACACGTCTTCCTCGCGAAGGCTGTTCGCGGCGGTCGAGTGGTTGATCGTGAGCTTGACCTTGTCCTCGCTGACGCCGGCGGCGCGCAGCATCTCGAGCGCCAGCGCGGTGTCCTTGATGCTCGCGATGTCCATGCTCGTGACGAGGAGGATCAGGTTCGCCAGCTCGAGCGTCGTCGCGATCAGCTCGTTGAAGGTGCCGGGGGTGTCGATGACGACGAAGTCGTGCGTCTGCGCCAGCAGCTCGACGATCTTCTCGATGTGCTGCGGCGTCAGGTTGCGCCACTCGGTCGGGTGCAGCGGCGCCGGCAGGATCGAGACGCCGCTGTGGTGCTTGACGAGGTAGTCGCGGATCTTGTCGCGATCCAGCGTGTCGAGGTGGCGCGCCACGTCGGCGATGCTCGCCTCGACGGCGATGTCCATCATGATCGCGACGTCGCCGAAGCGCGTGTCCATATCGAGCAGGCAGACGCTGGCGCCGGTGATCTTGGCGAGTGTCGTCGCCAGGTTGGTGGAGATCGTGGTCTTGCCGATGCCTCCCTTGGCGCCGAAGACGGTGATGACGGTGCCGCGCGCCGCCGTGTCGGCCACCTGGCCGTCGGCGCGCAGGCGCTTGCGCTCCTCCTGCTCGAGCACGCCGTAGACGGCGCGGCTGAGGTCCTCCGGCTTGAGCGGCTTGATGATGTAGTCGCGCGCCCCGGCGACCATCGCCCGGCGCACGGAGTTCGCGTCGGCCAGCGACGAGTAGACGATGGTCGGCGCGCCCGGAGCCGCGTCGGCCAGCGACTCGATGGTCTGGAGGGCAAGCGCGACCGGCTCCTCGAACGACACGAGGAAGACGTCCGGCGTGTGCTCCTTCGCGACCGTCACCGCCTCGACCCCGTACCCGGCCTCGCCGACGACCGTGAAGTGGGCGATCTGCGCGGCGCGCTTCGTCTCGGCCCTCGTGCCGAGGTCCGGGTCGACGGTGACGATCTCAGGGTTTCGCGCCATCTCTCCTACGTCTCCTACGCTCCCGCGCGTCCGCTGCCCGCTGCCTCTTCCGCGTCCCGACGACGATCCTGCGACTTACTGGCCCGGCTTGTAGCCATCCGGCTTGAGCACGTCGGGGATACCCGCGAGCGCGGAGGGCGGCAGGATGTTCAACAGGTTGACGACCCCCGGGTCGGTCGTGTTGGTGTCGCTGATGCCCCGCAGGTCCATGCGGAACGTGCCGTTCTGCTCCGCCAGGAACACTTGCTCGGCCTCCTGCGGCGTCAGCAGCAGCGTCACCGTCTGGGCACCGGGGTCGGGCTTCGCCGCGCCGGCCGCGACGGGCGCCGTCGAGCTTCCGCCCGCGGCGGGTGTCGTGCTGGCGCTGGTCACGGGACCGGAGTCCACGATCGTCTGCGCGACCGCGGCCACCTGGACGTTGTGCAGGAGCGTCTTGGCGATGATCGCCTTGCCGCTGCAGCAGGTCCAGATGATGTCCACGAAGTCACCGGGCAGGATCAGGCCGCCAGCGTTACTCACCTGGGAGGCCTGGATCGACATGGCCCGCTTGCCCGCGGGGATGACGAACGACAGGGCCGAGCCGGAGACCGGCTTGCTCGTATCGATCACGTTGCTCGCGGTGAGCTGCTCGTTCGCCTGGATGGGGTACTTGGCCGTCCGGCCCACGACCTCGGCGATGTTGCTGAACGAGCCGCCGATGACGGCGCTGGCCGAGATGCTCTTCAGCACCAGTTGGTCGGCCGTGACGACCGTGCGCGGCTGGATGGCGGTCTTGGCGACGACGACGGCCTGGGTGCCGGTGCCCGAGCTGACCGTGGTCGTCCCGCTCTTGGCGGAGATCTTGGCGTAGACGAGCACCGCGCTGAGGACGGCGAGCAACACCGCCACGACGAGGAACTTCCTGTTCAACCTACTCGGCGAGACGCCACCCGCGACTGATCGTGCCATGGCTAGATTCCCCCATGTGTGCATACGGGCCGTTCGGCCCACCGGGCTGTATAGGTATCGGCCCTGCCGGGACGCGCTTTACGGCTCCCGGCCACCAACTCCCACGATGCCAGGACTGTCCCCTGCCCCCCGACCTGCTCCACAGGCGCTCCCGCCCGTCGCCCTCAGACCGCCGGGTCCAGGAGCTTCATCTGCTTGCGCAAGGCGTTGAGCGCGCGGTGCTGAATGACGCGGATCGCCGCGACACTCTTACCGATAATCTCGGCCACTTCCCGGTAATCTAGATCCTCGATGAAGCGCAGAATGATCACCTGGCGCTGCTCGTCGCGGAGCCGCAGGATCGCTTCCCTGACCAACTCCTCCTCGGCGGTCTGCTGATAGGCCGATTCCGGGTCGCGCCGCATCGTGTCGTCGACGATCCCGTCGTGAAGCTGCGACGACTCCCGCTTCGACCGCAGGTGGCTGACGCCGAGGTTGTGCGCGATGCGGAGAAGCCAGGAGACGAAGGGCGCACCGCGCACCTGGTAGCGCTCAATCGCCTCCCACGCGCGCAGAAAGGTCTGCGACGCCAGGTCCTCAGCCTCCGCGGCGTTCCCGACCATGTAATAGATGTGACGATAGACCCGCACGATGTGGCGCTCGTACAGCTCCGCGAACGCCTCCTCATCGCGCTGGATGGCGCGCAGGACGAGGGGCGTGTCGTCGTTGGGACGCGGGGCGGGCGCACCCAGGCTGACCATGCGGGACCCTCTCCAACAGTCGGCGGCGCACATCGACGGGAGCAGGGGATCCTGCGGTTCCTGACAGGGCATTCCCTTACGTCCCAATGAACATCGGCAGGAGGAGGGCGGCGCTTGAGGGGTACGGCGTGCCTGGACGGCACTGCGGCTTGCGACGGCGGCCGGACAAGCCGGCCAGCAATCACCGCCATCGCCGCCGGCGCCCGGGCCGGCGGTCAGCTCGCGCGCTCGTCCCGGTCCGGCGGGGTATTGACGTCGTTCTTCGGCATCAGTTCCAGGAGGCGCAGACGCGCCGGTTCGGGTGCGGCGGTGAAGCCGGAACCGGGGGCCCGCGGCGGCTCGTCCGGATCCCGCAGCACGTTCGGGATGTCGGAGGGATCGCGTTCGGGTGCCGGGACCGGCAACAGGCGGAACTCGAAGGTGTGCGGACCAAGCTGGAACGTGTCGCCCGGCTCGAGGATCGACCAGCCGCCGGTCACGCCCTCGTTGGCGATCGCGTTCAGGCTCATCATGCGGTGCAGCATCAACTGGCCGTCACGCACCCAGACGCGCGCCTCGACCGCCGAGAGGCCGCGGTCGGCGATGCGCACCGCGCACCGCTCGCCCGAGCCAATGCTCACCGGGCTGCCGCCGATGACGTACTCGTTCCCGAGGTCATCGCCGGTGCGAGAGATCAGCAGGCCCCGCGGCTCGGCGATGGGCGCCCATGCGGGCTCCGGTTCCGGTGCCACTGGCGCGGCCTCGGGCGGAAGCGCTGGCACGGTACGCAGCGAGGCGACATCGACCGGTGGGGGCGTCTCTTCCCGCCGGCGCCTGCGCAGCGCCAGGAAGAGGACCCCGCCCGCCAGCAGGATGGCCACGACGACGGCGGCGACGAGGAGCAGCGGGTCTACGCCCCCGCCGCCAGCCGCCCGCGCGGGCGGTGTGGACAGGAAGGAGACCTTCGAGGTGACCGGGCCACTCGCTGCCTGTGCGGTGACCGAAAGCTCATGGGCGCCGGCGCCGAACGCGGCCGGGTCGTACGTATACGTGTAGGGTGGTGACGTCGCTTCGGCGACGGTCTTGCCATCGACCTGGAAGGTGACGCGCGAGACGGCCTGGCCGCCCCCGACCTGCGCGGTGACGGTGCGCCGCGAGGTCAGCGATTCGCCGGGCTGGACGCCATCGACCGACACCGTGGCCGGCGGCGGCGGTGGCGCGTGATAGGACGCGCTCCCGGTCGCGCTGCGGGCGCCGTTGTGCACCGTCACCGTCACTGGCACGTCGCCGGCGGCATGCACGCCCGAGGCGTCGAACGTGATCACGTACTGGCTGCGGAGCAGGCGCGCGATGCTGGCGTACAGGTCGCCGAGCTGCCTCGGATCCGGTGCCTCCAGGTAGCGTCCATTCGAGGCCGCAGCGAGCTGCTGCAGGTAGGCGCGGTCAATGTCGGTACCCTCGCCGATGGCGAAGAACGGCACCCCGACCTTGCCGGCCGCGTCGATCGCCTGCTGTCGCGAGACCGTGCCGGAGGAGCCGTAATCCGCGCCGTCGCTGAGCAGGATGATGGCGCGGCGGCTTGCCTTCGATGTCGCCGCCTTGAGTGCCGCGCCTGCGGTCGCCTCATAAAGCGCCGTGTTGCCGGACGCCTGCAGGCGGTCGATCACCGCGGACGCGGCGGCGTGATCCGCCGTGTAGTCCTGGAGCACGTGCACCCTGTCACTGAAGGCGATCACCGCGACGCGGTCCTGCGGGGCGAGTTGAGCGATGAACGCGGTCGCGGCGCCCTTCACGAGCGTCAGCGGTTGTCCGGCCATGCTGCCGCTGACATCGACCAGGAACAGCACATCGAGCGGCGTCGTCTGGCTCGATGCGAGCTGGGTGGCCAGCACCTTCGCCGGGGCACCGTTCAGCGTGACGGCGACGCTGTCAGGCGTCAGCGCCGGCGAGCTGGTGCTCGCCGTGTCCTCGACCGTCACGACGGCCTGGGCCTTCGGATAGCCCGCATCGGTGACGCTCACGACTTGCAGCGTCAGCGAGGCATCCTGTGCAGAGGCGACGCCGGCGAGGAGGGCCGCGCCGACCGCGAGCGCGGGCAGGAGCCGCCGCAGGGTGGCGATCATGCGCTTGTACCCGTGTAGCTGCCTGCGGCGCCCGAAAAAACTTCTTCGGCGGGCTGATTCAGGCCGTAAACTTTCCCCATCGGAACCCCTTGACAGGTCAGCGCGGGCGTGGGAGAATCGTCCCACTCCGACTGTGGGCGCGCGGGAGTGCGCCAAGGTGGAACACGGCGGAGCGCGCTTTCACTACGGTAGTATCGACACGAGACGGGCCGTGATGAGCGGTCCAGCGACCGGCACGGACGCGGGGCGCGCATTCCGGTGTCGTGTTGTCGCGCGCGAAGACGCGCGGGATCCGCACCTTCCGCCGCGTCGGAAGGTTCATCTAGGGGCCAAGGGCCCAGGGGACGCGCTTTCAGGAGGCGGGGCCTGGCTGGCGTCCCCTGGCCCCAACCCGTTTCCCACCCTCACCCAGGGTCAGCCGCAGCGCCTTCGGCGGCGCGTAACATCGCCCGGGCCTGCGAGCGCCCCGGTCCTCCAGCTTTGGCCCGCATCTTCCGATAGTTCTGGTGAGGGCACGGGGGAGCCGTCGCTCGCCCGGGCCTCCGCGCGATCACCTCAGGGCGCCACCGTGGCGCGCGAGCGGCGGGGGCCGGTGGGTCCTCGCGAGTCAGAGCGAGAGAGCCGCGAATGACCATCGAGGCGACGGCAGGCAGCACGCAGCGGTTCGCGTCGGGTGAGCCGGACCGCGGCAACGCCAGCGCCAGCGCCGAGTTGCACGCCGCACCGTTCGTACCGCAGCCGCAGACCGTCGAGGAGACGGGCCTCGACTTTTCGCTCGTGCTCGACCTCGTGATCAAGTCGATCTACTTCGCCGGCCGGCCCGCGGCCCGAAGCATCGCCACGCAGCTCGCGCTCGCGTTCCCGGTCATCGACGAGGTGCTGCAGTTCCTCAAGCAACAGCAGCTCGCCGAGGTCGTGGGCAGCTCGGGCATGGGCGAGCAGCTCTATCAGTACTCGCTGTCCAGCAAGGGGCTCGAGAAGGCCGAAGAGGCGCTCAACCGCAACCAGTACATCGGTCCGGCGCCGGTGACGTTCGAGGAGTACCTCGGCGTGTTGCGGCGGCAGTCCATCGTGACAATGCGGGTGTCGCCGGCGGCGGTCGAGGCCGCCGTCTCGCACCTTGTGCTCGACCACCGGGTACCGGAGGCACTCGGCCCGGCCGTCAACTCCGGACGATCGATGCTCCTGTACGGAGGCTCCGGCAACGGCAAGAGCACGATCACCGCGGCGATCGGCCGGATGCTCCCCGGCGAGGCGCTCATCCCGTACGCGGTCGAGCTCAACGGCACGATCATCAAAGTGTACGACCCGCGCGTCCACCAGGAGATCCCGGCGGACCAGCAACTCGAGCGGCGCGCGAGCGAGGCGACGATGCCGGGCAACGAGCGCCGCCGCGACCGGCGCTGGGTGGTGGCGCGGCGGCCGATGATCACCGCCGGCGGCGAGCTGACGCTGAAGGAGCTGGAGCTGCGCTACTCGCCACAGTCACAGTTCTACATCGCGCCCCTGCAGTGGAAGGCGAACAGCGGCATCCTCATCGTCGACGACTTCGGGCGGCAGATGATCCAGCCCAAGGAGCTGCTCAACCGCTGGATCGTGCCGATGGAGGAGCGCGTCGACCACCTTTCGTTGCACACCGGGGACACGCTGGAAGTCCCGTTCGACGTGCTGCTCATCTTCTCGACGAACCTGGAGCCGTCACAACTGGGCGACGAGGCCTTCTTCCGGCGCATCCGCCACAAGATCCACATCCCCGACCCGACGCGGGAGCAGTTCCTGGAGATCCTGGCGCGCGTCTGCCAGCAGCGGGAGATCCCGCTGGATACCGAAGCGGCGCTGTACCTGATCGACACCTACTACACGCGGACGGGACGGGGCTTCAAGGGCAGCCACCCGCGCGATATCACCGACCTCATGATGGATATCTGCGTCTACCATGGCGAGAGTCCCGCCTTCACGCGCCGCCACCTCGACGCGGCGTGCGAGTCGTATTTCGTGTCACAGTTGGGCTTGCCGAGCGCATCGCCCGCCGAGCACCGGAACGGCACGCAGGCGGCGTAAGGGCCTGCTCAAGCCCCCGTAACGTGGACGGGCAGGACGATATGCGGTCGGCGTGCAGCCGCGCGGGCTGCCGTACGGCCGTGCGGGAAAAGCCCGCGCGCTACGAAGGGCCCGTATCGGGCGACCGGCATGCAACCCGCGCGGCCTGAAGGCCCGCGTTCGGAGTGGGCGCGAATGTCCATGCGCGAGGGCGCCCGCCCGACACGCCCCGGCGCACATGGTCCCACGCCTCACCATGCCCCGTGAGCAGGGCGTCGTTCAATCGGCAGGCGCGCGGCGTGTGCCGGCGCGGCGGGCGGAGCAACGCAACGGGTGCGCCGTGGCGTCGCTACGCCGGGCCGGTGAAGATGATCGCGAGGTACTTCATGCCGCTGGCGTCCTGCGCGAAGCCGACGCCCATCTCGGTGGAGTGCGGGCCGACGATGTTCTCGTGATGCGGCGGACTGTTCCAGAGCGCGTTGTCGGCGACGGCCACGAACTGGTCGATGGGATAGTTGTTCTTCGCCAGGTTCTCGCCCGCCCAGCCGTAGGGGATGCCGTACTTGTCCATCAGGCTGAAGGCGGTATCGCCGGTCACCGGGCTGGTATGCGCGAAGTAGTTGTTCGCGGCCATGTCGCGCGCCCGGATGCGGGCGATGGCGACGAGCGACTGGTTGTCCCGCAGCGGCGGCAGACCGACGCTCTCACGCCGGCGGTTCGTGTCGTCGAACAGGGCCTGCTCGTACACGTCCATCGGCGATGTATCGAGGGCCGGGAGGGCGGGCGGCGGCGGCGCAGGGGCGGCGGGCGCGCTCGCGGGCGGGGCTGCCAGCGGCCGTACCGGCACGGGCGTCGGGGCGGGCGGCACCGGCGTGGCTGTGGGTGGTACCGGTGTGGGCGGCACGGCCGTCGGCGTCGGCAGCGCGGCGATCTGCGTGAAGCGCACGATCTCCGCGAACGCCTGGCCGTCGGCCGCGTCGAAGCGGGGGCGCAGCCCGAGCAACGCGAGCGCCGACGCGTCCCCCGGCGGCGGCGGCACGGGCGTCGCCGTGGGCGCGACGGCAGCCTGACCGGCCGGAGACGGCGCCACCATCGATGCCGCGGCCATGCCGGCGACGGACAGCGCGAATACGGCGGCGATGGGCAGCCAGAAGCGTCGCCGGGCGAGCTGCCGCAGGAGGGTCTGAGGCGTGAATTGGGGCATCGGACGTGAGCTCCCGTCGCCGGTCGCGGGGCCCGTGGTGGCCCTTCCCGACCATCTGAATGGTCGGCAGGGGCGGGCCGCTGCTTAAGGGGAACCCCGTAGGGATCGCGGCTCATCCCTCACTTCCTGACCGCAGTGCAACGCATCGGGGATTGCCCCTCGCCGGAGGCGTTGTTACGGTGCGGTGCCGGGTTCGTGCACAACCGCGCCGGATTCGACACCCGCCGCCACCCGCGCGCTGCCACAGGAGCCTGTTCCGTGCCCGAGGGGACGTTCGCCACGCTCGACTACCTGTTCCACCCGCGCAGCGTCGCGGTGGTGGGCGCATCGACGCAGGAGGGCCCCGGCTCGTTCGTGTCGGCCATCAAGGAGATGGGCTTCACCGGCGCCCTGTATCCCGTGAATCCCAAGGCGGCGGAGATCCAGGGCCTCACGTGCTACCCACGCCTGACGGAGATCCCCGGCGACGTCGACCACGTGATCTCGAGCGTGCCGCTGCGCTTCGTGGAGCAGCTCGTCGAGGACTGCGGCGCCAAGCACGTCAAGGTGCTGCACTTCTTCACGGCCGGCTTCAGCGAGACCGGCAATGAGGAGGCGGCAGCGCTCGAACGCCGGGTGCTGGCGCGGGCGGGAGCGCTCGGCATCCGCGTCATCGGGCCGAACTGCATGGGGCTGTACGTGCCGGCCGCAGGGCTCTCGTTCATGCCGTTCCTGCCCACCGAGCCCGGGCCCGTGGCGTTCCTCTCGCAGAGCGGCGCGAACGCGGGCGAGTTCTGCCGCACCGGCGAGGTGCGCGGCCTGCGCTACAGCAAGGTCGTGAGCTACGGCAACGGCGCCGACCTGCGCGAGTCGGAGCTGCTGGAGTACATCGCCGAGGACCCGGAGACGACCGTCGTCGGCTGCTACATCGAAGGCATCAACGACGGGCCGCGCTTCATGCGCGCGCTGCGCAAGGCGGCGCGGGCGAAGCCGGTCGTCATCCTCAAGGGCGGGCGCACGGAAGCGGGCACGCGTGCCGCGAACTCGCACACGGGGAGCCTCGCGGGGTCGCTCGCCATCTTCGACGCGGCCGTGCGGCAGGCGGGCGCGATGCGCGTCGACCGCATGGAAGAGCTGGTCGACTCGGTCGTGGCGTTCCGCTTCCTCGGCCCGCTGCGCGGCCCGCGCGCGGCCATCGTCGGCGGCGGCGGCGGCTACAGCGTGCTCGCCTCGGACGAGGTGGCGTCGCACGGGCTGCGCATGCCGGCGCTGCCCGAGGACATCCAGCAGAAGCTGGTCGCGTTCACCCCCACGGCCGGCACGAGCGTCCGCAACCCGGTGGACACGAGCGTCGGCTGGGGCCCGGACGGACTGAAGCCGATGCTGGAGACGATCCGCATCGTCGCCGAGGCGCCGAACATCGATTTCATCCTCTACCACACGAGCTGGAGCTGGGGACCGAACCGCGGCGGCCAGGCGGCCCATCCCGGCGGCCCAACCATCGTCGAAGCCGCCCGCGAAAGCGCGGCGAAGCTCGGCGAGCTGGCGGCCGAGATCGGCAAGCCGATCGTCTGCGTCGCACGGATGCCGACGACGGAGACCGGCATGAGCGGCACGCTGACGTTCCAGCACGAAGCGGCGGCCGGCGGCCTCGCGGTGTTCCCGAGCGTCGAGGCGGCGTCACTTGCGATCCAGCGCCTGCTGGCCTGGCAGGAGCGCTCCGCATTCGCACCGGCAAAATAGCCGGTACGCGGCGGCCGGATCCGGCCCCGCGTCCAGCTACCCTGCGCCCGGAATCTGTGCTACAAGATCGTGCCGTTTCCCGGCAGGAGCGTCCGCGTGTTCAAGAAGATCCTGGTCGCCAACCGCGGTGAGATTGCGCTGCGCGTCATGCGCACCTGCCGCGAGATGGGCATCCGCACCGTCGCCGTCTACTCGACGGTCGACCGCAACATGCTCCACGTGCGGTACGCGGATGAAGCGTACTGCATCGGCGAGGGGCCGCCGCTCGAGAGCTACCTGAACTACCCGAAGATCCTCGAGGTCGCGCGCACCGCCGGCGCCGACGCCGTGCACCCCGGCTACGGCTTCCTGAGCGAGCGCACGGAGTTCGCCGAGGCCTGCGCGGCGGCCGGCATCACCTTCATCGGCCCGAAGCCGGACGCCGTGAGGCTGCTCGGCGACAAGGTGAGCGCGCGCCGGACGATGATCGCTGCCGGCGTGCCGGTCGTGCCGGGCACCGAGGGACGCGTCGGGGCCGACGAGGCGATGCGGCTCGCGCCGGGCATCGGCTTCCCGCTGCTGATCAAGGCGGCGGCCGGCGGCGGCGGCAAGGGCATCCGCCACGTCGGCAGCGCGGACGAGATCGCGAACGCCGTGCGCGTGGCGTCGAGCGAGGCGCAGTCGGCGTTCGGTGATGGCGGCGTCTTCCTCGAACGCTTCCTCTCGCCGGTGCGCCACATCGAAGTGCAGATCCTGGCGGATGCGCACGGGCACGCCGTCGCACTGGGAGAGCGCGAGTGCTCGGTGCAGCGCCGCCACCAGAAGCTGCTCGAGGAGTCACCCTCGACCGTGATCACGCCAGAGATCCGCGGCCGCATGATGGCGGCGGCCGTCGCGGCGGCGAAGGCTTCGGGATATGAGAACGCGGGCACGGTCGAGTTCCTCTTCGACCCGAAGACCCAGGAGTTCTACTTCCTGGAAGTGAACACGCGCCTGCAGGTCGAGCACCCGGTGACGGAGTGGCTGTGCGGGCGCGACCTCGTGCGCGACCAGATCCGCATCGCCGCCGGCGAGCCGCTGGGCTTCGCGCAGGACGATGTGGTGCTTCGGGGCGCGGCGATCGAGTGCCGCATCGCCGCCGAGGACCCGTACAACAACTACCTGCCCTCGCTCGGCCGCATCGACTTCGTGTCGGAGCCGAGCGGCCCGGGCGTGCGGGTGGACAGCTCGATCTTCAGCGGCATCGAGATCCCGTACTTCTACGATCCGATGCTGGCCAAGCTGATCTGCTGGGGGCAGGACAGGCCGCAGGCGATCGCGCGCATGAAGCGCGCTCTGGGTGAATATGTGGTCGTCGGCGTGCAGACGAACATCCCGTTCCATCTGCAACTGCTCGACGACCCACGCTTCGTCGCCGGTGAGGTGCACACGGGCTTCCTTGACGGCGAGTTCAAGATGCGAGCGCGGGAGCGTGACCCGGGCGACGAGCAGGTAGCGCTGCTGGTGGCCGCCGTCCTCTCGCACACGCGCCGCAACGGCAACGGCAGCGTCGCAGCAGCCCTGGCGGCGACGGCAAACGGCTGGCGCGACGCCGGCAGGCAACGCCTGCTCAGAGGCCCCGTCACCGCGCACCAGCAAGGATCTCGATGGCGTCGAAATACCGTCTGAGGCTCGGTGATGCCGATCACGAGGTGGAAGTGGAGCCGCGCGACCGGGACGGCTACGCGATCACGGACGGCGGCCGCACGCAGACCATCAGCCTCGAGCGGATCGGCGACTCCGCGCGGTACTCGGTGATCGTCGACGGCAGGCCGTACGACGTCTTCGCCGAGGAGACGCCGCTCGGCTTCCACATCGTGATCGGCGGCGAGACGATCCTCATCGGCACGCAGACGGGCCGCCGCGGCAGGGGCGGCGGCGCGCTCGACATCGACGCCGGCGGCGAGTGGGTGCTGAAGTCGCCCATGGCCGGCGTCGTCCGGGAGATCATGGTGTCGGCGGACGACGAGGTCACGGAGGGCCAGGTGCTCGCCGTCGTCGAGGCGATGAAGATGCAGAACGAGCTGCACGCGCGCCGCGCCGGCGCCGTGAAGGCCGTGTACGTCAGCGTCGGCCAGCGGGTGGACCAGGGGACGCCGCTGCTGGTGCTGCTGTGAGAGGCAGTTGGAGGGCGGAGGCAGGAGGCAGGAACGCTGGACAACCAACAGACGACAGACGGCAGACCGCCGCATTGCGGCGCTTCTGCCGATCCGGCTATAGTCATCCACACATGACCGACCACCTGCGCCGCGCGCGCCCCCTGCCCCCACGAGGCCTGCCATAGCCCGCGAGCTCCGCATCAACGACCGCA
>JAGWOC010000166.1 GCA_028872875.1 Chloroflexota bacterium | reverse complement strand
GAGCGCGTCGAAGCCGGGCGTCGCCGTCACCGCGAGCGCGGCAGACGCCGCCGACGCGGGCGGGATCGCGCTCGACTCGAGCTGGCGCACGCGTGCCAGCACGTCCTCGATGCTCATCCCCGTGGTTATCGACCGGCGGCGGTGGGCTTCGAGGGGCCCGCGAAGATCCCCCTAAAGGTTTCCGCGCGGCGGCCGATGATGGTCGTGCACGCATCGTCGATGCGCGCCGGACGGCAAGACGCCGGCCGCGGGACGTTACTTGCCCTTCAAGGAGGAAGAGCCTCATGTCCCTTCGTATCCAGACCAACATCGAGGCGTTCGACGCGCATCGCAACTTGGTCAACACCGAGAACGCGCTGGCGCAGTCGATGCAGCGCCTCAGCTCGGGCTACCGGATCAACAAGGCCGCCGACGACGCCGCGGGCCTCGCGATCAGCGAGAAGCTCCAGGCCCAGATCGGCGGCCTCGGCCAGGCCCAGCGCAACGCCCAGGACGCCGAGTCGCTCGTGCAGACCGCCGAGGGCTCGCTCGCCGAGGTGCAGTCGATGCTCCAGCGCGTCCGCGACCTGGCCGTCCAGTACAACAACGGCACCCTCTCCGCGTCCGACCAGGCGGCGATCACCGCCGAGGTCGCCCAGCTCTGCGCAGAGGTCGCCCAGATCGGCACCCAGACCCAGTTCAACGGCATCGTGCTGCTGACCGGCACCGGGACGATCAACTTCCAGGTCGGCGCCGACGACGGCCAGACCCTCGCGGTCAACGCCGTCCAGCTGTTCGGCACCGCCACCTCGTCGGTACTCACCTCCGTGTTCAACTTCGGTGCCGCCGGCAGCATCGTCAACCTGTCGGCGATCGACGCGGCGATCAACAACGTCTCGCAGGCACGGGCCAACTTCGGCGCCGTCCAGAACCGGCTCGACCACACGCTGAACAACCTCAGCACCTACGAGGAGAACCTCTCCGCCTCCGAGAGCCGCATCAAGGACGTCGACATGGCCAGCGAGATGGTCAACTTCACCAAGCTCCAGGTCCTGCAGCAGGCCGGCACGGCCATGCTCGCACAGGCCAACACGGAGCCCCAGGCAGTCCTCCAGCTCCTTCGCTAGGCGCCCGCGGGGGAACCGGCGGTTCCCCCGCGTGCTCCCTCCTTCTGCGACGAGTTGCGGAGGCGGCTCTTCGCGTGACGCGGCCGGGGCGCCGGGCTCCGCCTTCCCGCGAGCGCGGCGCCGGCTCCGCGCGCTACATCTGGACGAAGCCCGTCGCCTCGGACGGCGAGCGGTGGACGCGGGTGACCGCGTTCGCGTAGTTGCCCTCGATCGTGTCGATCGTCCCGTTCGGCTCGACCGCCTCGACGATGCCGACGTGACGGTCGCCGAAGAGGATCAGGTCGCCCGGCCGGGGCACGGAGCCGGCCGGGAGCAGCCGGCCGGAGCGGGAGGCCCAGTCGGTGAGCGCGGCGACCGAGCGGAAGCCGCTGCCGCCGTCGCCGAGCGGCGCGCCGGCCTGCGCCGCCGCCCACGAGACGAACTCGGCGCACCAGGGATCGCCCGGCAGCGAGCCGGCCACGGCGCTGCGGTAGGCGGCGACCGCGGGTCCGTCGTTCGAGCCCGGCGGCTGCTCTCCCTGCCCCACCTGGGTCCGGGCGGCGTCGAGCACCGCGGCTCCCGTCGACGACGGAGCGGCGGCGGCGGTCGCGCCCG
>JAGWOC010000165.1 GCA_028872875.1 Chloroflexota bacterium | reverse complement strand
TGTGGCGACATCTGCACCGCCGCTCGGCCCCAGCGGCCGCCCACTGGGCCAGAAGACGCTTCTTCATGGATCTCCCTCCGTTCACGCCCAGATAAGACGCCGCGGTCCCCGCTCAGTGCGCTGCTGCAACGGCGATGCGAATCCTGTTGAGAAACACGTTGGCAGGCTGGGCCACGTCCCGTCAAGTGGTGTAAAAGGCGTAGCAGCATCCTCGCTGTAAGAGCCGCGATCTACACGGCGATCGGCAGTTGTCCGAGGGCGGCCTCCTGTTCTGTTCCGTGAGGGGGGAGGGGTGGGGGAGGGTCGCTGACGATGAGGCGCAGAGACTCGTCCGCGAGATAGCGGCGGCCGACCGCCCACTCGTCGTGTTGCTCGGCGAGCACCATGCCGACGAGGCGCACACTCGCCTGGCGGTTGGGGAAGATGCCGACGACATCGGTGCGGCGGCGGATCTCCAGGTTCAGGCGCTCTTGCGGGTTGTTCGAGCGGATCTGCCGCCAGTGCGGCTGCGGGAAGGCGGCGAAGGCGAGGACCTCCTCGGCGGCATCGGCGAGCAGGCGTGCGGCGTCGGGGAAGCGCGGCGCGAGCTGCTCCACCACGCGCGCGTGCTGCGCCCGCACATCCTCCGCCGACGGCTGATCGAAGATGCTGCGCACGACGGTGGCGACGAAGGGCTGCGCGCTCTTGGGGACGCGGGCGAGCAGGTTGCGCGCGAAGTGCGTGCGGCAGCGTTGCCAGGCGGCACCGGCGAAGACGGCGGCGATGGCGTCCTTGAGGCCCTGATGGGCGTCGGAGATGACGAGCCGCACCCCACGGAGGCCGCGGGCACGGAGCGAGCGGAGGAAGGCGAGCCAGAAGGCGCCTTCCTCGCTGGCGCCGACATCGAAGCCGAGCACCTCGCGGCGTCCCTGACCGTTGACCGCGGTGGCGACGACGACGGCGACGTTGACCACGCGGCCGCCCTCCCGCACCTTCTGCGTGAGCGCATCGAGCCAGACGTACGGGTAGGGGCCCTGGTCGAGCGGGCGTTCCCGGAAGGCCTGCACCTGCGTGTCGAGCGCTGCGCAGATGCGGGAGACCTCGCTCTTCGAGATGCCCGAGCAGCCGAGCGCCTGCACGAGGTCCTCGACGCGGCGGGTGGAGACGCCCTCGACGTAGGCCTGCTGGATGACCGCGAGCAGCGCCTGCTCGGAGCGTCGGCGCGGCTCCAGGAAGGCGGGCAGGTAGGAGCCCTGGCGCAGCTTGGGGATGCGCAGGTCGAGCGTGCCGACGCGCGTGTCCCAGCGGCGCGGGCGATAGCCGTTGCGGTAGGCCGAGCGGTCGGGCGTGTGCTCGTGGAGCTGGGCGCCGATCTGCCGGCTGACGTCGGCGTGCAGGACGTCCTGCAAGAGCACTTGCAGCGACGCCCGCAGGAAGTCGATGTCGCCGTCCTCGATCTGGTTGCGGATGATGTCCAGAACGTCCATGGTGGGGGTGGTCACGGTGATCCTCCTTCGTGCGCAGCGATGCGTTGACAACACGAGGATGATGCTGTGGCCGCTTGCTATCCAGTTGACCGATTACTTACACCACTTCCGGGGACTCTACTCCGAAGCCGAAGCCGAGGATCATGAACAGCAGGGCGACGCGCATGATCGCGCCAAACGGCCACAGTCCGGCGTCGTAAGCACGGTCGCTCAGCCAGTATCCGCCGCCGAGGACG
>JAGWOC010000019.1 GCA_028872875.1 Chloroflexota bacterium | reverse complement strand
GCCGCCGAGGAGCGCGTCCGCGAAGCCGGGTGGCGTTTCGACGTCGAGATGTCGCCCTAAATGCTCTCTCCGGCCCCGCCGAGCGACAATTGCGAGGAAGTACGGATCCCGTAGGGGTGCGGGAGCGGTTTATCCGGGCGGTCTTGAAAGACTCGGAGTGACGTTCGCCTGGTACCGCGACGTGCCGTTTCGTTCGGAGACTCGCGAGTCAGCGTCCGGGTTGTGTCGCCGAATGTCGCCCTGTGACGCTCCCGTGGCTGTCAAATTGGCGGTCAACCTCCGGCGAAATAGCTGTCAACTTCCAACAGGAACCGTGCTTCACCTGGGCCATCAGCGCATCCTCGTCGTTGACTGAGCGACAATCCCGCGCATGCCCTTGGTGATCCCGCAGCCGCTCTATCGTGCGCTGCGAGCAGACCGACCCACGTTGATGGACTTCCAGTCAAACCACGAGAGGCGACGTCCTCTTCCGGACGGAACGGATGACCCCGTCATCCTTGCGGCCCATTTCGGCATCTCGGCCTTCGAGTCGCTTGACGTGCTGCGGAACCGGGTTCGCGGCGCTCGTTTCGCAGCCGAGCTGCGCTTGCCTGATGACATTGCGGTCGCAAAGACGTTTGGGCCCTGGCATTGGACCGTTTGGGGTCGCGCAGACGCCCTTCTAGGCACAGTGGCGCAGGTATCGCGGTGGTAGATTGGCGAAGATGACTGAGCGGATCTGGTACGAACTCTGGGACGTTGAAACGAACAACGCGGTCGCGTCATTTGCCACACAGGGCGAGGCGGTCGCGTTCGTTCGTCAGATCGTCGCTAAGCAGAGCGCGGAGTATCTCGAACAACTCGTTCTCCTCGAAGTGAACCGCTTCGGCCACACAAAGGACCTGGCACGCGGTCGTGACGAACTTGATCGCTTTCAGGCGCGCGGCGGAACGATCGGCGCGCAGTAGCGACCGAGTTCGCACCACCGGACATATGACTCACCGCACTTGGGGCATACGGAGATGTTCTGAGGCGGGTGGGGGGGACCAGGAACTCTATGAGGTCGTAGAGGTGTGCGTTTGAGATCGATTCGGGCGTTTCTGCCTTCGTCCCAGCACCGCTAGCGCACGGTTCGCACCTGAGATCCGAGCCGAATCCGTGTGACTATTTTGTGACCACGGCCACGGATCTTGCCGAACGACGGCGGATGTCGGCGGACCAGGCCCGCGCAAACCTTCGGAAAACGAACGACTCCGGACGCTAGCGGGACCTTCGCGTACATCCGCTCAGTGCCTGGACTCGAATTTCCGGTTCCCCTGGTAGTCCTCGACCCTTTCCGTGGCTGTCAAATGGCTGTCAAACGAACAGGTGACCCACCATCGATGGCCGAAACCCTCACAATCATTAGGGAACTCGCACCGGAGGGGTCGCATAGTGGCCTAGTGCGGCGGTCTTGAAAACCGCTAAGTCCTTCGGGGCTTCGTGGGTTCGAATCCCACCCCCTCCGCATTTTGTTCGGGAATTCGCTCGATTCGCGCTCAGCGGCGTCGAGCTCGCGGCTTTGTACAGCCACGCGTACAGCCACCGGGTCGGGATGAACCGGGACGACTCGGGACGAATGGAGTCGCGTCTGGCTTCCTAGACTTTGTCCGGTGCCGGCTGACGACGGGTGGGCATTCAAGACCTATCGGGATTACCTCGCGTCGTATGAGCGCTTGCTCGAGGTGTTCGGCACGGGCGAGAAGCGTTTCGCGTCGATCCGATCGGCCGTCCTCGCTGCTTGCGGCAATCGGATGCCCGTGCGCGACCCTCAGAAGCCCGTCGACGAGATCCGACGCGCGCTGCGGAATGCGTGGGCGACCGAGATTGGCATGGCTCTGCCGGGTGAATTCGGGGATGACCGGTTCATCGCGGCCTCGCTTCACTGGCTCGGGCCACAGGCGTACTACGCCGTGTACCAGGCAGGCCTCGCCGCGCTGATCGCGAAGGACCAGCCACCGCCCGACTCTCACCAGAAGTTCCTTGGCGCCGTTCACTCGCAGTTCAGCGCTCGCGGCATGCTTCCCGCGCCCTGGGATGCGGCCTGCAACAAGGGGTCCGTCGGAGCGGGCGGCCACGTTTACGCGGGCTGCCTGGCGGGCAGCTCACCACTGACGACCACGTCCTACCCGGGCGACGAGGACGAGGCGAAGCGGGTGCTCTGTCTCGCCCTGAAGACGACTCGTGACAGGCGATTCGACGATCTCAAGGACTCGATCCTCAGGGGCAAGCAGGTCAAGACGAAGGCAGGCAGGGCCGCCAAGCGCCTCACGTTGGCTCGCCAAAACAGCGCGTACGAAGGGATGGCGACGACCACGACCTTCGACTTCCTGTATCGCCTCCGGATACGCAGCAACTACCGGGATGCCGACACGTTCCTCTCGCAGAACGTCGGCGATGTTCGCGCTTTCTATACCGAGCTCGTAGGTCTAGCCCGGTGCACATTGCACGCGCTGGAGTCCCTCGTTGCAGTCGGCATCGGGGAAAAGTCCTTCGGCGCTGAGGTCACGGCATTCGGTCGCCGTCGCCTTCCGTCCTTTGCAGCGCAGCAGTCCGTCCTGGCTCGATGGCCCGCGTTCGCTCCGGCCTCAGCCGGAGTGACACCGTAGTCCAGGTCAGCGTCCCATCACGCGGTCCATGCGCTCGGTCGCGGCGACTGTCAATCCGGGAAGGACGTGCTGGTAGCGCTTCACCATCGCGAGCGTCGAGTGACCGAGGATCTCCATGACCACGCGCTCGGGCACGCCGGCCGCCAGCAGGATCGTCGCCGCTGAGTGCCGCAGGTCGTGGAAGCGCAGGCCCTTCTGCTCGCGAGTGCTGTACGCGATGCTCGCCTTGCGGCACACCTCGCGGAACGGTCCCTCGTCGAGGTAGGACCCCGCGAGCGGCCTGCCTGTTGTGGTCGTGAAGACAAGGTCGTTGTCGACCAGAGTGATGCCGCGCTCCGTCTGGAGCGGCATCGTTGCCGACCAGCTGCCGGCGCCGGCGGCGATGCGCTCGAGCCGCTGGCGCTGCCGGTGCGCCCGGAGTGAGTCGAGTACGAAGCTCGTCTCGGGTGGCAGGCCGATCGTCCTCTCGGAACCCCACTTCGGTCGCTCGTTCACGACGAGGCTTTGCCCGCGCGGCTGCCCGGGCTCCGACTGGAGCTGGCCAAAGACGCGGATCGTGCCGCGGTCGAGGTCGATATCCTTCCAGCGGAGACCGAGCAGCTCACCCTGGCGCATCCCCAGGTACACCGCGAGCGTGAAGAGCGCCTCGAGGCGATGGCCCTTCGCCGCGTCGAGCAGCGCGTTCGCCTGGGCGACGTCGAGGTAGACGCTCTTGTACGCCGGCATCGAGATCGGCTCCGCGAGCCGCGCGACGTTCCGAGGGACAAGGGACTTGCGCTCGGCATATGTGAGAGAGACCGAGAGGACCGCACGGATGTGGTGCCGCGTCGTGTCCGACAGCTCGCCGCGCAGCGCGTTGAGCATCCCATCGATGTGCGTCGCGGCGAGCTTGTCGAGCGTGATCCGCCCGATCGTCGGAGCGATGTGGTTCTCGATGATCTGCTGGTAGCCGCGGCTCGTTCGGTTCGCGGGTCGCTGTGCGATCCACCAGCGCAGGTAGTCGGCGAGTTTCTGCTTCTTCCCGAGCGGCAGCATCCCGGTCTGGTTGGCGACCTGGAGGTGCGGCAGCTTCTCCGTAACCTCGCGCACCGTCTTGCCAAAGACGATCTTGCGCCGGCGCTTGCCGTTGACGTAGCCCTGGTCGACCGCCGCGGCGTAGAGGCCGCGTGACTTCTGGAAGTAGATCGAGCCCTGGCCGTTGGAGCGCTTCACCGCACCCGCTCGGCGCCGACGGCCTGTAGGCGGATCCACTCGCGCAGCCCCTCGGTCGGGATCCGCAGCTGCCGTCCGACGTGCAGGCTCGGGATCTCGCCCGCGGCCGCGAGCTCGTAGACCTTGTTCCGCCCGATCTGCAGCAGCTTCGCGGCTTCCTCTACGCGGAGGAGCAGCGGCTCGTTCACGCCCGGCTCCCGCGTGCGTCGTGGTCATCGGTCCGTCTCCATGCCGACAACACTGGCGAGAACGCCGGCAAAGTCGAGCGGCCGCGGAAAGCGGCCACAACGCTAGCCATCGGCCGATCTCCGGCGGGCGTCCTCGAGGATCGCGCCGAGCGGCCGTAGACCGCGCTGGCGGTCGGCCACGGCGTCGAGCTCGCGGCGCTCCTGCGCTTTGCGCGCGGCGTGCTCGGCCTCTTCGCGCGCCGCTCGGGTCTCACGGGCCCACTCGTCGATGTACCAGGGGTTCGCCTTCGGGTCGTGGGCGTGGCGGACGATCGCGATGCGGAGGTCCTCGAAAGTCGCGCCCGACGCGAGCGCGCTCTTGGTCCGGATCTTCAGGCCATTGATCGCCTGCGGATCGCGGAAGCGCTCAAGGCCCGGTCCCGTCCGCGCTTTCCGCCACTCGTCGACGACGGCGTGAACGGTCATCTTCAGTTCCTTGTCAGGCGTGAGCGGACTCGTACCTACGTAGGTAGTACGGGGACGGGACGGGTCGGGACGGGGCGGTGTTAGTAACGCGTTAGGTTCACCGTGACGGTCGCTCGTGAATCGCCCGTCAGGACCGCGGTGGGCGGCTCGCCAGCGTCGCTGCCGCTCGCGGTTGTCGGCGCGCCGTTCGTCGACTTCGGCGCTGGTCGGGTTGTACTCGAGGAAGTCGTGGATGAGGTAACCGGCCGCCCGCGGGTGCGCTGATCGCTTCGTCCGAGGACGGCACCGCGCGCATGGGGCATTGGCCGGGTGCCAGAGGCCGATCTCGACCAGCCTCGCGGCGATGGCCTGGACGTCGACCGGCATCGCGGGGCCGCGCGGCTCCAGGCCGAGCGTGAGCTGGATCGCGTCGAACCGAACCAGCCAGGGCAGCATCGACGCCGGGACGAAGCCATCGGTGCCGTGGCGGCTGGCGTACGTCATGGCGAAGACGTGGAGCGCGACCGCGAGCGGCCCCGCGGCCACGATCTTGGGGTGGTCGTAGAAGGTGTCGTCGATCCGCAGCCAGCTCACGCCGCACCGCTTCCCGCCCCGAGCTGCAGCTGGCGCGGCTCGAAGTGCTCGCCCGCGTGCTCGCGGAGCCGCTGCTCCTGCTCGAGCAGGTCGATGGCGCGCGGCCGCAGTTCGCGTCCGATGAAGGCCTCGAGCTCTTCGCGCGAGCGCGCCTTCCGGTACGTCGAGCCCTGCTCCGAGCTCGAGATGACCGGGTAGCCGCGCCGGCGCAGGACGGAGACCGCGGCGCGGAACTTCCGCTCGTCCATGTCCAGGACCGTCCGGACCTCGGCGCGCACGATCTCCGCGCCGGCGTCAAGCCGCTCGCGCACGCGCGCGACAGCGTCCTCGGCCGCGGTCGCGTACTCGCGCCGCGCCGCCACCGTCACGGCATCAGGCGGCCGCGCTGCAGGTTCATTCGGGCCTGCGCGAAGTCGCCGCGCAGCTGCTCGATCTCCTGCGCCGCGGCGATCGCGTGATGCCGCCGGCCCAGCGGGTACCGCAGGAAGATCGAGCCGTTGAGCGGACGTTCGACATTCCAGGCGGGTGCGCCCTCGGCGGTCAGGACCTTGCGCACGCGCGCGTAGTCGCCGGCGTAGACGACGGTGGCGTCGCTGGTCATGCCGTGGCCTCGGCCTCCTCGAGGATCGCGTCCGGGTCGAAGTCCGCGGTGACGCCGGCGAGCTGGCCGATGAGGTCGGCGACCTGGACGTCGCCGGCACGGCGGGCGAAGTCGCTGAACAGCGCCGAGGTCGTCTCGCCGCTGAAGCCGTTGGCGCGTAGCCACGTCGTCGCGGCGGTGCGCCGCTCCTGCGGCGCGCGGGCCCAGGTCTCCTTGATCGCGGCGCGCTCCTCCAGCGAGATGCCGTCGAACTCGCCGGTCGCGCGGACCTCTTCGGCCGAGATCTCGCCGGCGCCGATCATGTCGCTGATCGCGCGGTTCGCCGCGCGGGTGTACGCGGTGGTCGCGATGTCATGGTCCTGGCGGACGAAGCGGCGGTTCTTCTCGCCGGTCGAGCAGAGGCCGATCGCGGTGACTCCGCGGCCGTTCGGGGCGATGGCCTTTACGACGTAGCGGGCGAAGACGACGGGGCAGCCGCAGTCGCGGTCCTCGCGCATCTGCTCGGGAAAGCGCACGCGGGCGCAGATCCGCGGGTCGTGCTCGTGGCCGAGGCGCTCGTCGGCCATCTCGAGCGAGATGCCATAGTGGGTGGCGAGGCGGCGCCAGCCGCTCTTCTTGACGAAGCGCCCTTCGCGGCCGCCCTCGCGGAAGGTCTGGAAGTCAGTGGCGCGCAGGATCGCGCGGGTGAGGTCCTGGTATTCCTGCCAGGCGGCGAGCGCGGCCTCCTTCGAGACCAGCGGCCGCACGATGCGGTACTCGCCCTCGATCGGGCGTGGCGCGAGCTCGGTGGTCATGCCGCCACCACCTCTCGCGCCGGGACGAAACCCGGGCAGGCGCACGGCTCCTTCGTGAAGACCGTCGGCGCGCCGCAGCGGCCCTCGTGCTCGTTGTGGCTGCAGCCGCGGCAACGGTGCTCGTGCTTGGTGATGTCGCAGGGCATGGCTCTACCTCCAGCGAAGATGGGGTCAGCTCGCGCGGGAACGAGAGACGCGCGCGGGTTGTGGCCGCTCGGCGACGGGCTCCGCGACCGCGGTCACGCCGGCCCCTGGAGCCGCTACGAGGGTCCCAGCGGGCCCGGCCCGGTCAGGTAGGCTTCCTGACCCGGGGGGGACAAAAAGGCCGTCCAGGGAGCAGCCCAAGGCATCGGCCAGCGCGGTCGCGCGGCGGAAGCTGGGCCAGCACTTGCCGCGCTCCCAGTCCGAGATCGACTGCTTGGTCACGCCGACGCGCCGGCCGAGCTCCTGCTGGCTGATATCGGCGAGAAGGCGGAACTGGCGGATCCGGTTGGGCCGTTCGGTCATGCGTTCCAATGTCAGGCGGTCCACCTGTCGCGTCAAGTAGCCAACCTGACCTAGAATCCGGAGGTGCCTGACGAGGTCAAGCCACACCGGTTCTTTCAGCGTTTGCGCGCCGAGCGCGAGCGGCTGGATCTCACCATGCAGCAGGTCGCGGACCGCATCGGGGTGACCAAGCAGTCGATCTCCGAGTGGGAGACCGGCGAGAGCAACCCGGGGTTGCCGGCGCTGCGCAAGTGGGTGAAGGCGCTGAAGCTGCCGGACTCCGAGATTGACGAGTGGATCGAGGAGCAGGCGGTCCAGCGCGTCGAGGCGATCATGAGAGACAAGGGGCGGCTCGGGCGAGAGATCCGTCAGGCGGACGTGGAGGCACTCCTCACCGCTGTGCGGAAGACGCTCCGAGCCAATCGTTGAATGCGGGCCGAAGCGATCGCGCGGATCGCGCTCGAGGTCCTGGCGCGCCAGGGCCAGCGGACGCCGCCCGTGGACATCGACTACGTCGCGTCCGGCGAGGGTCTCGTCTACATCCTCACTGACGTCGAGCGGATCTCGGGTGGCTACTTCTGCGACCTCGACGGCCACGGCCACGCGATCATCTCCTCGCGCGAGCATCCGTTGCGGCAGCGCTTCACGAAGGCGCACGAGCTCGGGCACCACCTTCTCGACCCAGCTGCGCCGCCGGTTCAGATCCTTCAGCCCTCCGCCTATCGGAAAACGAATTCGCCGCGGCACTGGGCCCAGGAGTACTTCGCGGGTTCACTGTTGATGCCACGTCCGTGGGTAGGCGATTTCATCCGTGACACCTTGGGCTGGGGCGCGCGCGATGAGCTAATCCGGGAGGTCGCGAGGCGGTTCCAGGTGAGCCGTGCGGCCGCCGAGGTCCGACTGCGAGAGCTCCGGCATATCGACGAGTCAACACGCCCGTGAGCGCCGACAGCGACATCGCATCCGCGTCGGATGGGCGCCCCGTCGATCCGGCACCTGCGCACACGGAGATGAAGTTGGCAGTCCTCAGCCGGTACATCGGCTATGTCGACGAGCGTGGTCGCGGCGGCGGCTTCCTGCACGCGACCCGCAGCGCGATGTACCGCAGATACATCGACGGCTTCGCCGGAGTCGGCCGCTACGACTTCGGCAACGGACATGTCCGTGATGGATCCGCCCTCATTGCCTTGCGTGCCGAGGTCCCTGGCGCGGCAGGCGCATCCCCGATTCGATTTACGCATCTCCGCTTCGTCGAGCTCGACGATGATCGAGCCAACACGCTCGAGGCAAGGACGCGGGCCGCCGGCGCTACCGAAGCACGCGCGCGCGTCGTGCGCGGCGACGCGAACGTCGTCATGGTCGATGCGCTGAACGAAGTCGAAGATCGAACGCCAACGCTGGTGCTCCTTGACCCCTACGACCTCGATGACCTGCGTTTCGAGACCGTGCGGCTCATAGCAACCTGGCACGACAGCGCACGCGCCAGAAGGATCGAACAGCTCGTCGGCCTGCAGATCGGACGGATCCGCCGCCAGGCAAATCTCGAGCAGGGTCAGATGCCGTCGAAAGTCAGTCTCGATCAACTCGAGAGGCTCCTCGGCAATCGGCGCTGGGAGCCCGTCATGCAAGAGTGGGTGGCCGGACGACGCGAGTGGTCGGAGGTGTTCGGCGCGATGCGGGACTCCTTCGAAGAGGAGCTCAGGCGGATCGGGTACGTGTACACGAGGCACTGCGACGTCGACGAGCGCGATCCGATGTATTCGCTCGTGTTCGCGTCAGATCACAAAGACGCCGACACAATCATGGCCGGTTCGATCGACCATTGGCGCCGAGACCCGAAGTTGCGCCAGCGCGGGCTGTTCTAGGCGACAGCGACCGCGCGCGGAAGTGAGCTCTCTTTCGGCCGAGCAGGTGCCAAGCCCAACTTGCGCGCCCGGCGCGCCACGGGCGTCGGCCGAAGCGAGACCCTCGGGTACTGGTTCCACTCGCGCCCCTCGAGTCGCCGGCCGCCGTCTTTGGGACGGGCTCCGCCCCACTGTTTGAAGAAGAAGGCCACCCCGGCGTCGATGCACATATCGCGGAGTTCTTGTACCCAACTCGGATCGATCACGCGGTGGCGCGGTCCGCTCTCGCCTCCGGCGATGACCCAGTGGATTCCCTTCAGCGACAGGTTCGATAGCGAGCCCAGGAGAGGCTCGCACGAGAGGAAGCGGATCTTCGCCGGCGCGGCGCGCAGATGGTCGACGCGCTCGAGCACCCGTGCATCTTCGACGCTCGTGCCGAGCCAGATGTGCTCCGGGACGACGCGATGTGGGTATCGGTTGCGGACGTAGTTCGACATCCGATCGGGTCGCTTCGTGAGGATCTGATAGATGTGGTGGTCGACCTGCTCCATCGTGTCGAAGACGCGGTCGATGTAGTCAGTGGGCACTGCTTCCCAGAAGAGGTCGGCCATGCTGTCGACGAAGATCAGCTCGGGCCGCTTCATGGAGGCTGGATCATCCAGACGATCTGCGAGCAGCTGGAGCCGTGAGTAGGGCAAGTGATACTGCGGGGCCGCGGTCGGCATCCTCCCGCGAGTCCAGGCGACGTACCGCTGATCGTGGAGCTTGAACGCGTAGCAGTTGTCGCAACCGGCAGAGACTCGCTTGCATCCGGTGGTGGGATTCCAGACAGCCGTCGCCCACTCGATCGAGGTCTTGCCGCTCATGAGCTCCATCCGAACGCCGTGTTGAACTCGGCCATTGTCAGTAGCATAACCTCCTGAGGCTACTAGCAACAGGCCTTATTCTGGACGCATCAGGCCGATACGCCAGGCGCCACAGCCGAGTGGGGCGCTGGTTCTCTCGAACCTCCGCGCCATGCTGCGTCTCCGCGGCTGGACTCAGAGCGACCTCGCTCGGGCCTCGGGAGTGCACGTCAGCTACATCAATCAGCTCGTCACTGGGCGCAGGACGAATCCCGGCCTGGCGACGTTGGAGCAGCTCGCGCGCGCGTTCGGCGTGGCAAGCGCCGTACTTGTTGATCGGCGAATGAGAGACCAAGACTTGCGGAGCGAGCTGAGCCGTGCACAGCTTCGTCTTGCGATCAAGACTGGCGTTCGGGATCATCGCACCTTCTACAAGTTCATCGACACACCGCTGGCGCCGGTTAGCGTCGAACAATGGCAACGCCTGAGGGAGACGCTCGAGATCGCGGAAACGAGTGGTTCGCGCCGATCCACCCAGCGGCGTTCCCGCATCCCCGCAGATCAATAGACTGACGTTTCTCGTGCCAGAGCTGCGGTGGGAAGGCAAGTACGACAGTCGGGGCCAGAAGGTCGCGCCGCTGCGCGCGGTCCTCCCGTTCCAGACCGTTGAGACCGTGAACGAGTCGGCGCAGGAGCGCCAGAAGACCCTCGACCTCTTCGGCAGCGGCGCGGCGTCGCAGTGGCGGAACCGCCTCATCTGGGGCGACAAGAAGTACGTCCTCCCGGCGCTGCTCGGTGAGTTCGCAGGCAAGGTCGACCTTGTCTATATCGACCCGCCGTTCGCCACAGGCGCCGACTTCTCGTTCCCCATCACCGTGGGCGACGACGAGTTCACCAAGGAGCCGAGCCTGATTGAGGTCAAGGCCTATCGCGATACCTGGGGGAAGGGCCTCGACTCCTATCTCAGCTGGTTCTTCGAGACGGTGTCGCTGTTGCGCGAGCTACTGAGCGACCGCGGCAGCCTGATCGTGCATCTCGATTACCGCATGGGTCCATACGCCAAGGCTGTCCTCGACGAGGTCTTTGGCATGAGCCGGATGGTTGACGAGCTCATCTGGCATTACGGCGGCGCGGGTGTTCCGAAGGACCGTCCGGCGCGGCGTCACGACAACCTCTACTGGTACGCGAAGGGCGAGAGTTGGACGTTCAACGCCGACGACGTGCGTACCGAATACGCCGACACCACGAAGGAGCGCTTCAGCCACTTCATTGGCAACGTTCGCGGCGACCGCGACTATGGAGCGCAGGAGCTCAACCCCAAGGGCAAGTGGCCCGACAACGTACTGCGAATTCCCATCGAGGCGCCTTCGGCCAATGAACGCACGGGGTACCCGACCCAGAAGCCCCGCGCGCTGCTCGAGTGGGTCATCAAAGCCTGCTCTGACGAGGACCACCTCGTCCTCGACTGCTTCGCCGGGAGCGGCACGACCGCGGTCGTGGCAGAGCAACTGCGTCGACGCTGGGTGGCCGCTGATCTCAGCCGCTTCGCCATCCACACCGCGCGCAAGCGACTGCTCTCGATGGAGGGGCTCCGTCCTTTCGTGGTCCAAAACCTCGGGAAGTACGAGCGCCAGGCCTGGCAGCGGGCGGAGTTCAGCGAGGACGCCGCGCAGCGCGAGCTCCGCTATCGCGCCTTCGTCCTCAAGCTCTACGGTGCGACGCCGGTCCAAGGACGGGTGTGGCTCCACGGCCTGCGCGGAGCACGGATGGTTCATGTCGGCGCCGTAGACGCGCCGGTGAGTCCGGCCGACGTCACCGCGATCGTCGCCGAGTTCAAGAAGGCAGTGGGCAAGGGGGCAGGAAGCCCTAAGACCAACGGCATCGACATCCTGGGGTGGGACTTTGCTTTCGAGATCAACGAGGTCTCCAAACAGCAGGCCGCCAAAGCCGGCGTCAACCTCCGGATGGTGAAGATCCCGAGCGAGGTCATGGACCGTCGGGCCGTCGACCAGGGCGACATCCGCTTCTTCGAACTCGCTGCGCTCGAGTTAGACCTCGCGGTCGAGAAGCTTCGGGCCACGGTCGCGCTGACCGACTTCGTCATCCCGGGAGACGTGCCTGATGAGGTCCGCCGCGCGGTGAAGAACTGGGCCGACTGGGTTGACTACTGGGCCGTGGACTGGAACTACCGCGATGACACCTTCCACAATGAGTGGCAGAGCTACAGGACGCGCAAGGCGCCCAAGCTCGAGCGCAAGACCACTCACACGTACGAGGCGCCGGGCACCTACACCGTCGTCGTGAAGGTCATCGACATCCTCGGCAACGACACGACCAAGGCGCTCACGGTCGTAGTGAAGTGAGCCGGGCCCCGGCAAAGCGCGCAGCTTCAAAGAGTGCCCTCCCCAAACGCGGCGCCAAGGCGCCGACTAAGAGTCGCAAGGCGCCACCGGTTCCCTCGGCCCAGCTCGGACTCATCGAACCGACGCTCAGGACCGCGCCGTGCGTGCCCGCGATTCGCGAGGCTGTGGCGCAATGGCGTAAGAGCTACCGCGGCGTAAGCCCGACCACCGAACTCCTCCTCAACTACTGGTTCAAGACTGACCACCGCCCGAATGGCCAGCGCTTCGAGTACCACCACTCGCAGCGCACTGCTATAGAGACGCTCATCTACCTGTACGAGGTTGCCAAAGTCCGCCGGCACAAGGATCTGATCACTGCCTTCGCGCCAGGGTTACCAGATCTGCACCTCCTGCAGTACGACGACCTGGCGCGCTACTGCGTGAAAATGGCGACAGGCTCGGGGAAGACCAAGGTCATGGCACTGGCGATCGCATGGCAATACCTCAACGCTGTGGCCGAGGGCAACTCCGAGTTCGCGAAGACCTTCCTCGTGCTCGCGCCGAACGTCATCGTCCTCGAGCGCCTCGCTCTCGACTTCCGCGACGGCAAGACCTTCCGCTTCGACCCGATCGTGCCGCCCGAACTCAAGATCTACTGGGACCTCGATTCCTACGTGCGCGGCGATGTCGAGCGGGCGCGGAGCGAGGGCGCGCTCTACCTCACCAACATTCAACAGCTCTACGCGCGCCCAAGCGAAGAAGAAGCCGAAGAGCCCGAGGAGATGACGGGCGTGCTCGGCTCACCGCCGCCCAGCGAGGAAGAGCGCGACGGCTTCGCGGAGCGCATCCTTGCCCGCCGCGAGCCGCTGGTCGTGCTCAATGACGAGGCCCACCACACGCACGACGAGGGCAGCGAGTGGAACGAGGTCATCCGCAGCTTCGCGAAGACCACGCCGCCGCTGATGCCGCTCGCGCAGCTCGACTTCTCGGCCACCCCGCGTTACTCGAAGGGGGCGCTCTTCAGCTGGACCGTGGTCGACTATCCGCTCAAGGCGGCGATCATCGACGGGGTCGTCAAGCGGCCGCTCAAGGGCGTTGCCGCCGGTATCCGTGAGCAGCCTTCGGACACAGCGTCCGTGAAGTACCGGGCCTATCTCACCGCAGGGGTCATGCGTTGGCGGGAGTACCGCGAGCAGCTGAAGAAGTTGGGTAAGAAGCCGGTGCTCTTCGTCATGCTCACGTCGACGCGCGAGGCCGACGAGGTCGGCGAGTACTTGCGCGTCACCTACCCCGAGGAGTTCGCCGCCGAGAGGCTCCTGGTTATCCACACGGACCGCTCGGGCGACATCTCGAAGTCGATGGTCGAGGACGCGCGCCGCGTGGCGCGCGAGGTCGATCGCCCGGACAGCCCCGTGAACGCGATCGTCTCGGTCCTCATGCTCCGCGAGGGCTGGGATGTGCAGAACGTGACCGTGGTCGTGGGGCTGCGGCCCTACAACGCCAAGGCCAACATCCTCCCAGAGCAGACCATCGGCCGCGGACTCCGCCGGATGTTCCGCGACATTGCCGTGGACTACACCGAACGCGTGGACATCATCGGCAACAGGGGGTTCCTCTCGTTCGTCGATCAGCTCGAGAAGGAGGAGGACTACGCACTCGAAACCTTCGAGCTCGGCAAGGACAAGCTCGAGATCGTCACCATCGCGCCCGACCCCGACAAGCTCGAGATGGACATCTCCGTTCCCGTGCTGAGTCCGATCCTCCAGCGGAAGAAGACCCTCGCTGAGGAGATTGCCGCTCTCGACGTGCGCCGGTTCCCGGGCGTGCCGGTGCTCCCAGTTCGAGCGGGCGACGACGCGGCGCAGAGGTTCACGTACGAGGGCCGCGACATCGTCACTCTCGAGAAACTCATCGAGCGCGAGTACACGATCCCCGAGCCGCAGACGGCACAGGAGGTCATCTCCTATTACGCCAAACGCATCGCCAGCGACGTCAAATTGCCTGCGCAGTTCGCGGCGTTGGTGCCCAAGATCCGCGAATTCCTACAAGAGGTCGCCTTCGGGAAGAAGGTGGACATAGAGACGCCAGAGATGGTCCGGGCCATCGCGACGAACGTGGCGCAGTACGTGACCGTGACCTCGTTCGGCAAGGCACTGCGCGGCCGACTCATCGAGGAGTTGGCGCCGGCACTGGTGCAGGCGGGTCGACTCCTCTCGGAGACACCGCCCTTCCCCTTCGCACGAGACACGTTCGCGGCGAGCAAGACTGTCTTCAACCTTGTCGCGGTCGAGAACAAGTTCGAGACGCGCTTCGCGCACTTCCTCGAAGACGCCGACGACGTCGCGCGCTTCGCCAAGCTGCCCGGTCGCTTCGCCTTCACGATCGACTACGTCGACGCTCAGGGAAACCTCCGCTACTACGAGCCAGACTTCATCGCGGTCCTCGGCGACGGCACCCACTGTCTTGCCGAGACAAAGGGCCGCGAGGATCCGGACGTGAAGTTCAAGGACCGCGCGGCGGTGATCTGGTGCGAGAACGCCACGATGCTCACAGGGACCAGTTGGCGGTACCTGAAGGTCCCCCAAAAAGAGTTCGAGAAACTTGAGCCCAGCGACTTTGCAGACCTGAGCGCACTGGTCATCGACTGATCAGCGTGAGTGTGGGATAGAACTCCTAACGCACTGGCCCGAGCGGCTCTAACTTGTGCCGCCCAGCTGAGCCACCGCGGGCTGCGCTGAATGGAAGACGATCTGCGAGAGCGCGAAGATCCCCGCAGCCTTGCCGAGCATCGCTCCGACGAACGCGGTCGGGTCGCTCGGGTCATAGGAGCCGAAGCCGCCGGCGAGCGCGGTCGCCGCGATCGCGATCGCCACCGCGGCCGCGAAGTTGAGCCAGATCGCTGCGGTGCCTTCGATCTTCGCGCCGGCGAGCTTCTCCTGGACGACCGGCAGCACGATGCCGGCGATGGTCAGCGCGAGCGCCTGAGTGGCTTCCATGTGGATTCCTCCTTCTATGTGCGAACGCGTGGGTCGACGGGTGGATGGCTCGGATCGAACGGCTTGCCCGTCTCGACGTCGAGGCCGCGCTGCGCGCGGGCCACGTAGACGGAGGCTGACGCGGCGACCTGCTTACCGGTCTCGACGATCGCGTCGATGACGCGCCTCTCCTGCTCGGGGTCCATGTGCTCCTCCTTTCCCGGCCAGAGGCCGCCGTACTCCGCGATCGAGAGCGCGATGACGCGGGCGATGTCGTCCTGGTGCGCGCGGAGCCAGTCGTGGTCGCGCGCGCCCGGCGCGCCGATGCCGAGCTCGGTGAGGATCCCGGGCACCGCGCGGTCGAGGCGGAAGCCGTAGTAGTCGGTGACGTTCACCGTCATCCAGTCCTCGCGCTCGTCGGGCCCGCCGGTCGCGGCCAGCAGCTCGCGGTAGCGGCGCTCGAAGATCGCGCCCAGGCGGTCGTCCTCGGTGCCGGTCGGCGATTTCGCCGCGCGGCCCCAGAACCAGCCCGACCCGCCCGCACCGTGGGTGTCGCTCTCGTAGTGCGGCGCCCAGAAGAGCGCGTAGGTCGGGTCGTGGAACTCGGGGTGGTCCTCGAGGTCGCCGTCGACGGTCACGACCTCAACGCCGAGCACCACAGCGATCGGGATCAGGCGGTCGATGACCTCGCCGATGTAACGGGCCTCATCGGGCGCGCCGCTCCAGCCGTCCGGCCGTGCGCTCGAGTGGTGGCTGCGGTGCACGAGCGCCCTCATCGCCGTCGCGCCTTCGTCACGCGGCCACGGCCGTACATGACCGCGGCGTAGTAGACCGGGACCGCCTCGAGGGCGAGGAGCGCGAGCGCGGTCGGCACACCGGTCCAGCGGGGCACGTCGAGGTCGGCGAGGCGGACCGCGGCAAGCGCGGCGAGATAGAGCGCGACGATGCTCACCACGCTCGAGCCGCGCCAGAGCATCGCGAGCAGCCACGAGCGCGGCCGCGCGGTGTCCGACCGGTACAGGATCCAGAGGTAGACGGTCGCCGCCGTGCCGGCGGCCGGCGCGAGCACGAAGAGGGCGAGCACGAGCTCGAGCGGACTCACCAGCGATGCTCCTGGGCCAGTCTCTCGGCGCGGCGCACGTCGGCGATCACCTGGTTGGCGTGCGCAAGCGCCTGGCGGTGCCGCTCCTCCTGCCGCTCGAAGCGCTCGCGCTTGGCGAGCTCCTCGGGCCGCTCGGCCTCGAGCTCGTGCGGGCCGAGCAGGCGCCGCAGCTCATCGATCAGGCGCATGCCGGCCCTCCGTCGCGGCGCGGTACGAGTCGATCGCGACCGCGAGCTTGTCGGTGGCGACTGTTTGGCGCTCCCAGCCCGCGATCGCGCGCGACTCGCGCTCCTCGGCCTTCTCCGTCCGGGCCTTCTCGTCGTCGAGGCGGCCCTTCGGCACGATCCGCTCGCTGACCAGCATCCAGAGGAAGAACAGCGACAGCGTGAGCGCGGTCGCGCCCGAGGCGATGAACTGCTCGAGCGTCATCGGTCGCTCATCCGGCGATGAACGCCCAGGCGCGCGCCGCCGCGCCGGCGCCGGCCGGGCCGACGAGCAGCTCGACCGCGGCCTGGCTCACGCGGATGCGCGCGTCGCTCGGGCGCTCCAGGATCTCGATCGGGGACCCGCTCACTCGGATCCGCGCGTCGCTGGGGCTCGCGAGCACCTCGAGCGGCGCGTCGGTCACGCGGATCTTCGCATCGTTCGGGCTCGCCACGACCTCGACCGGCGCGCCGGTGACGCGGATCTTCGCGTCGGTGGGATTCTCGAGGACCTCGACCGCGGCCTGAGTGACCCTGTCGGTGGTCATGAGTTCACCTTGAAGCCGAACTCGGCGGCGTTGACCTCGGCGATGGTGAATGGCAGCCCGGTCGCCGGGTTGAGCTCGAGGATGTCGCGGTTGTCCTCGACCGTGTAGACGGTCGAGGGCGTCTTCGCCGCGCCGAAATAGTTGACGCCGCCGATGCGCACGGCGCCGGCGATCGTCTTCGCGCCGGCGTCGCTGCGCTTGGCCACGGTCGAGAACTGGACCCCGCGTACGACGCCGCTGGTCGCCGCGAGCGCGGCGCGGAGGTACGTCTCGACGTTGCCGACGGTGGCGTCCTCGACGTACGACGTGTCGCTGTCGTGCGGGATCTCGGCGACCTTGGCGTAGTGGCCCGCGGTGTTCGGCACCACGGTCGCGAACTGCTGCTGCGCCCCGTCGGCGTTGGGCACGCGCAGCTCGACCCGGCAGTCGCCCAGGAAGTCGTTGTTCTGGGCACCGGTGTTGTCGAGGACGTAGAGGTCCTGGTAGCGCTGGCTGTTGCCGCCGCCGGCGTTGTACGTCCCAGCGAGGTTGAGCTTGTTGGCCCAGGCGTTGCCGCTGGTGGTGGTCTGGACGTTGGTCACCAGGATGTCGGTCACGCCGTTGATCCGAAGCTCGACCGAGCCCGTCGCGCCGGTCGCGAAGGCGACCTTCCACTCGACGTAGACCCACGAGCCGACCGGCAGCGAGAACGTCCCGGTCCCGAGCAACACACCGCCGGGGTAGTTGCGGTACACGCGGAAGCGGCCGCTGTTGTCGTTGTACAGGGAGAGCTGGCGCGAGCCGCCGTCCCACCACTCCAGCAGCGGGTTGCCGGGATCGCCGGGACGGCTGGTGACCATGAACGCGACGCCGACGACCGCGGTCGCGAGGTTCGCTCCGAGCGACTTGTAGCCGCCGCGGTCGCCGTAGTCGCTGCCCAGGCAGTACGTCCCGGCGAAGCGGCCGGGGTTCACGTTGTAGCCGAAGGCGTTGTCCCACTTCGGCCCGGTCGGGTTTCCGGCACCTGCCTGCTGCATCGACTCGATGAAGCGCAGCACTTAGGTCCGCCTCAGCGCGAGGCCGAGGGTGACGCGGGTGAACGCGGCGATCGTGTCGACGTTCACCCGCACGATCTCGCCGGCGGCGATGGCGCTCGCGGTCCAGCCCGCGACCGTGCCCTGGGCCTTCAGCGCGCCGGTCGCCTGCGGCTTGTTCGCGTTCGCGCCGGGCATGCTCCCGGCGACGACCGGGGGGAATGCGGCGTAGGTCGACTTCCAGAGGTCGATGCGGATCGACCCCGCCTGGTCGCCGAGGAGCGTCCAGCCGGTGACGGCGCAGGCGAAGTCGATCGGCACGTCGCACTTGATCCCCGCGGCGATCGGCTGGCCGCCGCCGTCAAGCACGATCTCGAGGTCCGCGGCCTCGCCGGTCTCGGTGCCGGCGCCCGGCGTGATCACGGGCGCCCCGCCGGCGAGGATCTCGCTCACCTTCACTTCGCCGGCGGAGCGGCGGATGAGCTCGGCCAGGTGCGCGGGATGGCGGCTGCTCATAGGTACGGCTCCAGCACGCAGACCATCAGGTAGGTGCCGGCGTCCGCGGTCTGGTCGGCACGGACCGCGCGCACGACCCAGTCGCTCGCGATGCCGTCCGCGGGAGACGAGAGCGTGACCCGGTCGTGCAGCTGCAGCCCGGGATTCCCGACCGCGCCCTTCGTGACGCGGTAGCGGTACCGGCGGGCCGCGGCGAGCAAGCGGTTCGCGGTGAACTGGGCCATCGCGAGGTCGGTGATCCCGAGGTCGACGACCTGGAGGTAGCGCCGCTCGCCTTGGAGCTCGTCCTCGAGGGCGGCATCGACCGCCTCGGCGAGCGTCACGGTCGAAGCGCTCGAGGGTGTTCCTGCGACCGCGTACTTCACGATCGTGTTCTGGTCGCGGAAGACCTGGTACACGTCTCCGAAGTCGAAGACCGCAGGGTCCGGGATCGCGCCGATCTCGTTCGCGTTCTTCACGGGCTGGGCGATGCGGTTGGTGATCGAGCCGTCGAAGGCGATCTGGAAGAAGTCGGACTGGTCCCAGGCCGCGAGGTAGTAGCCGCCGCCGGTGTCGCTGGTGATCGCGGTCGGCAGCGCGACCGGCGAGTTCACGCGCGAGCTCTCGGTGCCGTCGGCGTTCATGCGCACGAGCTTCCCGCTCGTGTACGTGGGCATGAGCAGGCGCACGACTCCGCCGCCGGCGTCGTAGGCGTGGATGCCGCAGTGGTCGCCGTCGGGGTTGGTGAAGGGGCCGAGCAGCGTCGCCTTCGTGGTCCGATGGATCTTGCGGTACTTGCGGTTCGCGTTGTTGCCAGTGGTCGCGTTGTAGCCGTCGCTGATCCAGAGGTGATCGTCGAGCGGATCGAGCGCGATGCCGTCGGGCCAGGCGAGCCAGGCCGAGAGGTCGGTCGACTCGAGCACCGCCATGTTCGCCGCGGGGTCGAGGCGATACAGATGCCGGTCGTAGTCGAAGTACCAGACGGTCTTGGTCGTCTTGTCGTACTCGATCCCCGCCGGCGCGCCGAGGCCCGGCCAGACGAACTGCTCTGAGAGGTACTTCGCGCCGATGTTGGCCTTGCCGATGACGCGGACCCGGGTGTACGTCGCGTCGTCGTCGACCTCGGTCGCAAGGTCGGTGATGTCCTCGCGCGCGCGGAAGGTCCAGACCGACGGGCCGGGCGCGGTGACCAGCGGCGCGGTGCGGAAGATGCCGTCCTCATCGGCCCACAGCACCAGGCCCGCGGCCTTCGCCGCATCTCTGGCTGCGGCCATGAGCGAGCCCGACTGGAAGCGCAGCTCCTTGAAGACGAAGGTCGAGGGGTACCAGGCGCGGTCCAGCGCCGGCGAGAGGCCCGCCTTGATGAGCAGGTCGTCGAGGACCTCGTTCACCGTCTTGTTCAGGTAGACGTAGTTGCCCATGTCGCGCACGTAGCCGGGCTGGTCGAGGCCCTGCGGCGCGCTGAGCACGACCGTCTGCTTGATCAGCTTCTTGCCGCGGTCCAGGGCAACGAGCGTGACCCGCTGCGCCGCGTGGCTCTGCTGCGGCTGCGAGAGGATCCCGGTGAAGGTCTTGACCTTGTTCGCCCCATCGCCGTGCCACTGCCAGATCTCGATCCGCGCGTTCGGCCGGAGATACGCGTACAGCGCCGCGGTCGGGTCGTGCAGGTTGCAGGCGCCGTCGGTGTTTTGGAGCTCGACGTTGCAGCTGCCGGAGTCGAGGTCGGCGTCCTTCTGCGTGCTGATCGCGAGCACCCGGTCCGAGACGTCGGTCGTGATCGAGCCGTACATCTTGAAGGTGCTGCTCGCGCCCACGCCTAAGATGCGCAGCCAGTTCTGCGAGGTCAGAAGGGAGTGCACGCCGATGGCCTTGCCGCCGCCCGCGATCGCGCCCCAGATGTACGACTTGCCCATGTATCCCGGGATCGCCGCGCCCGAGCCGCCGCCTATGCCCTCGGCGTAGGCGGCGCCGGCGGGCATGATCTGCGTGCCCGCGGACCAGGTGAGCCCCGAGTCGGTGCTCCGGTAGCGCGTCGCGTCCTGGCCGCCGTCGTCGATGACGTAGAAGACGAGGTCACCGTTCTCGTCGAGGAACACGCCGCCGTTGGCCCCCTGGCCGCCCGAGAGCCCGCCGCCGTAGCCGGCGTTGAGCCGCCGGGTCCAGGCGCCGCCGAGCGTGCCGGTCGTGCACATGTGGTTCGCGTGCCAGTCGCCGTCGTCCGACTCGCAGGCCGCGGCCCAGGTCCCGGCGGTCTTGGTCTCGCAGACGATGAAGGCGCGCTGGAAGCCCTGGTTGGCCGCGGACGACCCGCCGTAGTTGCGGCCGAGGCTGGGGATAGTCAGCCCCGAGTAGGTGAGCGCGGACCAGCCCGCCGTCGGGTCGAGGCTCGCGGTGGTGCGGTACATGAGCTGGTTGTTCGCCGCGTTCTTGGTGAAGAGGTAGAGCGCCGTGCCGGCCTTGTTCGTCAGAAGCTGGAAGGCGGGCGAGACGCCGCCGCCCCAGGCGACCTCGCCCGCCGCGTAGCTGAGGCCGCCGAGGGGAGCTTCGGCGGTCCAGGTCACGCCGCTGTCAGGGGACGTCCGGTAGCGCAGGTTGCCGGTCGCGGGATCCCGGCAGAGCGCGAGCAGCTGCGCGTTCCACACGACCAGGCCGTACGCGGGCGTGCTGTACGGGAAGAGCGCCACCGGCGCCGAGAGCGCGTGCTCGGTCTGGTAGGCGAGGAAGAAGACGCGCAGGTCTGCCGCGCCAGACACGTTGTTGTCGCCGCGGAAGAGGAGCCCGGCCTGGCCGTTCGGCATCTGTACCACCCAGGGCATGTCGGGGTTGCGCGGCGTCGGCGGCGCGGGTGTGAGCACGCGCGCCGTGAGCTTGACCTGCTGGCGGTGGCCGTCGGCGCCGGCCATGAAGCGCGACTTGAGGATGGCCGTCTCCGCCGCGGTGAGCGCGCGCATCAGCGGGTCCGCGTCGTGATCGTCACGACGTACACCGGCGTCGCGGGATCGGCCCACGAGGCGAGCGCGACGTCGACCTTGGTCACGCTCACGTTGCGCGCGCCGGCGCCGTCGCCCAGGTCGTGGGTCGTCGCCGTCGCCCAGAGCGCGATGAGCGCGTCCCGCGCGGCGTTGCCCTCGGCGAGCGCGGCGAAGGTGCAGCTCTGCGCGCCGCGCGCGCTCGACTGCAGCACCTCGTTGCGGTCGGCCTGCGCGGGGTCGCGGCCGAGGAGAGGTGTGACGCGCAGCTCGTCGTCGTAGTGGTACGGGACGAAGCTGTCGGGCAGCGGGAAGTACGCGACCCCGCCGAGGAGCGGCGTCGGGTACGCCACCTAAGCGATCCGCCGCAGCTGCTGGCGCATCGCTTCGGTCACCGCGTCGACGACCTCGCCCGCGGCGCCCGCGGCCATCGCCGCGGTGTCACCCGAATAGGCCAGGCTCTGGTTCACCACGACAGAGAGCCCGCGGCCGCCGATGTCACCGCCTTGCTGCAGCTCGCGGTTGGCCGGGCTCATCGGTGTCGCGCGCGGCGGGCCGCCGCGCAGCACGTCCTGGTAGTAGGAGATCGCGGCGCTGTCGGCCTCGGCCCAGGCGGCGCGGAGGTCGTGGAGATCACGGATGTGATCGCTCACCCGGTTCGATGCGAGCTTCGCTTGGTGGAGCTCGGTCTGGCCGTTCTCGCGAGCGGTCTTGATCGCCGCTTCGAGCTGAGATTGGTAGTGCTCGAGCAGGCGGTCGGCGTCGGCCGAGTTCTTCTTCAGCTCGGCCATGTACTGCGCCGGGGACTTACCGAGCGACGCGGCGAGCTTGGAGAAGTCGACCTCGGACATCGAGAGGGCGTTCTTGAGGTTCTCCTTCGCCTCCTTGTATGCGTCGGAGCTCTCGAACTGCGTGGAGAGATCCTTGAACGCGCGGTCGGTGACCTTCTTGAAGCGCGTGGCCTGGTCGGCGCCGACGGTGTTGTAGAGGGCGTCGAGCGCGGCGTTGATCAGCGCCGGATCCGCGCCGATGGCCTGCAGGAACTTCTCGGTCTGATCAGCGCCGGCGGGCTTGAACATCTCATTCAGGTCTGCGAGCTCGCCCGCGATGCTCTTGATCGCGCCCTTCGCTTTCGCCGCGCCGTCCTCGAACTCGGCGCCGAGACCAGCTGCGTCGTCGCCGACCAGACCGAGCGCTTTGCCAAGATCGCCCAGGCGGTCGCCGAGCCAGGCCAGGATCGGGCCGAAGACGCGGCGCAGCGCGTCGCCGACGGCGTTCACGATCCGCCGAAAGCCTTCGCTGCGGTCGTAGAGGAGCTTGAGCCCGATAGCCAGCGCGGCGACGGCGAGGATGGCGATGCCGACCGGGTTGAGGAAGAGCAGCTTGAGCGCGCCGCCGAGGAGCGTGATCCCCGAGCGCAGGCCGGTGAGGACCGGGACCGTACCGTTTCCCGCCTTGGCGAACGCGGCGACCGCGCCGGCCGCAACGATGCCCTCGTGGCCGAAGCTCGTCCAGAGCTGCGCACCGCTGGCGAGCAGCGGCAGTGTGCTCGAGATCGCCCCGCCGACTTGCTCCTGCGCCCGCTCCCAGGAGTTCGCGATGCGGTCGGCGCTGGCCTGCTGCGTCGCGGCGTAGGCCTCGGCCTGGCCGCCGAACTTCGCCTCGACCGCGGCCATCACCGCCTGCGCGTCGGCGCCCTTCTGCACCACGACCCCGTAGCGGCCGAGGACGCGGATGTTCTCGTCGGTGACCTTGCCGACGAGCTTCGAGGCCGTATAGAGGTCGAGGTGCGTGCCGCGTGACAGGTCGGCTGCGACCTGCTGCCGCGCCAGAGCCTCGGTCAGGCTGCCGGTCTCCTCGACCAGGATCGCAAGCGACCCGCGCAGGTCGTTGTCGCTGAAGGCTAGTCTCCGCCGGCTCGCGAGCACGGCGTCGACCGCCTTCGCGTTCCGTTCCCAATCGAGGCCCGTCGTGCGGACGGCCTGCGCGAGCTGCGCCTCGGAGACCTGGGCCGCTCGTGCGACCTTCACGACCTCGCCCAGCCCCTGGATCGCAGCGCCGACCGCCGCGCCGCTGAAGAAGCGGCCGAGCGCGGCGCTTAAGTCGGCCTTCTGCTGGATCGCGCCAGCGGCCGCGGTGACCTTCTGCTTCGCCGCGGCGAGCCCAGCATCGAGTTTCGCATCGCTCGTCGAGAGCTCGATGACCGCCGAGCCGAGCCGGAAGCTCATGCGGTGCGGATCCCGATCGCCGCGAGCTGGGCCGCGGTCGGACGGCGCAGGATCCGCGGCCGCGGCGCGAGCTCCGCCTGTTCCTCGAGCTCGCGCCAGGCGGCGGTCGCGGCCTCACGGCGCAGCGTGCCGCTGCCGAGCGCGACCGCGGTCGCCATGCGGAGCGACTCGCGCGCCGCGAGCATCCCCATCCGCTCGTGGAGTGCGCGCAGCAGCGCCAGCGGTGTATCAAGCCAGCTCATCGGCTCGCCGCCGTAGAAGCGGAGGAGCTCGGCGACGACGTCGTCCCAGCTGGCGAGCTCGCGGCCGTCGTCCGCATCAGCGTCCCCAGGCGCGGGCTCGTCGCCGCCACGAGCGCGAAAAAAGAGACCACCAGGTCGGCGAGCTGTCCGGTCGCGAGCTTCGCGATGACCTCGGCCTCGAGCTCCGGCACCGCGACGCGCGCGATGCGCTCCAATCTCTCGCGGTACTCGCGCTCGTCGGCCTCGCTCGGCTCAGCGAGCTGCTCGAGCGCGGCGATGCGCTCGACCGATCGCCAGATCTCGCCGCCGGCGCGCAGGCCGAAGTGCGAGGGGTTCGCCATCTCGTAGGTCCGCTCGTCGATGCGGACGTAGCCCGGGCTCTCGTCCGCTCTCGTGGTGAGCTCGAGCACGCGGCTGGGCGGTGGATCCGCGCGCGCTTTCGTGGCCCGCCCCATCAGGACGCCAGCGCGTGCTGCGCCCGGTAGCTGCCCTTCACCCCGGCGTTGTCGTCCATGACCACGAAGTCGAAGGCGAGGCCGACCGGGATGCCCTTGGTGTACTTGGTCTCGACGTTGCCGGAGTTGTACGCGCGGGGGAACTCCCACTGCGCCTGCATCCCGTCGCCGTAGGGCGACTCCTTGACCCGCACGAGCAGCGCTTTCGTCGCCACAGCCCCGCCAGGCATGGCGAGGGCGATCGTCTTGTACCCGGGCGTCCCCGCACCAGCCGCGGTGGTGGTCACCTGCTGGTCGGAGAGCGCCCGGCTGTACGCCTCGACCGTGGCGTCCATCAGCGTGAACAGCACATGCAGGTCCTGGCGGGTGCGGAAGCCCTTGCGCGAACCGGTGCCGCCGAGCGAGTAGACGTGCTCGACGGTCTGGTCGGCCTTCACGATCACGCCCGCCTCGTCCATCTCGGTGTCGCGCGCGAGCAGCACCCAGTCCACTGCCGGCGCGGCATCGACGAGCGGGAAGGCGGTGCCAATCGGCGCGACGTAGATGTCGGCCGGGCCGGCGAGGATCTCGAACGGATCACTGTTGGGCATGTCGCTCACTCCTTGCGCGTGGATTCGCGTTGTCGCGGGTCATGCGACGGCCTCTTCTGAGGCGAGGACCTCGTACGAGGCGAAGACGAAAGGCCACTCCGCCCCGACCTCCGGCTCGCGCATCGCGACCGGCCCCGCATCGAGCGCGGCCGAGTGCACCAGCACGCCCAGGCTGGACCGGCGGCGCAGCGACTTGAGCGCCGCGTGAAGGGCGAGGTGCAGCTTCATCGCCCCGAGCGGGGTCACCCCGTACGTGCGCACGTCGATTCGGCGGTGCGCGAGCGGCGCGTAGCCCAGATCCGGCGGGCCGCCCGAGGCGGCGATGACCGCGGCCGCGCGCGGCATCTCCGCGGCCTCGCTGTCGGGCAGCTCCGCGGCGAAGATGCGCGTCCCGGCGATCGCGGCGACGTCCGCGTCCGCGGCGACGATCGCGCGCAGCGCGAGCAGCGGGTCGGGGATCATGCCCGTAGCTCCGCGGGAAGATGCGCCCGGATGCGCTCCGGGAGGGTCGGGAACTCGCGGTCCGCGGCGCGGCGGATGGTGTGGTCGCCCGGCCGGCCGCGGAACCCGATCTCGAGGAAGAGGCCGTGCATGTCCCAGGTCCGCGGCTGGCGGAGGCGCCCGGTCTTGCGGCTGCGCTCGCGATGGGTGTTGCCGACCAGGGGGATGGGCTCGAAGCCGAACGCGCCGAGGACGCCGCGGCCGGCGGCCGAGGGCCTTGGGTCCTCGCGCCTGATCGAGAGCAGCGCGGCGCCGGTCCGACTCTGCCAGCCGTGGCTGGCCTTGGCATCGGCGACCGCGGCGTCGAGCGTCTCGATGACCGCCGCGCGCTCGGCCGCCGCCGCGAAGGCGAGGAGCTGCGCGGCTCGCCAGTCGCGGATTACGGTCGGCATCACTCGACCCCGGTGAGCACGAGCTCGAGGTGGTCGTGCTTGCTCATCACCGCAGTGATGCCCATCGCGCCTTGGCGGATCCAGCCCCCGAGGCGGTCCTTCACGTCGCGCACGCGGTCGCGCTCGGTGACGTCGGTCGCCAGCGGCAGGAGCAGGCGCAGGTCCTCGATGACTTCGCTGCGCTCGGCGGTGATGAGCTCGCGCTCGGCCGTCGACCACAGGAAGCAGGGGACGTCCGCGGCGAGGAGCTGCCACGAGGCCTCGCCGGGCAGGCCGTAGCCGTCGGGCGTGGCGTGCGCGGCGTCGCGCTCGAGCGTGCAGCGGTGGACCATCGAGCTTCTCGCACTCACGCGAAGGCCACCGACTGGGCGAGCTCGTCGAGCAGGTTGGCGCGCTCGACGGTGTAGTCGTCGTAGGCGTACTCGCGGGTGTCGCCGGCGACGACCTCCTTGGTCGCGTTGTAGCGGAGGGCGAGCTTCACGAGATCGATGCAGATCCGCTTGCGCTGCGCGGTGTCGTCGAGCGGTGTGTAGCTGATGACCACGCGGTGGCCCCACAGCCAGCGCGGGTTCGCCGCGTTGCCGAGCCGCTCGAGGGCCCGCCCCCCGTAGTGGAGGCGGTAGTCGCTCGGGGAGAGCAGGGTCTCGGTCTCGTTGAAGGGATCGCCCCAGAACTCGGTGACCGAGGCGACCTGCTCAGCGGGCCGCTCGAGGTAGAGCATCGTCGGCGTGACCAGCGAGAGATCGGCGAGGAAGCGCTTGAGGGTGACCGGGCCCGGGTAGTGCGGGCCGTAGCGCACGACGAGCGCGGCCTCGGCGTCGGCGATGAGCAGCGTGAGCGCGTCGTCGCCTCTGTCGGTCTCGACGTGCTCGCGGACCTCGGCGGGCGTGACGAGCACGGCTCAGGCGCCCTTGTCAGCGGTGCGCTCGCGCTCCTTGTCCGCGACGGCGGACTTCGCGACCGTCTTCGCGCGATCCGCGGCGTTGTTCGCCGCGACGAGCTCGGCCTCGGCGCGCTTGAGCGCGTACTTCGCCGCGGCCACTCTCCGCTCGGCGGTCGCGACGTCGGGCACGACGTTGCTCGAGCCTTCCTTCGGCGGGTCGTAGGTCTCGACGTCGCCGATGTAGCCGTGGGTCTGGCCTTCGGCGACCTGCTGGCGCGGCAGGCGCACCGGGCCCTCGGGGGATTCGATCATCGCGTCGCTCCTTTCTGTTAGGCCCAGGCCTTGAAGGTCGTGTAGCAAAAGGCGGCGGGGAAGAAGACCGCGAGTCCGAGCCGCTCCTCGGCGAGCACGGCGACGAGGTTGCGCACGAAGAAGTCGGCGTGGCTATCGGAGGCGAAGATGGTGGTGTCCTCGCGCTGGAACACGGTCGCGCCGACCTTGAAGGCGCCGACGATGGCGTGGCCGACCGGGATGACCTCGCTCTCGACCCGCGGCAGGCCCCAGAGCGTGTTCGGGCCCATGTCGAAGGGCCCGTTGCCGAGGTAGCGGTTCACCGCGTCCTTGCGCTCGTCGATGATCGCCGCATCGGTCGGATGGACGATGACCCCGTCAGCGTCGGCGCGGGCCGGGCCGGTCTTCACCAACCTCTTGGCGTCGCGGATCGTGTCGAGGTTGAGCAGCGCGTTCGCCGACGGGCTGCCCGAGACGTCGAGCGTCTGCACGCCGGTCTGATTGAGGAGGCCGCGGAGGTTGGGGCTGGTGCCGTTGCCGTTCACCAGTTGGTCCTCTTCGACCAGGCGCAGCATCAGCTGCAGCTGGTTGTCGATAAGGCTTCTGGTCTGTCCGGCATCGGCGAGCTGACGGCGGGTCGCGGCCATCCAGGTCGCGATCGCCTCGACCGGCAGGGTCTTACGCACCCAGGCGATCGAGGACTGCGGTTTGAGGCCCGACTCCGCGACGGCGGTGGCCTGGGCCACCGCGCCAGCTGCGGTGTCGAACGCGGTCTGCGCGGCGTAGCTGATGGTGTCGGTGTACGTGCGGTCCTGGCTGAAGAGGTCGCGCACCACGAGCGGCCGCTGCGGCAGCGGGATGACGCCGGGGAGGTACTGCGGCGTGACGAGCGCGCCGCCCGGGCCCGCCCCGCTGCCGATGACGTCGCCCGGCCCTTTGCGTTGCGGCCGGAAGGGCGTGGTCTTGAAGCGGGCGTTGTCCGACTCGAGCGCGCCCGACTCGACGAGCTCCTTGTACTCGGCCGACTCGACGAACTGTTCGCCCAGGCTCTTTTCGCGGGCGAAGGTGACCGCGGCGGGCAGTCCGCCGGGGAGCGTTGGCCGGATCGGCGCCGCGAGATCGCGGATGCGGTCGCTCGCCTTCGAGCGGATGCCCTCGAGCTCCTGAAGCTCCTTGGCCTTGGCTTCGAGCTCGTCGATCTCGCGGTTGAGGCTCTTCACCTTCTCGCGGTCGGATTGCGGCATGGCGTAGCTGGGGTCCTTCGCGGATTCGGCTCGCTCGGCGGCGAAGAGGTCATTGACCGCCTTCGCCTTCTCCTCGATCTGGCCGAGGAGGTCAGTGAGCTTGTTCACGGGCGTGTTCTCCTCATGCGCTGAGTTGCAGGGGCACGCCGAACTCGCGCGCCAGGCGCGCCATCCGTGCGGCGTGCAGCGAGCGCAGCTCATCGGGAGATGCGCTCTTGGGCTCGGGTGCGGTCTCGGCCATGAGGGCCTCGAGCTCAGCGAGCGAGGCTCTGAGCGCCTCGATCTGCTGCCCGATGCGCTCACGGTTCGCGGCTGAGAGCTGACGGCCCTCCTTCGCGCGCATCGCAACCGCTGCGCGCGCGTGCTGCGCGAAGGCCGACGTATCCGTCAGCAATCGCGCCGCGCGGGTGGCCAACGTCAGCTCGTCGTCGCGGGCCTTCACGTATGCGGTGCCGGTGTCGATCCCAGCGCCGAGCAGCACCGGGGACACCTCGTGCGGGATGAGCTGCTCGAGGATCCGCTTCGCCCCGGGCCACCTCTTCTGCTCGTCGGGCCGGGCCGAGTGGCCCTTCACGACGTCGTATGCGTAGCTGTACTGCTGGGCGTTGATGCCCTGGTCCTGGTCGAACTTGACCGAGCGGTACGTCTCTAGGCCCGCCGCCATCTCGAGGTTGAACTGGCCGTCGAGCCAGGCCTTCGCCTCGTCGGCGCCGATCGTGCCGCCGCCGATGGTCGGTGTGTCCCAGTTGTGGCCGACGCCCGCAACCGGCAGCTTCGAGCCGACCGGGAAGGCTCCGGGCAGCGTGACGTCGCCGTCGTGGTCGACCTGGTTGAAGGTCGCGAAGACCGCGCGGAAGGCGCCCTCCTGCTCGGCCTTGAGCTCGACGGCCAGGCGCTTGCGCTCCATCGGTCTCGACGATGGCCGCGAAGGGCAGCGCAGACGGCGTTCTGCGCTCGCTCGCGCGTAGTGGCTTTCTCTACGCGCCGCTACCCGACCGGCGCGAGCTCCTGATCGTCGATGCCGAGGACGAAGGCCTCGTCCTCGAGGGCGATGCGCAGCGGCGCAAGGTCAAGCAAGGCCGTACCGGTTACGGTGACTTTGAAGGAAGCAGCGCCGCGAACGGTGACCTGCTCGAGCTGGAGAGCGCAGCCGTCCGCGCGCATGCCGAACGCGCTCGCCGCTCGCGCGCTGACCCGCCGCCGCAAAGTCCGCGGCGCACGCGCGCGGACGCCAGCGAGAGGCGGGGAGGGTGGCAGCGGTCCGATGGCCGCGCCGAAGGCAGAGGACGAGAAGCCGAAGACGCTCGCCGCGGTGCCAGCGAATCGCTGATCGCCTTCACTCTCGCTCGTCCACGCGAAGATCGACGCGGTCGCTGCATTGAAGGTCTCGCTCGTGGCGGCCGCGCTCGCGAAGCCGAAGGCGCTCGCCACTGTGCCACGGAACCGCTCAGCTCCCGCGGCGTCGGCGGTCCAGCGGAACGTCGAGGCCGCCGTTCCGGTGAACGTCTGCTGCGCGTCGGCGGCGTTCGCGAATGTGAAGGCGCTGGCGGCCGCGCCCGCGAATCGCTCTTCGCTCGCGCCAGCGGTCGTCCAGCCCAATGACCAGCTCGCATCGCCCCGGAAGGCCTCAGCTCCGACCGTCGCGCTCGCGAAGCCGAAGGCGCTCGCGCCGGATCCGGCGAAGACCTCGTAACCGCTCGCGGTGATCGTCGCGCTGAAGGTCGACCCGCCGGCGCCGGTAGCTGTCGGCGCCCCGCGGAACAGGATCGGCAGGCCCATCGCTTAGCTCGCGGCTATCGGAATGAGCCGGCCGTTGATGGTGACCTGGCGCAAGCCTGCGGCCGCGGTCGCGCTGTTGCCGACCTCGGCGTACACCTCCGCGTTGGGGCCGACGATGAGCGGCCGCTTGAGGCCCGCAAACGGATAGAGCGAGGCGATCCCGGCGACCGTGAGCTCGCTTGCGGCCCAGAGATGCGCGCCCCAGACCACGAAGGCGCCGCCCGTCCCGGGACCATCGAAGCCTGCGATCGCCGCGACGTTGAAGTCGTAGGTGCGGTCGCTCTGCGCGAGCTGCGAGCCGCGCTGGAACATCGTGTTGAGCGCGGCCGCGGCGAAGCTGTCGCCCGCGCCGTACAGCTGCGAGCGCGTGCGGCCCACCGCGAGACCCGGCGAGAGGGGCGCCGAGCGCCAGCGGCCGCGGGCTTCCTTGTAGATGACGTTCGCCGGCGCGGCGCTCATCGCGATCATCGTCTCGAGCTGCAGCTCGCCCGAGCCGCCCGCGCAGACATCGACGTTCGGCGCGTCGGCGATGGCCCAGGTGTTCGCGGGCACGAGGGTCGCATCGAGCGCGCTGTCGGGGTTCACGTCGGGGAACGCCGTGCCGTAGCGGGTGAAGGTGAGCCAGTACCAGGGCCCGCCGGTCTGGCCCTGAAGGCTGCGGTAGATCGCCCAGCCGACCGCTCCGGTCGGCAGCGCCGGCGGGGTCACGTTCACCCGGCGGTTGCCGGCGGTGGTCGTCGCGATTGCGCTCGCCGGCGAGACCGGTCCCTCCTGGCCGATCGCGTTCACAGGCGCGACCTTGTACGTGTACGCGGCGAGGTCCATGCCCACGACCGACGCCGCGACCGCGACCGTCGGCGCCGCGGGTGCGCCGGGTGCCGCGACGTTGTTGCGGCCGTAGAGGAAGTGCCGCTTGCCGATGCGGCAGTACGTCGCGCTCGCGATCTGGGAGAGGAACTGCGCGTCGTCCACGATGAGCAGCTTGTCCGGCGGCGGCCGCCAGGCGAGCACGATCATGCCCGGCGCGGTCGCGCCGACCACCGGCGGCGTGAAGCTCGAGCCGCCGTGCAGCGTGATCGCGTCGCCGATCGCGAGGTCGGTGACCGCCTGGACGATCCCGCCCGCGGCGTAGCGTGGATCGGCGAGGCCAAGGAACTCCTGCACGCCGGCGCCCGCGGGCTGGTCGGTCACACCGGTGTTGCGCAGGACTCCGCTCACGCCGTTAGCCCTTCAGCTCGGTGAGCGTGAGCGCGGTCACGTCGATCCGCGCGCCCTGCTGGAAGTTCGCGGAGTTGACGACGAGGTCCGCGTTCGCCACGCCGACAGATCCGTCGTAGACGGCGCTGATGCCGTCGGCCTTGAACACACGGAACCACGCGGCGACTCCGGTGGCGTTCGCGACAAGGTCGCTCCCGATCGCGTTCGCCGTCGCCACGCCCGCGACCGCCGCGGCGAAGGCGGGGTTCGCGAACGTGAGCTCGGCGAGCAGTGTCTGCCCGCCGACCGGCGTGTCGGCGTTCGCCGGCTGCGCGTCGTCGTAGATGCGCAGGTACCCGCCGTTGCAGAGCGCGGCCATCGCGTCACACGCGGCGTTCGCCGCGGCGTTGCTGCGCTTCGGGTTGAGCGCCATCCCTTACCTCTCTTCCACGAGCTCGCGCTCGACCACCGTCTTGATATGCCCATTGCCGTCGCGTGCGGTGACGTCCTTGGTCACCGTGCGCAGCGGCGCCGGGCGCGCGGCGATCGCGAGCGCGAGGTCCTTGAGCGCGCGCTCGCTCCGCTCCGCGGTCCGCTCACTGGAGCGGGCGATCTCGCGCAGGCCTTCGACGAACGCCGCGCGGTCGGCCTGCGCCTCGCGCCGCCGCTCCTCGAGCTCGGCCGCCTTCGCCGCGGCGTCGCGGTCCTTTGCGGCGTCGTGTGCCGCCTGGTCGAGCGCCGCCTGCTGCGCCGGCGTCGCATTCTCGACGGTGCCGTCGGGCTGGATGACCTGGACGCCGGGCGAGGGGATGAACACGTCGTCCTCGGGCCGCACCGGCAGGCCCACGGCGGCGCGGGCCTCGGACCGGCGGGCGATGCCGGCCCGGGCGAGCGTCGACTGGCGGTCGGCGAGCTTGCCCTGAGCCTCCTGGAGCACGCGGACCTTCGAGAGGTCGAAGGCGACCTCGAGCCGCTCGAGTTCGGCCGGCGTCGCGAAGTCGGGCAGCATCTGCACCGAGAGCTCATCCGCGACCAGGCGCTGCGTCGGGATGATGCAGTTCTCGTAGGCCTGGTCGCGCAGCTCGCTCATCGTCGCGCCGACCTTGGCCGTCTGGAGTCCCGTGCCGAAGCCAACGACGGCGGCGGGGATACCGAGCACCGCGGTAACGCGCTCCTCGGGGATGTCGCGGATCGCGCCCAGGTCCATGTCATTCGGCGAGAAGCCGAACTGGACGATGTTCGTCGGCTTGCTCATGACGATCGGGTCGCCGCGGCGGTCGCCGCCGAAGGACTCCTTGAACTTGGCCTTGATCGCCTCGCGCGCGTTCTCATCGAGCGCGCCCTTGGACTCCTTGTCCGGGGCGATGACCACACCCGGCACCCCGAGGTTGTGCAGGATCGAGGCGGAAAAGCGCGAGGCCTCCTCGTCCACCCCGAGCTCGCGAAAGAGCGTGCGCAGGGGCGAGCGGCCCTTGCGCGAGTTCTCGGGGTCGAGGCCGTAGCGCAGGTGATAGACATCGCGCGGCGCGAGCTGGAGGAACTGGCCCATCGGCCGGTAGTCGTAGTGGCTGATGTAGTCGGAGCCGTCGGGCGACCAGCGCGGCTCGAGCATGAAGTGCGGCACCCACCACAGCTCAGCCACCCGGTCGAGGCGATCGCGGACCTTCAGCAGGTACCCGTTGCCGTCGACGATGAAGCTCGTGATCAGTCCGTACAGCAAGAGCGTGCCGGAGTAGTACGGGTTCGGGCGGCGAAGTTTCTTGGGCAGCGGATGTCCGCGCACGATCTGCGGGATCCCATCGGCCGCCTCGCCACCGTCGATCACGACCGGCGGCGCCTCGGGGAAGTTGCGGCAGAGCCACAGCACGCAGGCCTCGACGATCGACGAGGCCGAGCCGTCGCCGATGAGCTTGGACCAGTCGCGCTCGCCGGGCATACCGCGGAAGACCGGCAGGCGCCCGCCCCAGGTCCCGCCCCACGAGCCCCACGACCCCGAGCCCCAGCCGGGGAACGGCGGCGCGGCCTTCGCCAGCGAGCGGACCGTGTCCGCGACGAGGCCCATCAGCCGCCCAGCCCGGAGGCCCAGAGGAACGCGCGCACTGCGAGGCCCGCGGCCGCGGCGATGAGCACGATGAGCACGAGCGCGGCGACCACCTTCGCGATCACCGCCCTGTCGGCCTCGTCGAGGCTCATGATGCCGCCCACTCGCTCTCGTCGACCTCATGCACGATCGCCCGGCCGAGCGCCATGAGGAGCGTGATCACGCCTTCGATCCGCCCGCTCGAGCCTTCGCGGTCGGGCCGCAGGTCGCCGTTGGGGTTGTGGCGCACGGCGAGGTTGGCGACCATCGCGCGCAGCACGGCGTTGCCGCCGTGGCGGATCCGTTTCGCGAGCACCAGCCGCTCGAGCTCATTCAGCGCCGGGCTCATCGTCGCGAACCCAGGCAGGACCTCGACGACGTTCTGGTCCTCGGCCTGAAGCTGCTGCATGAACTGCACGGCGCCGCGCGGGTTGCAGGCGATCTCATCGACCTGGAACCGCCGGGCGTAGCGATCGATGATCCGCCGGCGGATCAGCTCGAAGTCGATGACGTCGCCCTCGGTGAGCGTGAGCCAGCCCTGTTCGACCCAGGTGCGGTACGGCAAGCCGTCGCGGTCGGCGAGCGCGTCGATGTTGTCCGCCGGCGCGAAGGCGTCCATCTGCACGAGGTAGTCACCGTCCTCGGTCTCGGGCGGGAAGAGCACCACCACCGTCGCGAGCTCGGTCGCCGAGGCCAGCCAGGCAGCGACGGTGCAGTGCCGGTCGGCCGCGACATCGGCGATGTTCAGCAGGCCCGCCGCGGCGTCCCAGCGTTCCATCGGCAACCACGTCGTCTGCTGCTTCGTCCAGCGATTCAGGTGCAGCCGCAGGAAGGTGTTGCGGAAGGCCGGCGAGTCCTTCGCCCTCCGGGCCTGGCGCGCGAGGTCCTCCTGGAAGGCGATGCCCAGCGCGTCGTAACTGGGGTTGGCCTTGCGCCAGGTCTTGGGATCTTCCCAGTCGTCGTCCTCGCCCGCGGCGTAGATGACCGGGAGATACGAAGGATCGTCGATCACTCCGGAGGCGACCTTGAGCGCGCGGTCGTGCTCCTCGCCGCAGATCGTCGCCCGATCGAACCCGGCGGTCGTGAAGAAGACCGTGAGCGGCTGGCGCTGCGCGCCCTGGCTGGTGGTCAGCACGTCGTAGAGCTTCCGGTCGGGCTGGGTGTGCAGCTCGTCGAAGATGACCCCGTGGGCGTTGATCCCATGCGTGCCTTCGGCGTCCGCGGGGATCGCGCGGTAGAAGGAGTTGGTCCGCGCGACGACGATGCGCTTGCTCGAATCGATGATCTCGCAGCGAGCGCGTAGGAAGCGATCCTGGCGGACCATCGCCGCGGCGATGCGGAAGATGATGGTGGCCTGGTCGCGGTCTTCCGCGGCACCGTACACCTGCGCGCCGAACTCGCCGTCAGCGGTGAGCAGCTTGAGCGCGAGCCCGGCGCCGAAGGTCGACTTGCCGTTCTTGCGCGGGATCTCGACGTACACCGTCGTGTAGCGGCGGCGGCCGTCGGCGCGCTTCCAGCCGAAGACGTTCCAGACGATGTCGTGCTGCCAGGGCTCGAGGACAAAGGGATGCCCGGCCCACGGCCCTTCCACGTGGCGCAGTCGTTTGGCGAAGAAGTCCACCGCGCGCTGCGCGTCCGCCTCATCGAAGTGGTAGCCCGGCGGCGCCGGCCGGTCATGCGTGCGCCGGACGCGGCTTGTCGAGGAGGTCATCCTCGTCGTCCTCGCTGCCCTGGCGGACCTTGACGCGGGTGCGCGATGCGGCGGTGAGGCCGAACTCCGCGCAGCCTCGCATATACGCCGAGAGCGCGGCGCGGGCGATCGCGACCTGCGGCACCTGGACGAGGTAGCCCGCCGTGGTGCGGTACACAGCGCCGTGCTTGTGCAGGAACTCGCTCGCCTCGCGGTACTGGGCCCACGACTCGCACAGGCCGGCGAAGGCGCCGACGTCGATGGTCGTCAGCACCCCGATGGCCTCGAGCTCGGGCGCGAGCTCGCGCCAGTGGCGCTTCGCCACCGCGGAGAGCCAGGCCGGGCAGCGCGGCGCGACCGGCTTCGGCTTGGGCTCGTCCTCGTTGAGTGGCCGGTGCTGCGGGTTGCCCTTAAGCACCCGCAGCGGCGTGGGCGTTGGCTTGCGGCCTCTCACGCCGCCGCCTCCGCCGCAGTGATCCGCCGGGCCTTCTGGCCGGTGAGGTTCTGCCAGCGCTGCACGATGACGTCGCAGAAACGCGGCTCGAGCTCGATGGCGCGCGCCCGTCGGCCCATCTGCGCCGCGGCGATGAGCGTCGTGCCCGAGCCGCCGAAGGGCTCGAGCACGATGGCGTTCGGGACGCTGCTGTTGGCGAGCATCCGCCGCACCAGCGGCACCGGCTTCATCGTCGGGTGCACATCGTTGTGCGGCGTCTTCGATTCGTAGAGGACGTCGGTGCGCAGCTGCGCGCGGAGCTCCTTGACGTATGCGAGGAGCTCTTCGCGCTTCATGTGCGCGACGCTGGGGGTGTCGTCGATGACCGTGCTCTGGTCGGCGCGCAGCGCCCAGGTGCGCGGCGCGCCGCGCTTCCAGCCGTAGATGACGGCCTCGTGCTGGTAGTGGTAGTCGGTGCGCCCGGGGACGAAGCTGTTTTTGACCCAGACGAGGGTCTGGTGCAGCAGCCAGCCCGTGCGGAGGTACTCCTCCTGGAACACCGTCAGCATGCGGCCGTGCGGCGCGGCGATGTAGATGGGAGCGCCGCGCTTGAGATGCGTGTCGGCTTGGCGAAACACCGCCGCGAGGAGCGGCCGTGTCTCTTCGGGCTTGTCGCCTTCGAAGGCGTCCTCGCCGTTGGTCACGGCGCCCTTGTCGGGGTTCATGCGGTCGACGCGGATCTGCAGGTCGACGCCGTACGGCGGGTCGGTCCACATGATGTCGGCGACCTCGCGGCCGAGGAGCCGCTCCCAGCTCGCCACCTCGCGCGAGTCGCCGCAGAGCAGGCGGTGCGAGCCGAGCTCGTAAAGATCGCCGGGCCGTGATAGGGGATCCTTCGGCGGCTCGGGCACTGGCGCGTCCTCGCCCGGGTCGCTGTCGCGGTAGCTGGTGACGAGCTCCTCGATCTCCTTCGGATCGAAGCCGGTCAGGGTGGCATCCTCGCCGCTCAGCTGGATCTCGTTCAGGAGATCGCGCAGCAGCGTGAGATCCCAGTCGCCGGTGACTTTGTTCAGCGCGACGTTGAGCGCCTTCTCGCGTTTCTCATCGAGGTCGACGACGACGGTCGGCACGGTGGTGCGGCCCAGGTCGCGCAGCACGGTGAGCCGCTGATGGCCGCCGATGACGCGCTTCGTGCGGCTGTTCCAGATGATCGGATCGACGAGTCCGAACTCCTCGATGGAGCGGCGGAGCTTGGCGTATTCCGGGTCGCCGTCGCGCAGCGCCTTGCGCGGGTTGTACGCGGCGGGCACCAGGTCAGCGAGCGGCATCTCCACGACGTTCATGCGGCGCGTGTCCCCAGCCGCCGTCTTCGGCGACGGTCTTGCGCGAGTGGCAGCCGCGGCAGTACGCGCGCAGGTTCGTCCGCTCGTCGGTCCCCCCGCGCCGGCGAGATTGGATGTGGTCGACGACCTCGGTCAGGTCGCCGCAGGGCGGCGGGTAGCCGGGACAGATTGGCTCCTCGGCGAGTACCCGCGTGCTGACCTTGCGCCACGCGGCTCCGTAGCCGAGTGCTGTCGAGCTGCCGCGGTAGGGCGTCGCCGGATGCAGCGCGCACGGGCGGAATCGCGGGCAGCCCGGATGCGGGCAGGGTCGACGCGGTCGGCGCGGCACTCACTCCGGCCGCGTTCCGAAGCGGACCATCGGTATGAGCGTCGCGGCGGAGCTACGAGTGCGAGCGGGGCCCGCGGGTTAGGTCGTAGTGCCTTTGTCTACGCGGAGGGTCGCGGCGTCTAGATTTGCTGCGTGACCTCTCGACCCGGGCTGATCGTCGCCTTCGTACTCGGCTTCGTTGGCTTCGTGACCTCGTTCGGCGCGCACGTGGTCGCGGTCAACCTGCCGTTCTACGCGGAGAGCGTCGGAGTCGGGGTGGCGGTCATCGGGGTGCTCATCGCCGCCTACGACCTCGCCGAGATCATCGCCAAGCCGGTCTTCGGCGCGGTGGCTGACCGGGAAGGGATGAAGCGCACCATGCTCGCGGGCATCGCGCTCTTCACCCTCGCCTCGCTCGCCTATCTCGTGGTGCCGCCGCAGCTGCTGATCGCGATCCGCTTCCTGCAGGGCCTCGGCGCGGCCGCCCTGTCGGCCGTGTCGCTGGCACTGGTGGGCACGTACTTCGTCCGCGACCGCGGTCGCGCCTATGGCATCTACAACGCGATCAAGGGCGCGGGGTACGTGGTGAGCCCGATCGTTGGCGGCGCCATCGTGCTCCAGGTGAATTTCGCCGCGATCTTCCCTGCGACGGCCGCGATCGGTGTCGTCGCGTTCGTGCTCTCCGCGGCGCTGCCGCGGCCGGCGAAGGAGCCAGACGAGGTCTTCGACGACGATGACGATCTGTCCTGGTCGAGTTTCACCGCCGTGTTCCGTGAGCCGGTCCTCTTGCCCTGGTATCTAGTCATCGTCGCGAACATGTTCCTGGTCGGGATCCTCTTTGGGTTCCTGCCCGTCCGCATCCATGAGCTTCGGCTCGACCCAGTCGCGAGCGGGTTCTTCCTCTCGCTCGTCGCCGCAAGCTACCTGCTCGTCCAGCCACTCGCGGGCGCGCTCGCCGATCGCGTGCCGGCCGCGGCCACGATCCGCGCCGGGCTCTTCCTCGGCGCGGCGAGCATCGTCCTGGTGCCGTTCGTCGAGGGCCCGAGCCTCGCCGTCATCTCGGTCCTCGCCGGGATCGGGGTCGGTACGGTCTGGACCAACACGGACACACTGGTGAGTCGGCTGGCGCGGAAGGGTCGCCTGGGCGCGACGATGGGCGCCGCGGGATCGTTCAAGGAGTTCGGCGACATGATCGGGCCGATCCTGATCGGGGTGCTCTCGCAAGCGTTCGGACTCCCCACGGGATTCGTTGTGTGTGGCCTGATCGGCCTGTTGTCCGTGGCGCTCGTCCGCGGGCGATCCGTCGCCCTCGCTGCGGAGGCATAGGGCGATCAGGTAGCGCGGTTCGCCTTGATGCGGTCCAGGATCGGACCGAAGTCGATGCGCGAACCGCACCAGGGATGCGCGTCGCGGTGGGCCAGCACCGCGGCCGCGGCGCCGTGAGCGCCGAGCTTGCGATACGCCTTCGCGGCGAGGTTGGCGACCGTGTTGATCGAGATGCCGAGCTCGGCCGCGATGTCCTTGTGCGTCCGGTCGCGGCCGATCCAGTCGAGGGTCAGGCACTCGCGAGCGGTCAGGGGCCGGGCCCTGCTGGCGGCTGAACGCTTGCCCATCCAGGCGAGGTTAGTCAGCGAGACCGGTGTCCGGCACGTCCTGACGCGGGGCCGTTTGACCCCCCATCGCGAATATCGCGGGCGTGTGCGTGGGCCGAGAGGATGCTCCCGTGGGCTGAACGCGAGAACGATCGGGCTCGCCCCCCGTCGTCGTCCGGCTCAGGCTGAGCCGACTCAGGCTGAGCCGATGGCATCGGCGTGCTGCCGCGTTCGCGGGAAAAGCCGGACGCTCACCGCGGAGATCGCGATGGTGAGTACGGCCGCGGAGAGGAAGGCCGCGAACTGCCCGCTCGTCACCACGCCCGCCGAGACGCCGAGTCCAAGGACGACGAAGCTCACCTCACCGAGCTGCCCGAGGCCGACGCCGAGCTGCAGCGGCCGAGCGGGTATGTGGAAGACCCGCGCGAGAGCGGCCACCAGCCCGACCTTGAGCACGACGAGGCCAATGGCGATGGCGAGCCAGAGGATATTCGCTGGCAATGACGCGGGATCGACGAGGGTACCTACACCGACGAAGAACATGACCGCGAACAGGTCTCGGAATGGCAGCACCTCGCGACGTGCCTCTGCCGCTTCGGGGCGCGTGCTCAGTGCGAGGCCGGCGACGAACGCTGCGAGCGCGATCGGGACAGCGAAGATCACGCTGCCCAGAGCCGCCGTGGAAAGAGCGATAGCGACCGTGCTGATGAGAAAGGTGTCGCCCTCGGCGCGGACGGCACGCAGCACGCGCGGCACTGCAAAGGTATGGACGGCCCCGACCAGCGCGACGAACGCGATGAGTTTCGCCACTGTCGCGGCTCCGCCATCTGAGCCGGGGAAGAGCAGCACGGTCAGTACCGCCGCCGCGACGAGCGTCATGATGTCCTGTAGGACAGCCCATACGACCAGGGCGCGTTCCGTCGCAAGGTCGGTCGTGCGCCGGCGGCTGCGGGTGATGTTGATCACCACGACCGACGAGGAGAGGGCCGCGGCGAGCGCAAGCGTTGCGCCACCCAGCGGAACCACACCGAACGCACTGAGCAGGACCATCCCGATCGCGACGCCGAGTGCGACTTGGAGACACGTGGCCGCGACGATGCCCAAGGGTTCGCGCCGCAGGGTGCGGAGGTCGAGCTCGATCCCAACTTCAAAGAGCAGGAGGACCACACCGACGTCGGCGAGGAGCTGGATCTGGTGCCGGTCGGCGACGTACCCCGGGGTGAATGGTCCCACGACCAATCCGACCATTAGGTAGCCCAGGACAGCTGGCAATCCAAGCCTTCGACTAAGGGTCCCAGCTGCAGCGGCGGCGAGCAGAATGAGGCCGATCTCGAGAAGGGGGAGCGCTTCGGTCATAGTGGTCATTGTCGTGCACCCAGATCGCGCACGCCGCTAGAGGATTCGTTCGTTTCCACGGCACCGGGCCGGCCCATCGCGCTCGTATGACGGGGTTCGTGGGAGTCCTTCAGCCGGCCATCTCCTGCTCATCATGGCCAATTCATTGACGGTGTCCAGCTTCCCGTCATCCTCGCTTTCATCGCGCTGTTGGTCGGGAATCGCCTCGTGATGCGCCGGCACGCGAGCTCGGGGTGGCTCCTGGCGATCCAATGGGTGACCGCGGGGCGTTCTCGGAGGGATGAGCATTGCCCTGCTCGGGCTCTCTCTTGCGGATGTCGGCTCATAGGTCCGTGTCCAGCCGGGATCGTGGCCAGAGAGGCGGACTGACCTGGGCCCTCTACTTGGTGATCGTGGGAGTCGGCGTCGGGGGCCAGATCGTGGTGATCGTCAATGCGGCCATTCCGAACCCGGGTGCTCATCTCCACGCTCCTGATGCTCTGCGTCGCGCTCGCAGGATTCTTGGTGCTGCAGTTCAGCCGACGTCACTGAGGCCTCCTGGGGGTCGGAGCGATACGAAGTCGACCTCCCGGGTACGGCGGCCGTCGAGGAAAAAGGGGTTGACACGTCGTGGTTGCGAGGCGGAAGATCGCCGGGCACACAACTGCCTGGGGCGGCAGTCTGTGCTCCGACCCTACCAGCCCGATTCGAGACGAGCCGACAGGAGAAGTGATGGACGTTCCGGATAGACGCACGCATCCCTTCTCGCCGCGCGCGCTGGGTGGTCGTTGATCGCGATCGATTGAGCCTCCTCCTGGGCCGTGCGGTGAGCTGCATCTGCACGCCCAGATGAAGAAGGAGGTGAGCAATGCCCCGGTTCCCACGGGTTCGCGCCGGTCTGGTCCTCGGATTTCCCGGCGTCCTCACGTCGCGGCGCCTGCGTGCGGTCCTGCTGATCCTTGGTCCCGGTCTGATCAGTGGTTTCGCGGACAACGACGCCGGAGGCATCGCGACCTACTCCATCGCCGGCGCGCAGTACGGCTACGGCCTGATGTGGGTCCTGCTCGCGAGCATGATCGCGCTTGGCATCACCCAGGAGGCCGGGATCCGACTCGGGCTTTCGACCGGCCAGGGGCTGGCGAGCATGATCCGCGAGAACTTCGGCGTGCGCTGGACGCTCTTCGCCGTGTTCACCATGTTCGCCGCCAACCTCGGCGACACGGTCGCTGAGTTCGCCGGGATCGCCGCCGCGCTCGACCTCTTTGGCGTGCCGCCTTCGATCAGCGCGATTGCCTCCGCGGCGGCGGTGGTGCTGCTGCTGGCGCGGGCGGACTTCACGCGCACCCAGTACGTCCTGCTTTCGGTCGGCGCTGCGGTCGCCGTCGCCTACGCCGTCTCCGCGGTGCTCGCACACCCCGACTGGGCCGCCGCCGGCCGGGCGCTGGTCATCCCAGGGATCACGTTCGATGGCGCGTACCTGCTCGCGGTCGTGGGGACCGTAGGCACGACGATCACGCCGTGGGGCCAGGCCTTCGTCCAGTCCTACGCCGCCGACAAGGGGCTGCGAATGCAGGATCTTGGGCCGGCGCGGCTCGATGTGACCTTGGGCGCCGTGGTGACGAACACCGTCGCGGCCTTCATCGTCGTCGCCTGCGCAGCGACGCTGTGGGCGCATGGCCAGACCGACATCGCGAGCGCCGCCGATGCGGCGGTCGCGCTTGGTCCGCTCGCCGGTCGCTTCGCGACGGTGCTCTTCGCTACCGGCCTCCTAGCCGCATCCCTGCTTGGTCTTGCGACCGTGCCGCTCACCAGCGCGTACTCGGCCTGCGAGGCGCTCGGTTTCGAGCACGGCCTCAGCTGGCGGTGGGCGGACGCGCCGATCTTCTACGGCCTCCTGACGTTCTTCGTCGGGTCGTCGGCGCTGTTCGTGATCATTCCTGGCCTTCCGCTGATCCAAGTGATGTTCCTCAGCCAGGTCTTCGATGGTCTGCTGCTGCCGATCATCCTTGTGTTCGTGATGCTGCTTGCTCGCAACCGAGCAGTCATGGGCGACCTCACGAGCGGTCGGCTGCTGCAATCTCTCGGGTGGCTGGTGACCGTGTCGATCGGCGCGATGTCGATCGCACTGGTCCTGAGCGCGCTCCTTGGCGGCAGGAGCGGTTAGTGAGGCGCCGTTTGACGCCCGCGTCAAGCCTCGTCAGGCCTCTCTGCAGGCACGTGTCAAGCCAAATAGTCGACCGCCGTGCGTCAGACGGCGGGTACACCGCCACCGGCTGACTCGATCGAGCGGAGAGTGCCGGCATCGAGTAGGTGCAGGAATATCTCCGCATACGTCGGGTCCCACTGCGTGCCCGCGCCTTCGCGCATTCGCTTTCGTGCTTCCTCGATGCCGAGGCCGCGACGATACGGCCGGTCGCTGACCATCGCGTCGTAGGCGTCGGCCAGAGCGGCGATACGCGCGTGGGCCGGGATTGCGACACCGACCAGGTGGTCTGGATAGCCCCGACCATCGAATCGCTCGTGGTGGTGCCGAATGGTCGGCAGCAGAGCGCTCGTGCTCCGGAGCGGTGCGGCGATGCGTTCGCCCTCAGCGCTATGGCCTTTCATTGCTACCCACTCCTCGTCGGTCAGCGCTTTCGGCTTGAGCAATATCGAATCGGGCACCGCGATCTTGCCCAGATCGTGGAGCACGCCGCCTTTGTACAGATCGTCAAGTTCTGACTCGCCGAATCCAAGAGCACGTCCGATGGCCCTGGCGTAAGTGCCGACCCTTTCGGCGTGGTGGACGGTGTAGAGATCCCGCGCCTCGACCGCCCGCGCGAGTGCGAGGATCACTGCCTCCGCGTTATCGAGTCGCTGGTTGAGAGCTCGCTCGCGGAGGAGCACGCGGGAGCGGACCAGGACCTCCTCGCCGTCGAACGGCTTCGTGAGGAAATCATCGGCACCCGCGGCCAACCCCGCCAAACGGGTTTCTCGATCGACCTGTGCCGTGAGGATCACGATCGGAATGAGACGCCTCCGGGGATCCCGCTTCAGGCGTCGACAGACCTCGATGCCGTTCAGTCGCGGCATCTCAATGTCGAGGAGGATCAGGTCAGGCTCCGCGTGCTCGACGCTCTCGAGCGCCTCGACCCCGTCGGCGGCCTGCCGGATCTCATAGCCGCCGCTGGCGAGCTGGGCTTCAAGCAGTTCTCGGTTCGCCCGTTGGTCGTCGACGACGAGGATCGAAGGGGGAGCGGGCATCAAGAGGATCCGGAGTGAGCGTAGCGCCTGACCACGGAACGCAGGTCCTCCGGCGCGATCGGCTTGATCAGGCACTCATCGAACCCGGCTGCCTGCACGACGGCCATCTGCTCGGGAAGCGCCGATGCGGTCAGCGCGATCAGCGGCGTGCGCAGGCCCGTCGCCTTCAGTTCCTTGCATACCGCGTCGCCACGGAGACCTGGCAGCACGATGTCCAGGACGATCAGGTCGAATGGCTCGGTGAGCGCCCGTTCGCGTCCGGCCGTCCCGGTGACCTCGACGGTGACCTCGTGCCCTTCAGGCTCGAGCACGGCTTGGAAGAAGGTGCTGTTCATCGGGCTGTCCTCAACGAGAAGGATCCGCACCCGCAACTCCTTCCTGTGACGCGAGGCGCGCGAGCCATCGGTTGAGGCGCTCTGCATCCAGCGGCTTGGTGAGGTAGTCATCGACGGCCGAGCCGAGGGCCGCGCCATCGTCCTCGACGGTGACGACGATCACCGGGATGCGCCGGCCATTCATGCGGACAGCGTCGAGCACCTGCTCACCGCGGCCGTCAGGCAGCCGCAGGTCGAGGACCATGCCCGCAGGCACCTGGCGGGTGATCGCGGCCAAAGCGTCCGCGACGGTGCCGACCACCTCGGTGCGCAGTCCACGCGCTTGCGCCAGCGCGACGATCAGGCCGCCGTCGCGTCGATCGTCCTCCACAACGAGCACGCGCGATCCCGCCACTGCCTGGGGGATCGCGTCGGGTAGACGGACGCGGAAGGTGGTGCCTACACCCTCGGCGCTCTCGAACGAGATGGTGCCGTGGTGAAGCTCGACCAGCTGCTTGGTCAGGGCCAGACCGAGTCCGGTCCCGGGGGCGTCCAGAACGCCCTCGTGAAGCCGCTCAAAGGTGCCGAACACGCGGGCTTGCCTCGCGGTGGGGATACCGATGCCGGTGTCCGAGACCTCGAGGAGCAGCGCGTCCTCTTCGGCGAACGCCCGCAGGGTCACTTGGCCCGCCGGCGTGAACTTCACGGCGTTGGAAAGGAGGTTGTTGAGGATCTGTCGCATCCTTGTCGCATCGACGCTGACGATCGCCTCCTCAGTGGCCTGCGCCTCGAAGCGGAGGCCACGCGCCTCCGCCGCCAAGCGCGCCGAGGCGATGACCGGTTCGAGCAGGACGGGCAAACGGATGGTCTCGAGATGAAGTTCCATCCGGCCGGACTCGACCCGGGAGATATCGAGCACGTCATTAATCAAGTCCAGGAGATTCGCGCCCGCGTCACGGACGTTCTGCAGATACACGCGCTGCCTCGGGGTCATCGTCAGCTGTTCGAGGAGAAGCTTGGAGAACCCCAGGATCGCGTTCAGAGGGGTCCGGAGCTCGTGGCTCATGTTCGCGAGGAACGCCGATTTCGCGCGGCTCGCTTCTTCGACGACCTGCTGCCGTTGCTCGACGATCTTCAAGCGCGCTGCCTCCAGGGCTGGCGCGACCTCGGAGGCGAACAGACTCAGGAACTCCACATCCGTGGCTGCGAACTTGTGTGGCGTGTAGGAGCTCAGGATGAGCGTCCCGACCGCTCGTTGGCCGACGATTAGCGGGACGGCTACGCCGCTGGCGATCGTCCCCGGAATGCCGTGGGGCCAGTTCGGATAGTCCTCGACCACGACCGGCTCGCGGCGCTCGAACGCTATCCCTGAGATGCCCTCACCAAGATGGATCCGCTCTCGTCCTGACTGAGCCCCGGTCGTGGAGCGTGCCAGGAGCTTGAGGACTTGCTCGGTCTCTTCGAACCAGTAGAGCGCCGCGGTTTCGATCGCCAATACGTCGCGCGCCCGATCGACCGTGAACTGCGCTAGCCGCTCCGGCTCGAGCGCGTGGCCGGTCTCGAAGGCGACCTCGTGCAGAGACTTGATCGCTTGCTCCTGCCGCCAGCGTTCGGTCACGTCGCGCGCGATCACGGAAACGCCGGTTATGAGGTCCTGGGCGTCGAGAACGGGCGAAACGTTCACCGAGACATGGACGGGCGAGCCATCCGGGCGCACATAGACGGTCTCGTAGTTCGTGATGGATTCCCCGGCACGAAGCCGTGCGAGTAGCGGCCCCGTCTGCCCCGACGGCATGAGCTGCGCGATCGAGCGACCGACGATCTCGCTGCGCGGCAGACCAAGGAGCAGCTCTGCCCCCCTGTTCCAGTCCGTGACCGATCCGTCGAGGTCAAATCCGATCACCGCATCGGTCGACTGGTCGACGACCGCACCGAGCCGCCGGGCGTCGGCTTCGGCACGGCGCCGCTCGGCGAGTTCAGCTCTCACCGCTGCGGTCAAGGCATTGAACTTTTCCGCAAGCGCAGAGACCTCGGCCGGCCCTGAGGGCGAAATGGCAGCGGCGTCGACGCCGACAGCCATCGCCTCATTCAGACGTGCAATGGGAGTGGCGATGCGCCGGTAGACGAGGACCACCGCCGCGAGGAGCGCGAGCAGGGCCACGACCGTGACCACGATCTGGTCGGCCAGAAGCGAGTTCGGCTGTGCCAGGACGGAAGCTTGGTCGACTCCGATATATAGCTGCCAGTCGTGTGGGGGCACGGACGCCGATGCGTAGAGCCGGGGGACACCATCGACGTCGCGACCGAACGAACCCTCGCCTCCGCCGGCGCCGAAGGAGCTCTTGGCCAGCGGCGCGCCGACCCAGCGGGATGCATCGATCGACCGCGCAAGAGCGGTATGCCCATCGGCGGTGGTGACGAAATACTCGAAGCGCTCAGCTCCTTCGAAACGCGCGGCCAGCGCGGGCCCGAGGCCCGCGAGGTCGACGATGCCCGCGAGCACTCCGGACCCCGGGATCGGGGCCGCGCTGACGGCGAGCTGATCCCCCGTGCGTGCGTCGCGGGTCGGCGCGGCGAACGTCGCCGCGCGGAGCGCGCCCGGCCACCAGTCGGCGGCGGCGTAACTCGATCCGATCGGCGCCAGCTGCATGTTGGATGAGCAGACCACGACCCCGTTGGCGTCGATGAGATCGAGGTGCGCCTGCGGAAAGAGGCTCCCCAGTGAGAACGAGAGACTGCACGGCGCTGACGGCCGGAAGAGTGCGCCGATATTCGGCGTGGCGGCGGTGCGCGCGACTGAGGCGTCCAGCGTCGAGAGCGCAGTGGAAAGATCAGCGGAAACGAGGCGCGCCTGTGCCTGGACCTCGGCTTTGGCGTCCGCGATCGCAGCTGCTTCGGCCCGCGCGTGAACGAAGAGGACGCTCAGGGTCCCCGTCAGGACGAATAGCGCCGCCAGGAGAGCCAGGTAGGAACTGAGTGGCCAACGTCGGTCGAGCCTTAGCAAGCGATCTCCTCGCCATAGCCGAAGGCGATATGCGCGTCGCGCGCGAGCGAGGCAAGTAGAGATATTCTGAACCTAAACAAGCAGAACGTTCGTTCAATGCTAGCGGCCTTGGTCCTGCGGTGGGTTTTCCGCTGGCGTCCCAAAAGCCGGAAGGCTGGCCACTCGATTGGTGCAACTCGGACATCGAGGAGGCGGTCCGCTTTACCGGGAGGTGCCTCGGCATCCGGCTTACAGCTGGCGGCGCGGTCGGCCGTGGCTCTGTACAGCCACGTGTACAGCCAACGGGTCGATACGAGCTGGGATGAGGCGGGACGAGCCGGGACGACGAAATCGGACAACGTTCGGGAACACGCGAATTTGTTGAGGTTCCCGAAGGCCACACGCCATCTTGAAAACCGCTGAGGCTGCAAGGCCTCCGTGGGTTCGAATCCCACCCCCTCCGCATTGTGTTGGGGTTTTCGCGCCTCTTGCGATCGCGCGAGCTGAGTTGCGCGGTCTCGCATGCCAACGGACCCGGATGAAGCGGCACGAGTCG
>JAGWOC010000018.1 GCA_028872875.1 Chloroflexota bacterium | reverse complement strand
CGGCACAGAAGTACGGCACTGCGGCCCCCACCACGTTCCCTACACAGGCGGTAGTGGCCGCGACATCCAGGACACCCTCGCCTCCACTCGTCCCGCAGTCCCCCTGCCGCAGCGGTGGAGGCGTGCTATATCCTGAGCATGGAGCACCGAACGCCTGCTATGGCTCTGGCAGCTTCTCTGGAAGGCTGATTGTCAGCGTTCCTGGTTCCGCGAGCGGCGACCCGCGACCGGGCTTCGTAGTCTGCGCGCCACCGGCGGCCACCGCGCTGGAATCGTACTGTGTTGACAGCGCCATACTCGGACACTGGCAATTCCTTCCATATCCCTCCGCGACCGCGAAGTTGGTCGGCGACGCTGTGTTCCCGCAGGAGTACCAGTGCGTGGGCAATGGTTCGCAGCTGTGGACCTTCCACCTCGACACACTCACGTACACGACCGGCTGCAACGTGGTCGACTTCTTGAAGCTCCAGCATGTGCCCTGCGATGTGTTCATGTACACGGGCACGGCGAGCGTGTTGCCCCTTTACCAGCAGCATGGGAAGGCCACAGCGTGCGCTACATTCGGAAACACGGTCGTCGGGGTCCTCGCTGGCAGGCCACAACCAGGCCCCGTTGTCTGCGACGCGCCGAGTTCCAGCAACCCGGAAGGCGTGTTCAGCTACTGCGGCCTCGGCTCGACCGACTATCCGCCCATGACGAGCCGCTGGCAGTTCGTCCCGCTGCCCGTCGCCTCCGGGCCGGTGACGGGCGCGACGTTCGACAGCGCAGCGGGGACGGCGTGCGTGCGCGTCGGCGCGCAGGCGTTCACGTTCACGGTGGCTACGCGCGCGGTGACGCCCGGCTGCGCCGCCGGCACGCCCGCGCCCGCCGCCACGGCGACGCCGTAGGGGGAGGACCATCTGCCCGCGCGCCGGGCTGGCGCCCATCGCGCTCCCATCACGGCGTGGTACCGTCCGGGATGATGGCGCGCGTATCATCGACGCCGCCGCTCAGCGACGGGAGACGGCATGACGCCCGACCCTGCTGCCGCGCCGGAAGCCACGCCGCCCGCGTCCGGTGCGCCCGCCCCTCGCGCATGGCGCAGACGCGCCCTGGCCCACGCGCCGCTCTTCGCGACGCTGTGCCTTGCCGCCGGCCTGCGCGCGGCGTGGCTGGTCCGCGTCCATCCCTACCCCAACGACGGCCGCTTCGACGACACGGTGTGGTACTGGAACACGGCGCGCTTCATCGCCGCCGGCGACGGCTTCCGCAACCCGTACCTGGGCCCGCCGACGATGGCGTGGCCGCCCGGCTACTCGGCCTTCCTCGGCGCCGTCTTCAAGGCATTCGGCCAGGGCCTGGCGCAGGCGTACGCCGCGAACGTCGTGCTGGCGCTCATCACGATCGCGGCCGCCTACGCCGCCACGCGCATGCTCGTTGGCGCGCGCGTCGCGATCGTCGCCGCGCTGCTCCTGGCCGTCTGGCCCGGGCAGGTCCAGTTCAGCTCGCTCGCGCTCTCGGAGCCGCTGTTCACGGCGCTCTTCGCGCTCGGCCTGCTGCTCGCCGTCTGGCTCCCGCGCCGCCGGGGGACGCGATGGGCCGTCCTGCCGGTGCTCGCCGCCGTGGTCGCCGCCGCCGCGCTGACGCGCGGAGAGGGGCTGCTGCTCCTGCCGGTCGCCGGCCTCTGGTGGCTGCTCTGCCGGCCCGGCCCGCGCCGATGGCTCGCCTGGTCGCTGACGCTCGTCGCGCTGACGGCGCTGCTGCTGACACCCTGGCTGGTGAGGAATGAACGCCTCTCCGGCAGCTTCGTGCCGATCGCCTCGAACTTCGGTTCCGACTTCTGGATCGGCAACCACGCCGGCGCGACGGGCCGGATGCGGACCCTGCAGCCCGTCCCGCGCTCCCACGCGACCGGCCTCACCCTCGCCCAGTACGAGGCCGCGTCGAGCCGGATCGCGCTGGACGACGCGCTCAGGTACGCGCGGTCGCACCCCGCCGCCGAGGCGCGGCTCGCGCTCACCAAGCTGCGCGCGATCTACGAGTCCGACGCTACCGCGCTCGACTGGAACGCCGCGTTCGGCGACCACCCGGAGTTCAGCAGCCGCGGCGATGCCCGGCTCCGCGGCGCCGACAACGCGTTCTGGGCGGCGGTGCTCGTGCTCGCGGGCCTCGGCATCGCCCTCGGTGCGCGACGCTACGGGCGCGAGGTCATCCTGCTCGTCGCGGTGATCCTGTCGTGGACGGCGGCGTACCTCGTGTTCTTCGGCGACCCGCGCTTCCACTACCCGCTGGCGATCGTCATCGCCCCGCTCGCCGCGCTCGGCGTCGTCCGGCTCTGGGAGGCGGGCGCCTCGCTGCGGGCCCCTACGCCATCACGATCGCCGCGCGGTTGACCTTCGTCGCGTCGCCCTCGCGCAGCCACTCGCTGTTCTGGAACGCGTCGTTGATGTCGTCGAGCCTGAACGTGTGCGACACGACGTCACCGTGCGGGTACTTGTCCTTCGTCCGCACGAGGAAGTCCAGCGCCTCCGGGATGACCCACGGGTTGTACATGACCACGCCCTGGATCCGCTTCGACCCCCAGACGAGCTGCGAGGGGTCGATCTCCGCCGTCCGCCCGAAGGAGATGTTGCCGATTTCGAGGTACGTGCCGCCCTCGCGCACCATCTGGATGCCCTCGGACACGGCCTGGGGGATGCCGACGACCTCCACCACGACGTCGCCGCCGCGGCCACCGGTCAGCGCCTTCACCTTCGCGATGCGATCCATCGGCGTCGCCTGCTGCGTGATGTCGACCACCTCGTCCGCCCCGAAGCGCTTCGCGAGCGCGAGGCGCCCCGGCACGCCGTCGATGGCGATGACGGCATCGGCGCCCATCTCCTTCGCCACCGCGATCGCGTTCAGCCCGAGGCCACCCGCGCCCTGCACGACGACTGTGTCGCCGTAGCGCAACCCGGCGGCCTGCAGCCCGTACGTCACCTGCGACAGCGCGCAGTTCACCGGCGTGGCCATCGCGTCCGTGATCGCGTCCGGCACCTTGAACACCCAGCCGCCGGGCTTCAGGTAGTAGTACTCGCCGTAGGCGCCGCTGAACTTGCTGATGCTCGGCCCCATCCCCAGCAGCTTCTGCGGGCAGGCGGCGAACTCGCCCTTGTTGCACTGATAGCAGCGGCCGCACGGGTAGAAGTAGGCGTAGGCGACCCGGTCGCCCTCCTTCAGCGGCCGGCCGAGCGAGTCGGTCTTGACCTTCGCGCCGAGGCGATGCACGCGGCCCGTCATCTCGTGCCCGGCGACGTTGCCGGCCATCGCCGCGAAGAGCGGCGAGTCGCCGCGCCAGATGTGCAGGTCGGAGCCGCAGATGCCGCCCATCGACACCTTGATGACGATGCCGTCCGGCTCCGGCACCGGAACCTCGAACTCCTGGATCTCGTAGCCCTTGCCAGGGCCGAGGAAGACTGCGGCGCGGCCGGTCTCAGCCATCTGCGTGACCTTTCTCAAATGCGCACGTTCGGTGTACGGACGGATCGTATCTTAGCCCCGGCATCCGCTGTGTCAACGTGCTACAGTCTGCCGTGCTTGACCCTTGGAAAGGCGCGTGTTACTCGTGATATCGCTCACGAGCAGCGCGCTCGACCGCCTGTTTCACCCATCAACAGGAGGATGACGCGCCGGCCCGCGCCGCCGGCCGCACGTCGCTATGACCTGGTTCCAGCGCCTGCTGATCACCACGATCCTCGCCACCTTCGCGCTCGTCGTGATCGGCGGCACGGTGCGCGCGACGGGCTCCGGCCTTGGTTGCCCGGACTGGCCGACTTGCCACGGCAGCCTCATCCCGAAGCTCGAGAAGCACACGCTGATCGAGTACTCGCACCGGACGGCTGCCACCGTGGTCGGCATCCTGTTCCTCGGCGTCACCTTCTTCACCTTCAAGACCGAGCGCAAGAACAAGCTCGTGTTCTGGCTGGCGTTCACCGCCGGCGTCGTGCTGCTGTTCCAGATCATCCTCGGCGGCATCACGGTGAAGCAGGACCTGCCTGCGGAGATCGTCGCGGCGCACCTGGCCACGGCGATGACGTTCATGGGCATCATGATCGTCACCGCCGTCATCGCGCACTTCCGCGCCCACGGCGCCGGGGCGCTGCCGGCGGCGCTGGGCACGCCGTACACCCGCCTGGCGCTCGCCGCCGCGGCGGTGGCGTTCATCACGCTCGTGCTGGGCTCGTACATCAGCGGCACCGATGCCGCGCTGGCGTGCAAGGGCTGGCCGCTGTGCGGCGGCGGCGGCGCCGCGGCCAGCAGCAGTGCCCAGGGCCTGCAGATGCTGCATCGGTTCGTTGCCGGCCTGCTGGGGGTCATCCTCGCCGGCCTGGCCTACATGGGCTTCGACGAGCGCCGCGGCGAGCCGCTGCTCGTCGCCCTGCCGCTCGTGGCGCTGGCCGTCTATGTGGCCCAGGCGCTGGTCGGCGCCGCGAACATCTGGACCAGCCTGGCGGCGGGCATCGTGGTCGCGCACCTGTCGCTCGCGGCGCTGCTCTGGTGCCTGCTCGTGGGCGTCGCGGCGCTGTCGTTCTATCTGCCCGGCCGGCGCGCGGCCGCGGCACGGGACACCGCGGCCGGCGAACGAGCGAAGGTGGCCGGATGGGCGCGCTAGACGTCCGCGTGCGGCCCGCCGCCCCGGCCACGCGCTGGCGGGAGGTCTTCTCCGCCTACCTCGCGCTGACGAAGCCGGGGATCATCTCGCTGCTCCTGATCACGACCCTGCCGACGATGATCCTCGCCCAGCGCGGCATCCCTTCGCCCTGGCTGATGTTTGCGACCGTGCTCGGCGGCACCCTCGCCGCCGGCGGCGCCAACGCCATCAACTGCTACGTCGACCGCGACATCGACGAGATCATGCACCGCACACGCGGGCGGCCGCTGCCGATGGGGAAGGTCGACCCGGCGAGCGCGCTGGTCTTCGCGCTGGCGCTCGAAGTCGCCGCCTTTGTGCTCCTCGCGCTCGCCGCGAACCTGCTGGCCGCCCTCCTCGCGTTCGCGGCCGCCGCCTTTTACGTGCTCGTGTACACGATGTGGCTGAAGCGCACGACGCCGCAGAACATCGTCGTGGGCGGGGCCGCCGGAGCGATGCCGCCGCTCGTCGCCTGGGCCGCCGTGCGCGGCGACGTCGGCTGGCCCGCCGTCGTCCTCTTCGCGATCATCTTCTTCTGGACGCCGCCGCACTTCTGGGCGCTCTCGATCAAGTACCGGGACGACTACGCGCGCGCGGGCGTGCCGATGCTCCCCGTGGTCGCCTCGCTCCACGAGACGAAGAAGCAGATCTTCCTCTACGCCGCCCTCCTGCTGCCGGTCAGCCTCGCGCTGTACGCGACCGGCACGGTCGGGTGGCTGTATCTCGTCGCGGCGGCCGCGCTCGGCGGCGTCTTCGTCTGGAAGGCGTGGCGCCTGCGCGGCGACGACCGGCCCGGCGCCGCGATGCGGGTGTTCACCTTCTCGCTGCTGTACCTGGCGCTGATCTTTGTCGCCGTCGGCGTCGACCCGCTCATCCTCCGCTGAACCGGGGCCGAACGTCCCGCGCCCGAGGGCCCGTGTACCGCTCCCATTGCCGCCCCGCGCACCGACCACGCCATTGTGGCATCCGTCACGAGGGCTTGACGCTACTCGGGACGCGGGGAATAATTCGCTCGGCGCAAAGGTCGGGGCGGTCCGCGCCTTCCCGCGCTGACGCCAATTGCGCGCGCGGGCGGTAGGGCCGTGCCGTCTACCCGGCGCATCACGCGAGGTGGACGTCTGAAGCGACGAGAGGAGGAGCCGTGAGCCGTCGGGGCGTCTATCTTCGGCGCGCGCTGGTCGGCGCGTTCGCGCTCGCCACGGTCGTCCTCTTTGCGGGTTGCGCCAGCATCGTCGGGGGCGCCCAGAACACGCTTGCTCCGGCTGGCCCGGTCGCCGGCAGGGAGCGCGATATCTACCTGCTCGTCATCTGGCCCGCCGCCGCCGTCTTCGTCCTGGTCGAAGGCCTCGTGCTCCTCATCGTGTTCAAGTTCCGCAACCGCAAGGGCGACGAATCGATCCCGCGGCAGGTCCACGGCAACCCCGCCCTGGAAGTGGCCTGGACGGTCGCCCCGGCGATCCTGCTGGCGATCGTCGCCGTGCCGGTGCTCGCGGGCGTCGTCGCGCTGGGACGCGAACCGCACAAGGGCGCCACGCGCGTCAATGTGACGGCGATCCAGTGGCTGTGGCAGTTCGAATACCCGGACTACAAGGACGCCACAGGGAAGCCGATTAGCAGCCCCAACAACGAGATGCACATCCCGGCCGGGACGGAGATCGGCCTCCAGTTCCACTCCGGGGATGTGATCCACAGCTTCTGGGTGCCCAAGCTCGCGGGGAAGATCGCGGTCATCCCAAACCACCCGAACCATATGTGGATCAAGGCCGACCATCCAGGCGACTACTCCGGCCAGTGCGCCGAGTTCTGCGGCTTCGGCCACGCCGGGATGCGCTTCCGCGTGATCGTCCAGACGCCGCAGGAGTTCGCGGCCTGGGCGAAGAGCCAGGGCGCCGTCACCACGCCCAGCACAGCGTCGAGTCAGCCACAGGCCGTGGCGTCCGGGGGGAACTGATGGCACGAGCGATCGCAGGACGCGGACCGGTGACGATGGCCGAGGCGATGAAGCAGGCCCGCGGCGCCGGCGAGCCCTATCACGGCATCTGGAGCTGGCTCTCGACCGTCGACCACAAGAAGATCGGCGTCCTCTACGGCGTCGCCGCCTTCATCTTCTTCCTCGCAGGCGGCGTCGAGGCGCTGGTCGTGCGCCTCCAGCTCGCGCGTCCGAACCAGAGCCTGCTCAACCCGGACCAGTACAACGCCATCTTCACGATGCACGGCACGACGATGATCTTCCTCGTCGTGATGCCGCTCGGCGTCGCCTTCATGAACCTGCTGATCCCGCTGATGATCGGCGCCCGCGACGTGGCGTTCCCGCGGCTCAACGCCTTCAGCTTCTGGGTCTTCCTGCTCGGCGGCATCTTCCTCAACGTCAGCTTCTTCACGGGCGGCAACATCTTCAAGGGCCAGCTCGGCGCGCCCGACACGGGTTGGTACGGCTACGCGCCGCTGACGGAAAGCGCCTACTCGCCCGGGACCGGGGTGGACTTCTGGATGCTCGGCATCCAGATCCTGGGCATCGCCTCGCTGGCCGGCGGCTTCAACTTCATCGTTACCATCCTCAACATGCGGGCGCCCGGCATGAGCCTCTTCCGCATGCCGGTATTCGTCTGGATGTCGCTGGTGACGTCGTTCCTGCTCATCTTCGCGATGCCGGTGATCGCGGTGGCGATGTTCGAGCTGACGTTCGACCGGCTGTTCAGCGCCAACTTCTTCAACGCGAACGCCGGCGCGACGCCGCTGCTCTGGCAGCACATGTTCTGGATGTTCGGCCATCCCGAGGTCTATATCCTCATCTTGCCGGCCATGGGGATCGTCTCCGAGATCTTACCGACGTTCTCGCGCAAGCCGTTGTTCGGCTACCCGTTCGTCGTCTTCTCCGGCATCGCCATCGGCTTCATGAGCTGGGGCGTCTGGGCGCACCACATGTTCACCTCGGGACTCGGCACCGCGGCCAACTCCGCCTTCGGCATCTCGACGATCATGATCTCGGTGCCGACGGGGGTGAAGATCTTTAACTGGCTGGCGACGCTCTGGGGCGGCAACTTGCGCATGAAGACGCCGCTCTACTTCGCGATCGGGTTCATCGCCATGTTCACGATCGGCGGGCTCACGGGCGTCACGCACTCCGCGGTGCCTTCGGATTACCAGCAGAACGACACGTACTACATCGTCGCGCACTTCCACCAGGTGCTGTTCGGGGGCGCGCTGTTCGGCATCTTCGGCGGCATCTACTACTGGTTCCCGAAGTTCACCGGCAAGCTGCTGAGCGACCATCTGGGCAAGTGGAACTTCTGGCTGATGCTGATCGGCTTCAACCTCACCTTCCAGCCGATGATGGTGCTGGGCCTCCTGGGCATGCCGCGCCGCATCCAGACGTACCCCAGCGGCCTCGGCTGGGACTTCTGGAACATGCTCGCGACGGTCGGCGCCTTCACCATCGCCGTGTCCGTGCTGGTCTTCATGTACAACGTCTTCATCAGCCTCCGGCGCGGCGAGGCCGCCGGCGACGACCCCTGGGATGCGCGGACGCTCGAGTGGAGCATCCCCTCGCCGCCGCCCGAGCACAACTTCGACGTCATCCCCGTCGTCCACAGCGTCGACGACTGGTGGCACAAGAAGTACGTCGAAGGCCCCGACGGCGTTCCGGTGCCGGTGCCAGCGGGCGCCGCGGTCGCCACCGCCACGCACGGCGACGCGGGACACGCCATCCACATGCCGTCGCCTTCGTACTTCCCGCTGATCGCCGCCTGTGGCCTGCCGGTGATGGCGTTCGGCTTCATCTACAGCTTCGCGCTGATCCCGGTCGGCGTGATCATCCTGGCGGTCGGCCTCTTCGGCTGGGCGCTCGAACCGGCGTCAGAGTAGGACCGGAGGGCACAACACCGTGGAATACGCCGGCACACCCGCGCACGCGCAGCCGCTCGAGACCAGCACCGGGCTCGACAACCGGAAGCTGCTCATGTGGCTCTTCCTCGGCTCCGAGTGCCTGTTCTTCGGCTCGCTGATCTCCGCCTACCTGCTGTACCGCGACCGCAGCGTGGTCGGGCCCTACCCGCGGGAGCTGTACGACATCCCGTTCACATCCGTCAGCTCGTTCGTGCTGCTGATGAGCAGCGTGAGCATGGTGCTCGCCCTCGCGGCGATCCAGCGCGGCGACCTGCGCCGCATGCGCGTCTGGCTGCTCTGCACGGCGCTGCTCGGCACCCTCTTCCTGTCCGGCCAGGCCTACGAGTTCACGACCTTCTACGACAAGGGCCTCTCGCTGCACAGCAACCTCTTCGGCTCGACGTTCTTCGTGCTCACCGGCTTCCACGGCGCCCACGTCTCCATCGGCGTCATCATCCTGCTGTCGATCTGGGTGCGCTCCCTCCAGGGCAAGGTCAAACAGTCCGACAGCCTCAACGTGGAGCTGATCGGCCTCTACTGGCACTTCGTCGATGTCGTCTGGATCGTGATCTTCACGCTTGTGTACCTGCTGACGGGACGGTAGAGGTGACCGCATGAAGGCGTTCTTCGAGAATCCCGCGCTGCTCATCGGCGCCCCGCTCCTCGTCGTGGGGCTCGTCGGCGCCGCGCTGATGTTCCTCACCGCGTTCGCGCCGGCCCTCCCGGCGCCCGAGGCTGCGGGCGTCGGCGGTGTCCGTGTCGCGCACCGGGGTCCCGGGCCCGCGGAGTACGTGAATATCGGCCTCGCGCTCGCTGCGATCACGGCTCTGGAAGTCGCCGTGTATTATGTCACGGCACTCGAAGCGATCCTCGCGCCCATCCTGATTCTGCTGGCGGCGAGCAAGTTCCTCCTCGTGGCGCTCTGGTTCATGCACCTCAAGTTCGATAATCGCATCTTCGCCACCCTCTTCGCCGGCGGCTTCGTCCTCGTCGTCGCGATCATGATGGTAGTGCTCGCGACGCTTGGCGCGTCGCTGACGTAGCGCCGCGCGGGCGGTGGGACGGCGGCCCGCGTACGGCGTAGCATGACCTGGTACCGTCCACCACGCGGCCTCTGACCGCGGACCCCGAGGCGACCCTCATGGTGCTGCTCCCCCTCCTCCACGGCGCTCCTGCGACGAGCACGGCCGGCTGGTGGCACTGGCACCTGCACCCCGACGTGTGGCTCTTCTGCATCGTCCTCGAAGCGCTGTACCTCTACGCGGTGATCTGGCTGCGCCAGAGCGCATCCGATGCGGGGCGGGTGAAGCGGCGCCAGGTGCTGCTCTTCTCCGGCGGCGTCTTCACGATCTGGCTCGCCGCCGGCACGCCCATCCACGACATCGGCGAGCAGTACCTGCTCAGCGTCCACATGCTCGAGCACACGATGCTCACGTTCGTCGCGGCGCCGCTGCTCCTGGCGGGCATCCCCTCGTGGCTCTGGCAGGTGCCGCTCCGGGTGCGCGGCGTGCTGCCCGCGGCGCGCGTGCTCGTGCACCCGATCGTCATCCTCTTCGTCGTCAACATGACGTTCGTCGTGCTGCACCTGCCGGCGGTCCTCGACCTCTCGCTGCGCAGCGATCCGTTCCATTTCACGTGGCACGCCGTCCTGGTCGCCGTCTCGATCCTCATGTGGTGGCCCATCCTCAGCGACGTCCCCGAGCTGCCGCGCATCTCGTACCCGATGCAGATGGCGTATCTCTTCGTGCAGTCGCTGATCCCGATGGTCGTCGCCTCGTTCATCACGTTTGCCGACCACGCCATCTACGCGCCGTACGTGCAGGCGCCCCGGCTCTGGGGCCTCTCTCCGCTCGCCGACCAGCAGGTCGCCGGCGGCATCATGAAGACGTTCGGCGCGCTGGTGATCTGGTGGTTCATCGGCCTCGCCTTCTTCCGCTGGTACCGCGACTCCCAGGCCGAAGAGAAGGGTCCGCGCTGGTCCGACGTCCAGGACGAGCTCGACCAGCTCGGCCTCTCGCACAGGTAGCCGTCGTCCGGGACGCCCGCGGCACGCCGCCCTGTGAGATCCCCCGGCCCGCGCGTACGATCGCCCCATGCTGCGCCCGCACACCAGCCGCCGCGAACAGCGCCCGCGCGCCCGCGTGCCGTCCCCTGGCACGATTGATTGTCTTCCGGCAGGACGATCAAAATGCAATCACACCCGCGGCACCGCGCAGATTCAGGTCCCCTCGTCGCCGGCGCCGGCGCGGATTCGCCTCTCCGGGGCCAAGACCCGGGGCGTTCAAGACACAATCAAACGAGAAGCGCCCGCGTTGCGGGCGCTCTGTGCCGGCTCGGGACGGGGATCACCCGACCCTAGTTGACAACCAGGAACCCCGTCATCTGTGTCGGGTGCGCGTCGCAGTGGAAGAAGTACTTCCCCGGCGTGCTCGGCGCCGTGAAGGTGATCGTCTGGGAGTCGTTCTTGCCCAGCTTCGTCGCCGCCAGCGAAGGGGACTTCGCGTCCGGCCCGTTGAAAAAGTGGATGTCGTGGATGATGTCGCTCTTGTTGTCGTACGTGACGGTCACCTGCGTCCCGGCCTTTGCGGTGAGCTCGCTCTTGTCAAACTTGGTATCCGAGGGGGTCGTGATCAGGAGCGCCCCCGGGACGGCGGTCGGGCCGCCCGCGGCCGGCGCCGTCGCGCGGGCGGCCGCCTGCACCGATGCCGGGATCTCGACGGGGTGCTTGCCGTTCACACCGGCGTAGATGCCGCCGCCCAGCAGCAGCGCGGCCACGGCACCGACGATGCCCGCCACCTGCCAGCGCTGGATCATCGGGTGCGCGGCGATGTACCCGGAGACGCCGAGGATGCCGATCGCGACGATGGCCGCGAGCGGCGTCGCCGTCTTCGGGTCGAGCGACAGGTAGATGCGCGAGAGCCCGTAGATCACCAGCAGCGCGAAGACCAGCACGCCAATCGGCACGAAGAGCGCGAACGCCATGCGCTCGTACACCGGCCCCGAAGGCTCCGCTTCCTCCTCGCCCACCGCCTCCAGCCGCCGCACCTCGAGCGAATTCGCCACGATCTCGGCGCTATGGCCGCGGATCACGCTCTCCACGTTCGGCTGCTGCGAGGCGTAGTCCGCGAGGCTATTGTTGTCCCGCCAGCGCGTCTCCACGGAGAGCAGGACGTTCCCGCCCGCCGTCTCCGACCGGGCGATGCTCATGCCGCGGAAGCCCGGCTGGCGGCGGGCCACGTCGCGGTGCGCTTCCACGTCCCCGATGACGGCGTCGCTTGCCGCCGCGGTGACCTCGACGAGCACTCTCTGTACCTGCTCCATGCCCTTCCCCTGTACACTGCGAGTCCGTCGCGCCGCGCGCGGATCCCCTCGGCCCGAGAGCCACCAGATCCTACCCGCTGACCGTCTCTGGCGGAAGAGCCGTGGCTACGGCGTCGGGGACGCCGCCGCCGTCGGCGCCGGGCCCTGCGCCAGCACACGCCGGAGCGCCTGCCCCACCTCGGCGGCCGTGGTGATGCCCTCGTACTTCGCGGCGATCCTGCCGTGCCGGTCGATGACGAAGACCCACGGCTCCGACTGCAACCCCCACTGACGCATCGCCGGCACGGGGATCTGCTGCCCGGTGTCGCGCAGCGCCCGCAGATCGTACGGCTCGATGTGGATGAAGATCGCCTGGCCCGCGTACTTCGCCGCCAGCGGGTCCATGACGGTGTCCATGATCGGCCCGCACGTGCGCGACGTGCAGAACGCAGGCGTCGCGAACGCCACGACGATCGGCTTCCCCGTCTTGAGCGCGTCGGCGACGGTGATCTCGTGCATCGCCGGGCGCGGCGGGAACGAGGAGTCGATCTCGCTGATGTCGTGGACGTTGGCGAGCGTGATCTGGCGGCTCGGCGGCGCCGGGTCGCCGATGGCCGGCTCCGGCGTCTTCTCGAGCACCGTGAAGGTGTACGGGATCGGTTTGAGCTTCTTGCCTGCGCGCGTCACGTCGACCTGGGCGCCCCAGGTGCCGGCGCGGTCGAACGTCGCGTAGGCCACGTAGACGCCGTCGGTGCCGGTCACGACCTTCTGGTTGTGCGCGTCTTCGTTGATGAACGAGAGCTGCACCGGCTCGAAGGTCGTGCCGGTCTGCGAGCTGAAGACGGGCTTCCTGCCGTTCAGGTCGTAGAACCGCACGTGCACCTGCGCGTCGAGGATCGGCTGCAGCTTCGCGTCGTCCAGCCCGATCACGACGCGGTTCAGGCCGACGCCGAGCGTCGTGTTGCGGATCGCCGGGCAGACGTCGCAGCCGCCGAGCGAGATCACCGTCGGGAACACCACCCCCGAAGCGCCCGGCGACCCACCGCCGCACGCCGCCACGACGGCCGCCGCCAGTGCGAGCCCGAGCACCGCCGCGCGCATCATCGCCGGCGCCGTCCCGCGTACCCGCGTAGGGGCGGGACCATGTGCCCGCCCGCTCCGTACGGACGCCGCCCGCCCCCACATGCGCATCATCGGTCCGGACTGACGCTACGGCTCGTCCCGAAATAGAACACCGCCACCGCCAGGGCCGTGAGCACGCCGAGGTCCATCGGCAGCCCGAAGTAGCCGCCGCCGCCATTGGCGTAGAGCGCCAGATGCATCATGTCGACCCCGTACGAGAGCGGGTTGAGCCGCCCGAGCACCTTCAGCCAGACCGGCAGGTCCGTCAGCGGGAAGAAGGCGCCGGAAAAGAAGAGGAACGGGAAGAGCACGAGGTTCATCACCAGGTGGAACCCCTGCATCGTGCGGATCTTCGACGCCAGCAACTGCCCCAGCCCCGACAGGAACAGGTTCAGCACGACGATCGCGAAGACAGCCGCCAGCAAGCTCCATCCGACGCCGTATTGCCACTGGAAGTGGATCGCCGGGATCGCGGCGGCCACCGCGAGCACGAGCAGCGCCTGCACGGCGCCGATGATCACCGCGCTCAGCGTCTTGCCCAGCAGGACGACGCGCGGCGAGTGCGGCGATGCCAGCAGCACCTTGAGCACGCCGGAGTCCCGGTCCTGGTAGTACGAGGCGCTCGAGAACGTCGACGAGAACACCGCCGTCATGGCGATCATCCCCGGCGTCAGGAAGGTGACGTAGTCGCGGATGTGCTTCGGATCCAGCCCGTCGGACACGCCGGTGCCGAGGATCGCCAGCAGCATCAGCGGGAACAGCACCGACGAGTAGAGCTGCGACCGCGAGCGCAGGAACGCGCGCAGGTCGCGCTTCATCAGCGCCACGATCGCGGTCGCCTGGCTCACGATGCGCCGCCCTCTGCCCCGCCGGGCGACGCGATGCCGCGGCCGACGAGCTGGAAGTAGACGTCCTCGAGCGTCGTCGCCTCGATCCGCACGCCGCGCACGCGGTCCCCGGTCTGCTGGAAGAGCCGCGCCAGGAACGGGCTCGCCGCGTCCACCGTGACGTGTGTCGTATGGCCGGCGAGCCGCACGTGGCCAACCCCCGGCCAGCCCTCCATCATCACGGCCTCGTCCGCCGGATCCTCCGCCCATTCGATGCGGACGGACTCGTGGCGGAGGTCGCGCTTCAGGTCTTCGGGCCGGCCCTGCGCGACGAGCCTGCCCTCATCGAGCAGCGCCACCGTCTGGCAGTAGCGTTCCGCTTCGGCGACGTCGTTCGTCGCCAGCAGCAGCGTGCGGCCTTCCGCGTTCGCCTCGAGCAGGTGCTCCCAGAGCCGCAGCCGCGAGTCGGGGTCGAGCGCCAGCGTCGGCTCGTCGAGGAGCAGCAGCTCCGGGCTGTTGAGGAGCGCGCGCGCCAGCTCGAGCCGCCGTTTCATGCCGCCGGACAGGGTCGCGGTGAGGGCGTCCGCGCGCTCCGCGAGGTCGACGCGCTCGAGCAGCGCGTGCGTCTGGGCGCTGCCGGCATCGCGCCGGAGCCCGAACATCCGCGCCTGCAGGTCCATCGTCTCGCTGACCGTCATCTGCGGGTCGAGCGAGGGCTCCTGGAAGACGATGCCGATGCGCGCACGCTGGTGGTTGCTGAGGGGCTCGCCCAGCACGGCGACCTCGCCAGATTCGGCGGCGCGCCGGCCGATCAGGATCGAGAGCAGCGTGCTCTTGCCGGAGCCGTTGGGCCCGAGCAGGCCGAAGATCGCGCCCGACGGCACAGCCAGCGACAGCCCGTCGAGCGCCCGCCGCTCGCCGTAGCGATACACGAGGTCGCGAACCTCGACCGCCGCGGGGTGCGTCGGAGCAAACGTGCGGTCGGTGGCTCCGGGGGCGGCTGCAATCTTCAACGTGACCTTTGAACCATGCCTCACGAAAGGATAGCAGGGCGGATCCCGCCGGGGAACGGGCGCACGCGGCGTCCCCGCGAACGAAGATCCTCGCTCACTCGTAGCGCGGGCTCTCCGGCCCGCGCGAGCCCCCCGACGATCGCCCGATACGGGCCTTCGGAGCGCGGGCCTTGGGGTGGCGCGGGTCGCACGCTGCCACCACGCGCGTTGACTTCGCGCCGACTCCCTGCTACGTTCTGCTTAGTGTCACGTTGACACGAACTCGACGGCCGCCCGCGCGCTATCATCGGCGAGGCGAAAGGGAACGTATGCGCACCCTCCGCGCCGCGCTGGCGCAGATCGATACGACGGTCGGCGACCTGGCGGGCAACGCGGCGAAGATCATCGAGTGGACCGAGCGGGCGCGCGCGCTCGGCGCCGACCTCGTCGCCTTCCCCGAGCTGGCGGTCACCGGCTACCCGCCGGAAGACCTGGTGCTGCGCCGCTCCTTCGTCGCCGACAACCTGCGCGCGCTCGATGAGGTGGTCGCAGCGACGCGCGGCATCGCCTCCATCGTCGGCTTCGTCGACATGGACGGCGACATCTACAACGCCGCAGCGATCATCTCCGACGGGCGCCTCGTCGCGCGCTACCGCAAGCAGTTCCTGCCGAACTACGGCGTCTTCGACGAGGACCGCTACTTCCAGCGCGGCGCCTCGTCGCCGGTGTTCGTGATCGCTGGCGTCGGCGTCGGCGTCAACATCTGCGAAGACATCTGGTACCCGGACGGGCCGACGCGCCAGCAGGCGCACGCCGGCGCCGAGGTCGTCGTCAACATCAACGCCTCGCCCTACCACCGCGCCAAGGGCACCTTCCGCGAGAACATGATCGCGACGCGCGCCAGCGACAACGTCGTCGTCGTCTGCCACGTCAACGCCACCGGCGCGCAGGACGAGCTCGTGTTCGACGGCCACAGCCTGATCTGCGACGAACGCGGCGCGCTGCTCGCGCGCGGCGCCCAGTTCCGCGAGGACCTGATCGTCTGCGACATCGACATCGAGGGCGTGCTACAGGCGCGGCTGCACGACCCGCGCCACCGCAAGGCGCGCTTCGACCAGCAGGCCGCCGGCGGCACGCCGAACGTGGTCGTCTCCGAGGCGCCGTTCGTCGCCGAGAAGCCGCGCATCTCGCCGCCGCCGCTCGCCCCCGTCCTCGGACCCGTCGCCGAAGTCTGGGACGCGCTGGTGCTCGGCGTGCGGGACTACATCGCGAAGACCGGTTTCAGCACCGTCCTCATCGGCCTCTCGGGCGGCGTCGATTCGTCGCTCGTCGCCTGCATCGCCGCCGACGCGCTGGAAGCCGGGCACGTCGTCGGCGTGTCGATGCCCTCGCGCTTCTCTTCCGAGGGCAGCCAGTCGGACGCCGCTGCGCTGGCGGAGCGCCTCGGCATCCGGCTGATGACGGTGCCCATCGAGCCGGCCTTCGAGGCCTCGCTAGTGATGCTGGCGGAGCCCTTCGCCGACACCCCGTTCGGCGTCGCCGAGGAGAACCTGCAGGCGCGCATCCGCGGCAACATCCTGATGTCGCTCTCCAACAAGTTCGGCTGGCTCGTGCTCACCACCGGCAACAAGAGCGAGATGGCGACCGGCTACTCGACACTCTACGGCGACATGGCGGGCGGCTTCGCCGTCATCAAGGACGTGCCCAAGACGCTGGTCTACGAGCTCGCCCGCTACCGGAACGGCCTGGCCGGCCGCGACCTCATCCCCCAGGCCGTGATCGACAAGCCGCCGAGCGCCGAGCTGCGCCCGGACCAGCTCGACAGCGACTCCCTGCCGCCCTACGACGTGCTCGACCCCATCCTCGAGGCCTACGTCGAGGACGACCGCGGCATCGAAGAGATCGTGGCGATGGGCTTCGACCTGCCGACCGTCCAGCGGGTGGTGCAGATGGTCGACCGGAACGAGTACAAGCGGCGGCAGGCGCCACCCGGCCTCAAGGTCACGCCGCGCGCCTTCGGCCGCGACCGCCGCCTGCCGATCGCCAACCGCTACCACCCCGGGTAGCTACCGCCCCGGTCACCCGTTCATCATGGCGCTGTTCGGTGCCACCCCTGCGAACGCTACGTCACCCGTGCACCCGGATCGCGGGCCTTCAGCCCGCGCGGGTTGCGCGCCGAATGCCGGAGACGGCCCGTCCGGGCCGCCCCTCGCGCGTACGCCGGCGGGCCGGGGCACGGCCGCCCCGGACCGGCGAGCGCTCGACCCGTGGGCGCGGGTTGGCGGTCTCCGGCCGGGATTCGCGCCAGGGCCCAGCGGGTGGCACAATATGGCCCGTAGCAACCAAAGCAGTTGCCCGCCCGCGGCGGCTGCCGGCGCACTGGACGGGGAGACCGATGTCCATTCGCGGCCTGATCTTCGACTTTGGCGGCGTCCTCTGGGACATGCGCTGGGACCTGACGCGCGAGCTCGAGCGCGCGCACGGACTGCGCGAGCACGCCATCGTCGAGACGCTGTACGCCGGCGACACCTGGCGCCAGGTCGAGGTCGGCGCGGGGGACCGCGAGCGCTGGCTGTCCGACGCGCACGCCCAGCTCGAGTCGATCGCCGGCAAGACGCTGCCGCCGCTGCACCAGCACTGGCGCGAGCGCCAGCACCTCATCGCGCCGAACATCGACCTGATCCGCGCGCTGCGGCCGCCGTACCGGACGGCCGTGCTCAGCAACGCCGACAGCACGCTGCCGCAGCGGCTGCGCGACATCGGCATCATCGGCCTGTTCGACGCGGTCGTCTGCTCGGCGGAAGTGGGCATGGCGAAGCCAGACGCCCGGATCTACGCGCTCGCCGCGGAGCGGCTCGGCCTGCCGCCGGCCGAGTGCGTGTTCATCGACGACCTGGAGAGCAACGTCGATGCGGCGCGCGCCGCCGGCATGGCGGGCGTCTGCTTTCGCGTCGACCGCGGCGACCGTCTCGACGAGCAGTTGCGTGCGGCCGGCATCGCGCTGGAGGCAGACACGCTGCCCGCGTAAGGTGGAGCGCGGCGGTGGCCGGAGCCACGGCCGGGCGAGGAGGAGAGACATGGACCCGCAGTACCGCCTGTTCGCGCTGATCGTGATGACGTTCTGGATCATCGCCATCGCCCTCGCCATCTTCGCCGCGGTGGCGCCGAACTGGGCGCACTTCGCGTAGGAGACTGTCCGTCTCGTGCGGCTTGCGGCGCTGGGGGACCGGGATCGGGAAGAATCAGACGTCGCCATGGGAGGTTCAGGGGGACGACGGGCTGCTGCGGGGCATGGCGCTCGTAGACGCGGGTGGGCCAGTTAGGCCGCCATCAGCAGCGCGAGGCTCCGGTGCGCGCGTAACGCGGACGTGTACAGCTTCAGCACGTTGCGCGGCCTGCACACCAGCGACCGCTCAGGGCCGACGGCCGGGAGCCCGCGACAGAGAACCTGCCGGAAGCCGCGCGCGCATGGCGTTGCGATGCGGCCCGCGGTGGCCGGGGCGCGCCATCGCGCCGCGCCCGTAACCGCTACTCGCCGCCACCACCGCCGCCGCCGAAGGGCGGGCGCGGGGGGCCGGGCGGGCCCGCCGGGGGCTCGCGGCGGATGCTGCCATCGGCGCTGCGGCGGGGGCCGGGCGTGCCGCCACCGCTATCGCCGCGCCGGTCGTATCCACCGCCACTGCCGCGGCGCGCGCCGCCACCCCCGCCTCCGCGGTCGTAGCCACCACCACCACTGCGGCCGCCACGGTCGTAGCCGCCACCGCCGCCGCGTCCTCCACGGTCGCCACCGCGCCCGCGCTGGCCGCCGCCACCGTCACGCGGCGGCCGGCTCTCGCGCTCGGCCTGCTGGCGCGCCACCACGGCCGCGGGGTCGGTCTCGCCGGCGAGCACCGCGCGGCGCGAGAGGTTGACGCGGCCCATCGAGTCGATTTCGGTGACCATCACCATCACTTCATCGCCGGGCTGGACAACGTCTTCGACGCGGTTGACGCGGAAGTCCGCCAGCTCGGAGATGTGCACGAGGCCGTCCTTGCCGGGCGCGATCTCGACGAAGGCGCCGAAGTTCATCAGCCGCGTCACCTTGCCGGTGTAGATCTGGCCCACCTCGACGTCCTTGGTCATGCCCTCGATGATGCTGATCGCGCGCTGGGCCTGCTCCTCGTTCGCGGCGCCGATGTAGACGGAGCCGTCGTCCTCGATGTCGATCGTGCAGCCGGTCTCCTCGATAATCGAGCGGATGACCTTGCCGCCGGGGCCGATGACGGTGCCGATCTTGGAGGGGTCGATCTGCAGGCGGTACATGCGCGGCGCGTAGGGTGACATCTCCTCGCGCGGGGCGGCGATCACCTCGAGCATCTTCCCCATGATGTGCATGCGCCCCTCGCGGGCCTGGGCGATCGCGTCGCGGAGCACGGCCATCGGGATGCCCTGGATCTTGATGTCCATCTGGAGGGCGGTGATGCCGTCCTTCGTGCCGGCCACCTTGAAGTCCATGTCGCCCATGGCGTCTTCGAGGCCCGCGATGTCGGTCAGGACCTTGTAGTTGCCGTCGTCGCCCATGATCAGGCCCATCGCCACGCCGGCGACGGGCGCGCTGATCGGGACGCCTGCGTCCATCATCGAGAGGATGCTGCCGCAGACGCTGCCCATCGACGTGCTGCCGTTACTCGAGAGCACCTCCGACACGACACGGATGGTATAGGGGAAGTCTTCGGCGTCGGGCAGCACGGGGACCAGCGCGCGCTCCGCCAGCATGCCGTGGCCGATCTCGCGGCGGCCGGCGCCGCCCATGCGGCCGGTCTCACCGACGGAGTAGGGCGGGAAGTTGTAGTGGTGCATGAAGCGCTTGCTCTCGATGGGCGAGAGCGTGTCCAAACGTTGCGCGTCGCCGACGCTGCCGAGGGTGGTCGCGCTGAGGACCTGCGTCTGGCCCCGCGTGAAGAGCCCGCTGCCGTGGGTCCGCGGGAGCAGGCCGACCTCGCAACTGATGGGGCGGACTTCCTTCGAGTGGCGGCCGTCCGGGCGGACATCGCGCTGGAGGATGGACTCGCGGACGGTCTTCTTGACGAACGCGTCGAGCGCGGCGGCGATGGCGCTCTCGTCGTACCGCTCGCCGTACTTCTCGACGAGGCGTGCCCTGTGGTCGTCGAGCGCGCCCTGGCGCTCGTCCTTGGCGAGGGCGAGGAACTCCTCGACGTTCCCGGCGAGGTCGGCGAAGACCTGCTGCTTCAGTTCGTCCGGTACGGCCGCGGGCTCGAACACCCACTTCGTCGGCTGCACCGCGCGCACCAGCTCCTCCTGCAGGTCGATGAGGATCTGGTTCTGCTGCTGGGCGAACTCCATGGCGCCGAGGATGACATCCTCGGGCGCCTCCTGGGCGCCGGCCTCGACCATCATCACGGCGCCGCGGGTGCCGGCGACGATGATATCGATGCTGCTCTCCTCGAGCTGCGCGAACGTCGGGTTGACGACGTAGCTGCCATCGACGTAGCCCACGCGCACGGAGCTGACGGGACCCGCGAAGGGGATCTCGGAGATGGAGAGCGCGGCGGAGGCGCCGACCGTGCCCAGCACGTCGGGCTCGTTCTCGCGGTCGCAGGAGAGGACGGTGATGACAACCTGGACGTCGTTGCGCATGCCCTTCGGGAAGAGCGGCCGCAGCGGGCGGTCGGTCAGGCGCGCGCTGAGCGTGGCATCGGTGCCGGGGCGCCCCTCGCGGCGGAAGAAGGAGCCCGGGATCTTGCCGATGGCGTACATCTTCTCTTCGTAGTCGATGGTGAGGGGGAAGAAGTCGGTGCCGGGGCGCGGGCGGCGGGCCATGGTGGCCGTGCAGAGCACGACGGTGTCGCCGTAGCGGACGGTGACGGCGCCGCCGGCCAGGTTGGCGAGGCGGCCGGTCTCGATGGTGAGCGGCTTGCCGCCGAACTCGCGGGTAAACGTCCGAATTTCAGGCATGATCCGTCAGATCCCTTCGTGTGGTCCCGGCATTCAGTCCGGTCTGCATCGTCTGGTTGGGCGATGGATGCTGCAAGGTGGTGCGCCGTCTCCGCGGCGTCGCCCGCGACTCGCTGGTCGGGCCGTGCGCCGGCCGCGGCATGCGGGGCACCGGCGAGGTCCGCGCTTCGAGGGGGACTCACGCTTCCCGGGGCGCGGCACAGGGCGCCCCTTCAGTCCGTACGCGCGCCGCCCCTGGCGGCGCTGCTTGTGCGACGGCCCCCGCCGGGCATCTGCCCTACTTGCGGAGGCCGAGCTTTGCGAGGACGGCGCGATAGCGCGGTACGTCCTGCCGGTTGAGGTAGGCGAGCTGCCGCCGGCGCTGGCCGACGAGCTTCAGCAGGCCCCGCTGCGTATGGTAGTCGTGCTTGTGCCGCTTCAGGTGGCCGGTCAGACCGTTGATGCGCTCCGTCAGCAGCGCGATCTGCACCTCGGCCGAGCCGGTGTCGGTCTCATGACCCTTGTGCTCGCCGATAATCGCGGCTTTGCGCTCCGCCGTCAACGCCATGCGCAGGCTTCTTCCTCTCTCTTCTCTCGTCCGCAAGTCTAGCAGAGGGGGATCCGCGGGGCAAACGCGCCCCGGGCCCGGCCCCGGCGGGGGGCTGCACCGGGCGCCCGCGTCGCGTACCGTTGGAGGTGGATGAGCGTCGCGATCATCACCGACAGCACCGCCTGCCTGCCGCCGGAGCTCGCCGAGCGATACGGCATCGGCATCGTGCCGCTGCACCTGATCTTCGGCGGCCGGACCTTCGTCGACTCGATGACCGCGGACACGCACGAATTCTACGAGCTGCTGCGCACGTCGTCCGGGCGGCCCACGACGGCGGCACCTTCGCCCGGCATGTTCCTGCGCGCGATCGGCGAGGCGGCGCGGGCGGCCGACAGCGTCCTCTGCGTGACCGTGTCGAAGCAGTTCAGCGCGATGTACGACTCGGCGCGCCAGGCCATCGAGCTGGCAAGAGCGGAGTCGCCGGGGCTCGATGTCCGCATCGTCGACTCGCGGAACGCGGCGATGGCGCAGGGGTTCGTGGTGCTGGAGGCGGCCCGGGCGGCCCAGGCGGGCGCCGGCATCGACGCCGTCGTCGCAACGGTCGAGGAGATGGCGACGCGCGTTACCCTGCTGGCGATGCTCGACACGCTGTCCTACCTGGCGCGCGGCGGGCGGGTGCCGTGGGTCGCCGCGTGGGCGGCCGGCGTGCTCCAGGTGAAGCCGATCGTGCGCTTCACGGCCTCCGACATCCGCCTCCTGGCCCGCACACGGACGCGGAGGCGGGCGCTCGAACGCATGGGCGACCTTCTGGCCGAGCTGACGGCAGGGCGCCGGGTACACCTGGCGGTCCACCACGCGAACGCGCCGGCGGACGCGGAGCGGCTGCTGGCAGCCGCGCGCGCCCGCGTCGACCTCGCGGAGGCGTACGTCAGCGAGTTCACGCAGGTGATGGGGGTGCACACCGGGCCGGGGCTGGCCGGCTTCGCGTTCTGGACGGAGTGACGCTCACGCCCCCCCGGGTCTTGCGGCGGTGGACCAGCGGCCGGTCAGCATTGCCGCGGCTTCGGGCGAGCCTGTACGCTGTAGGCCGATTGGCCGCAGGGGCGCGTCAGCCGCGACGGCGCGGCGCGACGCCAGGGACAGGGAGCCCGGGGACAGCATGAGCAGAGACCAACGCAGGGTGGATCGCAAGTCGCAGCAACGGGGGAAGGGCGCCGCGATCTCGCGCAAGACGCCGGTACGGGCGGGTGGGCGTGGCGTGCCGTGGCTGCCCGTCGGCATCGGCGGCGGCGTCGTGGTGGTCGTAGCGCTCATCGCCTACCTGATCGTGTCATCGGGCAGCGGGTCGTCGCTCTCCGGCCCGGCGGCCGCCGCGGCGGATACGAGCTCCAGCATCCCGGGCACATTCGCGCCGGACCAGGGGCGCGACCACCTGCCGTACGCCTTCTCGGCGGCGAGCCAGCGGACGCCGATCCCCTTCTGCCCGGGCGTCGTCTGGTCGGGCGCGCCGAACGGGCAGCCGGGGGCCACGTCGGCCGCCGGCACGCCGGCCGCGAACAGCACGCCGCAGCCGGTGCAGACGCCAGCGGCGGCCACGACGGCGGCTGCCACGGCTCCCGCCACGACGCCGACCGTGACGACGAGCTGCCGCGACAGCAACCCGCCGTCGTCCGGGCCGCACTACAACACGCAGAACAACGTCGACCTGGGCAACGGGCTGATCCTGCCGCACATCCCGCCCGACCCAAACGTTTACCCGGACGACGTCGTGATCCCGCGCGACGCCATCCCGCACATCCTCGAGCACGCCGGCGTCTTCGTGGGCTGGAACTGCAAGAGCGGCGACACCGCGTGCACGGACGTGGTCAAGGAGATCAAGAGCGTCGTCAACGGCCGCATCGATGTGAACAAGAACCGCGTGGTGATGGCGCACGACCCCGACCTCGTCGAAGGGACGATCGGTCTGTCGTCGTGGACGCGCTGGGAGCAGTTCAGCTACAAGGACTACAAGCAGGGCAACCTGGTCGCGTTCATCTCGAAGAACTCGTGCCGGGTGGACTGGGAGGGGTTCTGCCCCTGACCCGTCAGGCCGGCGCCTCGTGCGCGTAGGGCACAACGCCCTGTGCCCCTGCTGTGACCACCGACTTCGGCATCAGTGGCCGGCCAACCTGATCGCTTCCGTGCGGCGGGTTGGCCGCGCGGGCCGGCGCGCGCGGACGGGCACACCGCCTTGTGCCCCGACCTCCGACCTCCGACCCCCCTCACGGCGGGCTCTCAACCAGGCGCCAGCGCGCCTCGGCCCAGCGGCGGACAGCCGGGTAGCCCCAGCGTTGCATCGCCAGGGCCAGCAGGACGCCGACGAGGCAGACGATGAGGCCGGCAGCGGCGTCGACCAGGAAGTGATTCGCCGTAAAGACGATGGCGGCGAGCTCCGCCCATGGCAGGAGGATCCCGAAGCCGCGCAGCAGCCAGTTGCGCGTCGAGAAGTAGATGACGGCGCCGAGCACCATCGCCCAGCCGAAGTGCAGGCTGGGGACGGCCGCATACGGGTTCACGAAGGCCTTGGTGGACTGCGCCTGGTAGGAGACGTTGCTGTACCGCCTTACCGTATCGACGAACTCGCCCGAGGGGAGGAGCCGCGGTGGCATGACCGGGAACAGGTTGTAGACGATCAGCGCGATGGCGCCGGAGAGCAGCAGCGCGTCGCGGGCGACCGTGTACTCGTGCCGCTTGAAGACGTAGAGCCAGAGGCCAACGAGGACGATGAGCGGGAAATCGAGCCAGAAGTAGATGAAGTTGAACAACTGGATCAGCAACTGCCGGCCGATCACGACCTGCTGCAGCCGCGGCTCCCAGAAGATGCCGAGCATCTTCTCGAAGTTGATGATGTGCTCGGCGTTTCCGAGCGCCTCGCCCGTCTCGTTGACGACCGCGGCGCGCACGAGGAAGTAGAACAGGAAGGCGAGGGCGACGAGCGCGAACTCGAAGAGGTCGCGGTACACGCGGTGGCGGGCGGCGGCATCGATCAGCCGCTGCGGGAGCGGTGCGCGGCCAACTCCGAGCGCCTGCGCACTCTTCATGCGGGGGGTGCGGGTGCGTCCGTCATCACATCGAGCATAGCGCACGCGGGGCAGCGGGCAACCGTGCGGGCGGCTCCCTAGGGTGCTTCGGAAAGGGGGAAATTCTGGCCGCGAGTCGTCATAAAAGCCTTGATTGGCGTTCCCTTCACCTGTATTCTTCGCCCTGTCCTGAGGTCCTTCCACTACCTCACACGGCGCCGCCAACCCGGCCAGCGCCGTCCTCTTGCAGGGCAGGGAGCGATGGAGCCGCGGTGGGGTCGGCTCGGACGGACGGCTTCGGCCTCGGGATATTCATTTCGTACCGCTCGCGTGTGCTCGCGCTCTGTTCACCGGACGCCTTGTCGGGAGGGATCCGCCTTGCCTGCTCCGTTGTGTCACCACACCGTCCGTCTCACCCCAGCGGAGACCTCGCGATGACCATGGACACCCCGGCCACCACATGGGACGCCACGCTCGGGCAGCTCCAACTCCAGGTGACGCGCGCCAACTTCGACACCTGGCTGCGCGACACGGTCGGCCTGCGCCACGACCACGACGGCTTCGTCGTCGGCGCGCCCAATGACTTCGCGCGCGAATGGCTGAGCATGCGCCTGCAGCCGATGATCGCGCGCACGCTCGCGCGCGTGCTCGGCCGCAAGGTCGACGTCACGTTCGAGGTGCTGCGCGAGGCCGAAGCTGCGCCACCGGCGCTGCTCGACCCCGCGCACGAGACCATCCCGGAGCAGTACCGCAAGCGCGCGGCAGCGCCGCCGGTGCTGAACCCGCTGGAGACGTTCGCCACGTTCGTGGTCGGCGACGAGAACCGGATGGCGGCGGCGGCGGCGCAGCGGGCGGTCGAGGAGCCGGGGGCGCTGAACCCTCTGCTCATCTTCGCGGCGTCGGGCCTCGGCAAGACGCACCTGCTCAACGCCATCGGCCACGCGGCCTACGAGCGGGGGCGGTCGGTGATCTACGCCTCGGCGGAGCGCTTCGGCAACGACTACGTGCGCGCGCTCTCGGGGGGGATCGAGGGCTTTCGCGGCCGCTATCGCGGCGCCGAGCTGCTCCTGATCGACGACGTGCAGTTCTTCGAGGGCAAGGAGAAGTTCCAGGAGGAGTTCTTCCACGCGTTCAACGAGTTGCAGGCGGCGGGCCGCCAGATCGTCGTCTCGACGGACCGCGCGCCGTCGCACCTGCGGCTGAGCGACGGGCTCCGCTCGCGGCTCCAGTGCGGGCTGGTCGCGGACATGGAGGCGCCGGGCTTCGAGACGCGGCTCGCCATCCTGCGCGCGAAGGCCGGGCGCCACGCGCTGCGGCTCGGCGATGACGTGCTGGCGACGATCGCGGCGCGCGGCTGCCCGAGCGTGCGCGAGCTCGAGGGATACCTCAACCGCGTCATCGCCTACGTGCCGCTCGTCGGCGGCGAGGTCACCCCCGCCGCGATCGAACGGGCGCTGTCGCCGCTCGCGCCAGAGCGCGACCAGCAGGGCGCCAGCGCGGAGGCGGTGGTCGAGGCGGTGTGCGCCCGCATCGGCGCCCAGCCGCGCGACCTCGAAGGCAAGAGCCGCAGCCGCAACGTCACCTACGCGCGCCACCTGGCGATGTACGTGCTGAAGCACGACGGACACCGCTCGGTCGCCGAGATCGGCCGCCTCTTCGGCCACCGCGACCACTCGACGGTCCTCGGCGGCATCGCCCGCATCGCGGCCGAGCTGGGCACGCGGGCGGAGACGGGAGCCGACCTGGCGGCGGTGCGGGCGGCGCTGGCGCGGGGCGCGCCGGCAGCCGTCGCCGCGCGGGCGGGGTAGGACGGCGCACCCCGGCTGCCGCGAACAGCCGCGCTCGCGGGCTGGACACGGGGCACTGGAAGGGCCGTGCTCCGGCGGGCGCGTATCGCGCCGTCGGCGTGTGACCGGCGCGGGCTGAAGGCCCGCGCTCCGGCGGGCGCGTATCGCGCCGTCGGCGCGTGAGCGGCGCGGGCTGAAGGCCCGCGCTCCGGCGGGCGCGTATCGCGCCGTCGGCGCGTGACCGGCGCGGGCTGAAGGCCCGCGCTCCGGCGGGCGCGTATCGGGCCGTCGCCGCGCGGGCGGGGTAGGACGGCGCACCCCGGCTGCCGCGAACAACCGCGCTCGCGGGCTGGACACGGGGCACTGGAAGGGCCGCGCTCCGGCGGGGCGCGTATCGGGCCGTCGGCGCGTGGGCGGCGCGGGCTGAAGGCCCGCGCTCCGGCAGGATCGTATCGGGCCGTCGGCGCGTGGGCGGCGCGGACGGAGTGCCGGCGCTAAGAATGTGCGGTGAGGGGTCCTCCGCGGAGGGTGCCGCCCCCCGGCAGGGATCGCTCACGGGCCGCGCGTCCTCTACCCAACGCGCTCCATCGACAGTGCCGCCGCCGGGCTCCGCCCGGGCCGGCCTGAATCCACGTCCTCCCCGATTTGGGCCGCCGTCCGCCCTTGACGCGCGTCGCCCGGGACGGTAATCTTGACTAACTCGATTTACTTATGTAGGTATCCGGTCAGCACCCGGAGGTGGACCATGGTCGCCAGTGCGCCGACGAAGTCCGAGTTCGCACAGGACAAGTCCCACGACCCCGTCGTCCAGGCGGAGATCGACAACTTCGAGCGGCAAGCGCTGGCCTGGCGCGCCGGCGGCGGGCTCGGCGACGACTTCCGCCCCTTCCGCCTCCAGCACGGCACCTACGGCCAGCGCCAGGCCGACCGGCAGATGATGCGCATCAAGGCGCCGCACGGCACCCTCACGCCCGAGCAGCTCCACGCCGTCGCGGACTGCGCCGAGCGCTACGCGCCGCGCAAGCTCGGCCACGTCACCACGCGCCAGGCCATCCAGCTCCACTTCGTCATGCTCGAGGACGCGCCGAAGGTCATGCGACGCCTCGCCGAAGCCGGCATGACCACGCGCGAGGCCTGCGGCAACACCGTCCGCAACGTCACCGCCGACCCGCTCAGCGGCATCGCCGACGACTGCGTCTTCGACGTGACGCCCTACGCCGAGGCCGCGATGCGCTACTTCCTGCGCAACCCCGTCAACCAGAAGCTGCCGCGCAAGTTCAAGATCAGCTACTCGGCCAGCCCCGCCGACCGCGGCATGCTCCCCATCCACGACATCGGCCTGATGGCGGTCGAGCAGGGCGGACGCCAGGGGTTCCGCGTGCTCGTGGGCGGCGGCCTCGGCGCGGCGCCGCGGGTCGCCGACGAGCTCGAGGCGTTCGTGCCGGTCGAGGAGCAGCTCCGCACCATCGAGGCCGTGATCCGCGTCTGGGACCGGCTCGGCGAGAGGCGCAACAAGAACAAGGCGCGCATCAAGTTCCTCATCGCCCGCCTCGGCATCGAAGAGTTCCGGCGCCTCTACCTCGACGAGCTGGCGACGCTGCCGCCAGCCTTCGACGAGCGCTACCGCGCACCCGACTTCACACTGCTCGAGGAGGAGCCGGCGGGCGGCTCGTGGGCGTCGCGGAACGGCGGCCCCACCGCCCCGCGCGAGGGCTTCGAAGCGTGGCGGCGCACCAACGCGCTCAGGCAACGGCAGGCGGGCTGGTACACGGTCTACGTCCTGCTGCCGATCGGCGACGTCACCAGCGACCAGATGCACGCCCTCGCCGAGATCACCCGCACGTACGCCAACGGCCGCATCCGCACGTCGGCGACGCAGAACTTCGTGCTGCGCTGGGTGCACGAGGACGACCTGCCCGCGGTCCACGGCGCGCTCGCCGACATCGGCCTGGCCGAAGACGGCGCGCTCACCATCTCGGACGTGATGACGTGCCCGGGGGCCGATACGTGCGGCATCGGCGTCACCTCGTCGAAGGGGCTCGGCAGCGAGCTGCGGGAGCGCATCCGCGCGGCCAACGGCCGGTATCGCGACCCGCTGATCCACGACCTCAGGATCAAGATCAGCGGCTGCCCCAACTCGTGCGGGCATCACCACGTCGCCGATATCGGCTTCTACGGCATGGCGATCCGCAGCGGCGAGCGCCAGCTCCCGGCGTTCCAGCTCCTGCTCGGCGGCAACCCGCAGGGCGAAGGGCGGCTCGGCACGCTGATCATGAAGATCCCCGCGCGCTACGTGCCCGACGCCTTCGAGACCCTGATCGGCGCCTACGTCGCCGGGCGGGGCGACGGCGAGCGGCTGCCGGAGTGGTCACAGCGCGTGGGCAAGGCGCACATCCAGGAGATCCTCGCCGCGTACAAGGCGGTCCCAGAGTTCAATGAGGACCCGATGGCCTACGTCGACTGGGGCCAGACGAAGCTCTTCACGCTGGACGACATGGGCGAAGGGGAGTGCGCCGTCTAGGACGGCGCCGGGAGACCGACGAGGGAGCAGGCATGCTGGAGACCATCGTCGCACCACAGGAAGCGCTCGCGGCCGCGTCCCGCGAGCTCGAGGGCGCCTCGCCGCAGCAGGTCCTGCGCTGGGCCGCGGCCGCGTACCAGCCGGGCCTCGCGCTCGCCTGCAGCTTCGGCGGCCCCTCCGGCATGGTGCTGCTCGACATGATGATGCGCATCGACCGCTCGGTCGAGGTCTTCTACATCGACACCGACTTCCTCTTCCCGGAGACGTACAGGTTGCGCGACATCGCCGCGGCCCGCTACGGCTTCGAGCCCGCCGGCTACATGTCGCTCCTGACGCCCGCACAGCAGGCGGCGGCATACGGCGACGCGCTCTGGGCGCGTGACCCCGACGCCTGCTGCGCCCTGCGCAAGGTCGAGCCGAACCGGCGCGCCCTCGCCGGCAAGCGCGCCTGGCTGAGCGGCATCCGCCGCGACCAATCGAAGTCCCGGGCCGAGACGCCGATCGTCCAGTGGGACGGGAAGTTCGGCCTGGTCAAGGTCAACCCGCTCGCCACGTGGACGGAGTCGCAGGTCTGGCAGTACATTCTCGACAACGAGGTCCCCTACAACGAGCTGCACGACCAGGGCTACCCGAGCATCGGCTGCACGCACTGCACGCGGCCCGTCGCCGCGGGCGACGACCCACGCAGCGGCCGCTGGCAGGGCTTCGACAAGACGGAGTGCGGCCTGCACGCGCCCGACGGCCACGACGCCCCCGAGCCCGCGCGTGCCGCCGTCGGCGACTGATACGGTTCTCGGTTTCAGGTTCCAGGTTCTAGAGGAGACACGGTTTGGAACAGCAGGGTTTCACCATCTGGTTCACGGGGCTCTCCGGGGCGGGCAAGACCAGCATCTCCGACGCCATCGAGCCGCTCCTGCGTGAGCGCGGCCTGCGGAAGATCGAGAAGCTCGACGGCGACGTCGTCCGGACGCATCTCAGCAAAGGGCTCGGCTTCAGCAAGGAGGACCGCGACACCAACATCCGCCGCATCGGCTGGGTGGCGGAGGTGCTGACGCGGAACGGCGTCTGCGTGCTGGCGTCGGCCATCTCGCCGTACCGCGAGATCCGCGATGAGGTGCGACGGAACGTCGGCGACTTCGTCGAGGTGTACGTGAAGTGCTCGATCGCCGAGCTGACGCGCCGCGACGTCAAGGGCCTCTACCAGAAGGCGCTGAACGGCGAGATCAAGAACTTCACCGGCATCAGCGACCCCTACGAGGAGCCGCTGCATCCGGAGGTCACGGTCGACACGGAGGCCGAGGACCTCGATGCGAGCGTCGCGAAGGTCCTCTCCGCGCTCGAAGCGCGGGGTTACATCCCCGTCGCCGCGACGGCGTGACAGCAAGCAGTGGAACCGAGGAGCAGGCGATGACCGACCACGGACTGATCGCGCCGCACGGCGGCAAGCTGAACCCGCGCGAGACGCACGGCGACGCCGCGCGGGCGCTCGAAGAGAAGGCGCGCGCGCTGCCGGCCATCGCGCTCAACTCGCGCGAGCTCGCGGACCTCGAGCTGCTCGCCAACGGCGGCTTCTCGCCGCTCGACGGCTTCATGACGCGGGCGCAATACCTCAGCGTCGTCGATGCCATGCACCTGCCCGATGGCCTGCCCTGGTCGATCCCGATCACCCTCAGCATCTCTAGGGACGACGCGAACCGCGTCAAGGGCGAGGTCGCGCTCACCGACGCCAGCGGCACGCCGCTCGCCGTGCTGACCGTCGCCGAGCAGTTTGAGTACGACAGGGAGCACGAGGCGCGGCAGGTCTACCGCACGACCGAGGACAAGCATCCGGGCGTCGCCGCGCTCTACGCCCAGGACGACGTGCTCGTCGGCGGGCCCGTGCAGGTCTTCCGCCGCGCCGGCGACGCGAGCTTCCCCGAGTACCGGCTCGACCCCGCGCAGACGCGCGCCGCCTTCGCCGAGCGCGGCTGGACGCGCGTCGTCGGCTTCCAGACACGCAACCCCGTGCACCGCGCCCACGAGTACATCCAGAAGTGCGCACTTGAAATCGTCGACGGCCTGCTGCTGCACCCGCTCGTCGGCGACACCAAGGCCGACGACATTCCCGCCGATGTGCGGATGGAGTGCTACAAGGTCCTGCTCGACACCTACTACCCGAAGGACCGCGTGCTGCTCTCCGTCCTGCCCGCCGCCATGCGCTACGCCGGACCGCGCGAGGCGATCTTCCACGCCATCATGCGGAAGAACTACGGCTGCTCGCACTTCATCGTCGGCCGCGACCACGCCGGCGTCGGCAACTACTACGGCACCTACGACGCCCAGCGCATCTTCGCCGAGTTCGACGCGCGGCAGCTCGGCATCACGCCGCTCTTCTTCGAGCACTCCTTCTATTGCAAGCAGTGCGAGGGCATGGCGTCGAGCAAGACCTGCCCGCACGCCGCCGAGGACCGCGTGACGCTCTCCGGCACGCAGGTGCGCGAGTTCCTCCGCGACGGCATCGAGCCGCCGCACGAGTTCTCGCGCCCCGAGGTCGCGCGCGTCCTCATCGCCGCCGAGCGGGCGAAGGTGTGACCGTGGCCAGCGAGGGACTGCGCGAGCGCGCACTGCCGGCGCCAGCCCTCGATGAGCCCGAACTGACGCTGTCCGTGCCGCACGTCCCGAAGCTCGCGCTGAGCGGCCGCGTGCTCACGCGTCTGCTCTCGATCTCCGTCGCGCTCGCGCTCTTCGTCCTCTCGCTGCAGCTCATGAAGCGCGGCGCGGCCGGCCTGACGCCGGTCATCGATGCGCTGAGCGTGCACGGTGCGGCGAACTACATCGGCTTCGGCTGGCTGAGCGCCTACCTGCTCAGCAGCGGCTCGCCCGTCGCCTCGGTGGCGCTGACGCTCTTCAGCCGCGGCGTCGTCAGCGACGCCGAGGCGTACTTCATGATCAGCGGCGGCCGCCTGGGCGCCTCGTTCATCGTGCTCTTCGTCGGTTTCCTGTACTACGTGCGCGGCCGCCGCGCGCCCGACGGCCTGTACATCGGCGCCGTCGCGCTGATCACCACCGCGCTCGTCTACGCGGCCGGCATCCCGCTCGGCATCGGGCTGCTGCAGAGCGGCTGGCTCGATGGCGTGCGCTTCGGCTCGCCCGGCGTCATCCGCGGCGTCAACGACGCCTACACGCCGCTGGTCGACCTCTTCGCCGGCCTGCTGCCGCGGCTCGCGCTGTTCGCTGCCGGCGTCGTCGCCGTCGTCTGCTCGCTGAAGCTGTTCGACGCCGCCCTGCCGTCGCTCGAGTCGACGAGCCCGCGCGTGCGGCGCGCCGTCGAGTTCTTGCACCAGCGCTTCACGATGTTCGTCCTCGGCGTCGCGGTCACCGTGCTCACCGTCTCCGTCGCCGTCTCGCTGACGGTGCTCGTGCCGCTGTCGATGAAGGGCATCGTCCGGCGCCGGAACATCATCCCGTACGTCATGGGCGCGCAGGTCGGCACCTTCGTCGACAAGCTGTTCGTCTCGCTGCTGCTCGATGCGCCGCGCGCCTTCACCATCGTCTTCGCCGAGATGCTCGCGGTGCTCACGGTGTCGCTGCTCGTCCTGACGCTCGCCTTCAACCCGTTCCGCGAGGTCATCCTCGCGGCCGCGGGCAGGGCCACCGGCAGCAGGCGCGGCTTCGCCCTCTTCCTCGGCGCCATCTTCGCCGTCCCGCTCGTCCTGCTGTTCGTGTGAGCGCCGGCGCGGCCCTTCGCGGAACGCGCATGAAGGCCCGCCTGTGCGGCGGGCCTTCTGCCGTCTCTCGTCTGCCCTGCGCCGAAGGCGCCCGCCTACACCTCGGACTTGCTCAGCGTCATCAGGAACTCGGCGTTGTTGTTCGTCTTCGACAGCCGGTCGAGCAGCCGCTCGGTCGCCTCCGACGGGTTGCTCGCGTTCGACGCGATCATCGACATCATGCGGCGCATCAGCCACACCTGCCGCAGCGTCGGCTCGTCGAGCAGCAGCTCCTCGCGCCGCGTGCTCGAGCCGGCGATGTCGATCGCGGGGAAGACGCGCCGCTCCGCGAGCCGCCGGTCGAGCCGCAGCTCCTGGTTGCCGGTCCCCTTGAACTCCTCGAAGATCACCTCGTCCATGCGGCTGCCCGTGTCGACGAGGCAGGTCGCGATGACGGTCAGACTGCCGCCCTCCTCGCAGTTGCGCGCCGCGCCGAAGAAGCGCTTCGGCGGGTAGAGGGCGACCGGGTCCATACCGCCGGTGAGCGTGCGCCCGCTCGGCGGCATCGCCAGGTTGTAGGCGCGCGTCAGGCGCGTGATGCTGTCCAGCAGGATCACGACGTCGGTGCCGCCCTCGACGAGCCGCTTCGCGCGGTCGAGCGCCATCTCGGCAACGCGCGTGTGGTCTTCGACCGGCTCGTCGAAGGTCGAGGCCACGACCTCTCCCTTCACCGAGCGCTTCATGTCGGTCACTTCCTCCGGCCGCTCGCCGATCAGCGCGACCATCAGGTGGATCTCGGGATAGTTCGCGGCGACGCCGCGCGCGATCGCCTTCAGCAGGAACGTCTTGCCCGCCTTCGGCGGCGAGACGATGAGCCCGCGCTGTCCGCGGCCGATCGGCGAGATCAGGTTGATCAGCCGGCCGGAGAGGTCGCTGTTGTTCTCCGTCTCCAGGTTGATCATCTGGTTGGGGAAGATCGCCGTCAGGTTCTCGAAGTACGGGCGGCTCTTCGCGGCCTCCGGATCGAGGCCGTTGATGTTGTCGACGCGCAGCAGCCCGTAGTACTTCTCGCTGTCCTTCGGGGGCCGCACCTGGCCCGTCACGTAGTCGCCCGTGCGCAGCCCGAACCGCCGGATCTGCGATTGGCTCACGTAGACGTCGTTCGGGCCGGGTAGCAACGACTCGCCGCGCAGGAAGCCGTATCCGTCATCGACGACATCCAGGATGCCGCCCGTGAAGATCGCGTTCTCGCGCTCCTGGGCGGTCATCGGCGGCTGCGGGCCGTCGTCTTGCGGCAGGTCGCGCGGCACACCGGCCGGCATACGTCGTCGTTCTCTTACAGCGCCCATGGTTGGACCTCTACCAGTTGTTCTCTCATCTCGGAACCCGTTGGATAGCCGCGTCGCCCTCGGACGATCCTGTTGCGGCACGGCCACGGTGGCGCTCGGCAAGCCGAATCGTGCCGGAGGTTCGAGGGGGATTTCAGTGTTCGGCGCCGGGAGAACAAGCGCCGCGACTGGAGGCGGGCGAATCTGCCTTCCTTGTTATCGCATCGCCGGAACGGTGTCAAGCGCCATGGGAGTCGCCGCGCACGGCCGTGGTCCGTCTGCTACTGCTGATCTCGGCCGCTGGCCGCGCTGGCGCATCGGTAGGCGCCCTAGTTTTCGCGCCCGACCGGGTCGGGCGGCGGGCTGACCAGCGCGACCCGCGCTGGTACACTCGGCGTGGCGGCGGCCGGTATGCTGCCGCGATCGCCCCGCCCGCAAGCAGGGAAAGGCCCTCTCGCTGGACGACGCGCTGCTCCTCCGCACGCTGCTCTTCGTGCCCGCTGACCGCGAGCGAATGGTCGCACGCGCCGCCAGCGCCGGCGCCGACGCCATCGTGCTGGACCTCGAAGACGCCGTCCTGCCCGCCGGCAAGGAGGCCGCGCGCGCGGCCGCGCGGGGCGCGCTCGGCGCGCTGCCCGCCGCCGCGCCGGTATTCGTCCGCATCAACGGCGTGCGCACGGGCCTGACGCGCGACGACCTCTTCGCCGTGGTGCGCCCGGGACTCGCCGGCGTCGTGCTCCCGAAGGCGGAGGCGCCACAAGACCTCCGCGATCTCGATGTCCTGCTGCGCGAGGCGGAGCGGGCGAACGGCGTGCGTCCGGGCGACGTCGCGGTGGTCCCGATCATCGAGAGCCCGCGCGGCCTCCTGCGCGCTGACGAGATCGCGCGGGCGTCCGACCGCGTGCGCGCGCTCTCCATCGGCGCCGAGGACTACTGCGCGGAGCTCGAGGTCGAGCGCAACGTCGAGGGCACGGCGATCGCCTATCTCCGCTATCAGGTCGTGCAGGTCGCCGCTGCGAACGGGCTCGTCGCGATCGATACGCCGTACCCGGACGTGCGCGACCGCGAGGGCCTTGTCGCGGAGACCGGCTTCGCCCGCGCAATCGGATTCAAGGGCAAGTACGTGCTGCACCCGGACCAGGTCGCGCCCGTCAACGACGTCTTCACGCCGTCGGACGCGGAGGTCGCGCGCGCCCGCGAGATCGTCGCGGCATACGACGCCACGGCCCACGCGGGCGCGATCAGCATCGACGGAAGGATGGTCGATGCGCCGGTCGCGGAGCGCGCGCGCCGGCTGCTCGCGCGCGCGGACGCGATCGCGCGGCGCCCTGCCGCGCGCTAGCCGCGCGGGCGGGTCAGTCCTTCCAGATCGCGTACTGCTGGGCGCGCCGGAGCTTGAAGTCAGTCTCCGGCAGCTTGAACCCGAGCGCGCGCACCTTCTTGAGCGCCGCCTCGATCTGCCGCCGTTCGCTTGCGCTCAGCACGTTCCCGAACATGTCCGCGTAGAGCGCCTCGGCGATGTCGACGATCTCCTGCGTGATCTCGCGGCCCTTGTCGGTGAGCTCGAGGCCCACGGCCCGCCGGTCGTTGGGGTCGGGCAGCCGGCGCACCCAGCCCCGCGACTCGATGCGGTGCAGGATGCCGGTGATGCTCTGGGTCTCCTGGAAGAGGAGCGTCGCCACCAGGCTCGGCTTGATCGGCTCCTTGGCGAAGTGCAGCACGGCCAGCACCCGCGCCTGCGACGCCGAAACGCCGAGGTGGTAGAAGCGGCGTTCGAGCAGCTTGTAGGACATCCAGTAGATCTCGGTCACCAGGACCCAAGGCATCATCCGCTGGTGGATCGGTGCGGTCGAATCCGTGCGAGACTTCGTCGCTGTGGCCATATGCGTTCTCTTTGCCCCTTCTCTCCGGCCCTCGTTCGTGTCCCCATCAACTGCCGGATTGTACCGCCCCTCCATCATGCGAGCAACGGACAATCCGCCGGTCTACGTATCATACTACCGGGTAGTTTGATGATCTGTGACCTCCAGCGGGAGGTCACTGCTGTTTTCGCAAAGATTTGGGGACCCACATCTGCCCCGTGCACCTGTCCCTCGCTCGCAAGAATATTCTTGCACGTCGGTGAACCATTGTCTAGGGGTGCGCTGGATTCGCCCGCCCGGGCGATCTACCTTGCGCCCACCGACGATACGCGGAATGCGCCCGGAGAGATGCCATGCCTGACTTCGAGAAGATCATCTACGAGACGCGCGACCGCATCGCGGTGGTGACGATCAACCGCCCGGAGCGGATGAACGCCATCGACCCCCAGACGTCCGCCGAGCTGAACAGCGCCATGACCAGCTTCCGCGACGACGACGCGCTCTGGGTCGCCATCCTCACCGGCGCCGGCGAGCGGGCGTTCTCGGCCGGCAACGATCTGGTGGCGATGTCGCAGGCGCAGCAGTCGGGCCAGGCGGCGATGGCCGCCGCCTACCTGCGCGCGCCCTTCGGGGGCATCACGCGCAACTTCGTTTGCCACAAGCCGATCATCGCCGCCATCAACGGCTACTGCCTCGCCGGCGGACTGGAGATCGCGCTCGCCTGCGACATCCGCGTCGCCGCCGAGCACGCCCAGTTCGGGCTGCCCGAGGTGACGCGCGCCATCATCCCCGGCGCCGGCGGCACGCAGCGGCTGCCGCGCACCATCCCCTTGGGCCTGGCGCTGGAGCTCATGCTCACGGGCGGCCGGTTCGATGCCGCATGGGCGCTCCGCAACGGGCTCGTCAACCACGTCGTCCCCGCGGACCAGGTGATGCCGAAGGCGATCGAGATCGCCCAGGCGATCTGCGAGAACGGCCCGCTCGCCGTCCGTCTGGTGAAGGAAGCGGTCTACGCCGGCCTCAACCTCCCGCTCGACGAAGGATTCAAGTTCGAGAACGAGCAGTCGCGCAAGGTCCTCGCCTCGGAGGACGCACGGGAGGGGCCACTGGCCTTCGCCCAGAAGCGCAAGCCGAACTACAAGGGAGCCTGAGCCCACGGCGCTGAACACCGTGCGCGCGCTCGACGATAACGAGCGCACCAACGCCCGCACACCACCCTATGCGCCGTTTGACAGCCTCGCCGCGCGTGCCTACACTGCCGGCACATACCAAGAGGCGACGATCGGGAAGAGTACGTCTGGCAGCGGGCCGAGAAGAGAGCCGGGGCAGGTGAAAGCCGGCGGCGGCGCAGCAGACCGAATGGACCCGGGAGCTTCGGACCGAACCCCGGTGACATGGAGCGTGGCGGCCCGGCTGCGCACTCCTGGCACCGGCTAGTAGTCACCGACGGGTTGGGCGCCGTTACCACGGCCCGCGGCATCGGCTGAAACGCCTGTGCCGTCCGAGATGTCCGTACGGCGCGCTCCGTAGGGACGAACGCAGGGTGGTACCGCGAGCAAGCTCTCGCCCCTCACAGGGGTGGGGGCTTTTTGTTTGGGCGTCCGTCCCAGGTCATCGGTTCTTGGTTCTGGGTTCTTGAGGAGACCGGAGGTCGAAGCACATGGTAGAGCAGACGAAGTTCATGTTGCCGGAGTCGGAGTTGCCGGAGCGCTGGTACAACATCGCCGCGGACCTGCCGAAGGCGCCGCCGCCGCCGCTCAACCCCGGCACCCACCAGCCCATCGGCCCGGAGGCGCTGGCGCCGCTCTTCCCGATGGAGCTGATCAAGCAGGAGGTGTCGCAGGAGCGCTACATCGACATCCCCGAGGAGATCCGCGAGGTCTACAAGCTCTGGAGGCCGACACCGCTGATCCGCGCCCGCCGGCTCGAGCAGGCGCTCGGCACGCCGGCGCACATCTACTTCAAGTACGAGGGCGCATCGCCCGTCGGCTCGCACAAGCCGAACACGGCCGTCGCGCAGGCGTACTACAACAAGCAGGAGGGCGTGACGCGCATCACCACCGAGACGGGCGCCGGCCAGTGGGGCTGCGCGCTGGCGATGGCGTGCAACTTCTTCGGCATCGAACTCAAGGTCTACATGGTGAAGGTGAGCTACGAGCAGAAGCCGTACCGCCGCTCGCTGATGCAGGTCTACGGCGCGACCGTCGTGCCGAGCCCGAGCCCGGACACGAACGCCGGCCGCGGCATCCTCGCCGCGACGCCGGACACGCCCGGCAGCCTCGGCATCGCGATCAGCGAAGCCGTCGAGGACGCGGCCGGCCGCGATGACACGAAGTACTCGCTCGGCAGCGTGCTCAACCACGTGCTGATGCACCAGACCGTCATCGGCCAGGAGGCGATCCGCCAGATGGAGCTGGCGGGCGAGTACCCGGACATCGTCATCGGCTGCGCGGGCGGCGGCTCGAACTACGCGGGCATCGCCTTCCCGTTCATGCGGGAGAAGCTCGTCGAAGGGCGGAAGACGCGCTTCATCGCCGTCGAGCCGGAGGCGTGCCCGTCGCTGACGAAGGGCGAGTTCCGCTACGACTTTGGCGACACAGCCGGCATGACGCCGCTGGTCAAGATGTACACGCTCGGCCACACGTTCATCCCGGAGGGCATCCACGCGGGCGGCCTGCGCTACCACGGCATGGCCAACCTGGTGTGCGAGCTCTACGACCAGGGCTTCATGGAGGCGCGGGCCTACCACCAGAACACCGTGTTCGAGGCGGCGATGCAGTTCGCGCGCAGCGAGGCCATCGTGCCGGCGCCGGAGAGCGCCCACGCGATCCGCGCGGCGATCGACGAGGCGCTCGCCTGCAAGCAGTCGGGCGAGAAGAAGACGATCCTGTTCAACCTGAGCGGCCACGGCTACTTCGACATGACCGCCTACGACAACTACCTAGCCGGGAAGCTGCACGACTTCGCCTACCCGGAAGCGAAGGTGCGCGAGGCGATGCGGGCGGTGCCGGTGGTCGCATGACAGCAAGCGGCAAACAGCAAACAGCAAAGGGCGGCGACTCACGCTCACTCCGCGCGACACATGATCCGTTTGCCGGCGTCTACACGTTTCGCGGCCTGGCCGTCTGGCAGCGGGCGCAGGAGCTGGCCGCGTCTGTCTACGGTCTCGTGCGACCTCTGCCGAACGATCGCGCTACGAGCGTCGTCGTCCAGCAACTGCTTCGTTCTTCGACCTCCATCGCCGCGAACATCGCGGAAGGCCACGGTCGATACAGCGCCGGCGCCTATCGGAATCACCTGTCGATCGCGCGTGGTTCGACCACCGAGACGATGAGCTGGATCGACTTGCTGAAACGTACCGAACTCATTACGCCAGCACAGGAAGCAGAGCTTCTCGAGACCTGCGCTGAGCTGATGAAGATGCTCAGCGCCAAGATGATCGACCTGGACAGACAGACGCGGCCGAAGCGTGCACTGCGCGAGGACGCCGTCGAGCGCGAGGTGTGACGATCTTGCTGTTTGCCGTTTGCTGTTTGCTGTTGCCCGTCGGTGCGCCGCCGTGACACCCTTCCGCCGCAGGCGCATCCTCACCGGCATCCGTCCCACCGGGCCGCTGCACCTCGGCCACTACGCCGGCGCGCTCGAGAACTGGGTGCGCCTGCAGAAGGAGTACGAGTGCTTCTTCCTCATCGCCGACTACCAGGTGTCCGACTACGCCGATGACATCGACCGCGTGCGGGCGTCCGTCTGGGAGGTGGCGCTCGACTGGCTCGCCGTCGGGCTCGACCCGGAGGGCAGCCACTTCGTCATCGAGAGCATGGTGCCGCAGCACGCGGAGCTGATGGTGCACCTGAGCTGGTTCATGCCGCTCGGCCGCCTGCAGCGCAACCCCACGCTCAAGGCCGAGATGGCGGACCTCGATGTGGGCAAGAAGGGCGTGCCCGTCGGCTTCTTCATCTACCCCGTGATGCAGGTGGCGAATATCCTGATGCCGCGCGCGCACCTCGTGCCCGTCGGCGAGGACCAGCTCCCGCACATCGAGATGACGCGCGAGATCGCGCGCAGGTTCAACCGCGACTTCGGCGAGGTCTTCCCCGAGCCGGAGCCGCTCGTCGGCCGCGTGCCGCGCCTCGTTGGCACCGACGGCCAGGCGAAGATGAGCAAGTCGCTCGACAACGCGATCTACCTCAAGGACGACGCCGAGACCGTGCGCCGCAAGGTCATGGGCATGTACACCGACCCGACGCGCCTCCGCGCGACCGACCCCGGCCACGTCGAGGGCAACCCCGTCTTCATGTACCACGACGCCTTCAACCCGGACGCGGCCGAGGTCGCCGCGCTCAAGGAGCGCTACGTGCGCGGCGCCGTCGGCGACGTCGAGGTGAAGAAGAAGCTCGTCGCCGCCATCAACAACCTGCTCGACCCGATCCGCGAGCGCCGCGCGTATTTCGCGGCACACCCGCGGCTCGTCAAGGACGCGCTCGCGAAGGGCGGCAAGGCCGGCTTCGACGCCGCTGAGGAGACGATCACCGCCGTGCGCGCTGCCCTCCGCCTCGATTACCTCGACCGCGGCATGCCGGAGAGGCGCTGAGATGACCACGTATGCGCCGACGCTCGGCCAGGTGCAGGCGATCGCGGGGCAGGGCAACGTCATACCCGTCTACCGCGAGATCGCCGCCGATCTCGAGACGCCCGTGTCGGCGTACCTCAAGGTGGCGCGCGGCCCCTACTCGTTCCTGCTCGAATCCGTCGAGGGCGGCGAGCGGCTCGCGCGCTACAGCTTCATCGGCACGGAGCCCTACCGCGTGCTGCAGACGGCCGACGGCGGCGGCGACCCGCTGCTCGCCATCGATCAGGAGCTGCGGCGCTTCGCGCCGGTGCGGGTCGAGGGCTTGCCCCGCTTCCACGGCGGCGCCGTCGGCTACCTGGCGTACGAGGTCGCACGCTACTACGAGAAGCTGCCGGTGCCCGACGCCGACCCGCAGGGCTTTCCGGAGTCGATCTTCCTGTTCACCGACACACTGCTCGTCTTCGACCACCTGCAGCACACGATCAAGGTGGTCAGCCACGCCCGCCTCGACGGCGACATCGACGCCGCCTACCGGCAGGCGACGTGGAAGATCGATGAGCTGGTGCAGCGCCTCGCGAAGCCCCTGACCGCGCTGCCGTATGCGGTGGCGGCGAGCCGCCCGCCGCGCGCCAGCGAGGCCGTCTCCAACACGACGCGCGAGGACTTCATGCGCAAGGTCGAGCGCGCGAAGGAGTACATCGTGCGCGGCGAGACGTACCAGATCCAGGTCTCCCAGCGCTTCCGCCGCGACACGGACGCGCACCCGTTCGAGGTGTACCGCGCGCTGCGCACCGTCAACCCCTCGCCGTACATGTACTACCTGGAGCTGGGCGACGTGCACGTCGTCGGCGCCTCGCCGGAGATGCTGATCCGGGTCGAAGACGGCGTCATCGAGACGCACCCCATCGCCGGCACCCGCCGCCGCGGCCGCGACGCCGAGGACGAACAGCGCATGGCGGACGAGCTCCAGACGTCGGAGAAGGAGCGCGCCGAGCACATCATGCTCGTCGACCTCGCGCGCAACGACCTCGGCCGCGTCTGCACGCCGGGCAGCGTCCGCGTCACCTCGCTGATGGCCGTCGAGCGCTACTCGCACGTCATGCACATGGTCTCGCACGTCGTCGGCAAGCTGCGGCCCGACGTGACGACGTATGATGCCCTCCGTGCCTACTTCCCCCACGGCACCGTCACCGGCGCGCCCAAGATCCGCACGATGCAGATCATCGCCGAGCTCGAGGGCGAGCGCCGCGGCGGCTACGGCGGCTGCGTCGGCTACTTCGACATGTCCGGCAACTGCGACACCGCGCTGGCGATCCGCACGATCTGGATGAAGCCCGGCGTCGCCTACGTGCAGGCCGCCGGCGGCGTGGTCTACGACAGCACGCCCGAGGAGGAGTATCTCGAGTCGCACAACAAGGCGCGGGCGCTGATGCGCGCGATCGACGTCGCCGAGCAGGGGCGCGACGAGCGCCCGCACGGATCGCTGGGCTACTGAGATGCCAGACCTGCTCTCCGCGGCGCTCTTCGAGCGTGACGGCATGGTGCTGATGACGCACCGCAAGCGCGGGCACCCGCCGTTCGGCGCCCAGTGGATCCTGCCGATGACCCTGGTCGCGGAGCACGAGACCGCCGAGGAGGCGCTCCGCCGCCACGCGCGCGACACGTTCGGGATCGAAGTCGGCGAGGAGCAGTTCGCCGACACGGTCTACGTCGAAGACCCCTCGGACGCACACCGCTACGTCGCCAACATCTTCCGCACGCCCCTGGGCAGCGCGCCGATGCGCTTCGACGCGGAGGGCGACTACGACGACGCCCGCTGGCTCGCCGCCGGCGAGCTGGAGCAGGTGTGGATGCCGCCGCCGCTGCGCGACCCGGTCGTCCGCATCCTGCGCGGCGAGGCGCCCGTCCCGCGGACCGACTGGGAGCCGGAGGCCGGCGCGAAGCCGGAGGCGGCCCTGCCGCTCGCCGAGCGCCCGGAGCCCGATGCGCCCGCACCCGACAACCGCGCCGGCTGGGACGCAATCTCCGCCGCCTACCAGGAGCAGCGTTTCGGCGAACTGTACGGCGAGTTCCTCATGTGGTCGTTCGTGTCGTCGGAGGAGGACCTCCACGTGCTCGACGACGTGCGCGGCAAGCGCGTCATCGTGCTCGGTTGCGGTGGCGGCCAGGACTGCGTCGCGCTCTCCCGCATGGGCGCCGTCGCCGTCGGCATCGACCCCTCCGCTGCGCAGATCGCGTATGCCCGCCAGTACGCCTCCGCGCAAAGCGCGGAGAACGCGTCGTTCGTCGAAGGGACCGCGGAGGACCTCACGCGCTTCGACGACGGCAGCTTCGACCTGGCGGTCTCGTCGCACGCGCTCAACTACGTCGAGCGGATCGAACACGCGCTCGCCGAGGCGCACCGCGTGCTGCGAGGCGGCGGCGTGCTCGCGTTCGCGGTGACGCACCCGATGAGCGTGCTCGTCTCCGACGCGCCGCCATACGTGGTCGAGCACGCGTACTGGGACGAAACGGTGGACTGGTCGTGGGAGTTCGAGGGCGCGCCGGCCGTGCGCTTCCGCCAGCGCTTCCCGACGCTCTCGCGCTGGTTCGAGATGCTGACGGACGCCGGCTTCGCCGTCGAGCGCATCGTCGAGCCGCGCGAGGACGCCCGCCGCCCGCCGCTGGGCTCGAAGACAGCGTGGGACGCGGCGCGCGCGCGGCTTGTGCCGAACACGCTCATCTTCAAGGCGAGGAAGCGCTGATGCTGCTGCTCATCGACAACTACGACAGCTTCACCTACAACCTGTACCAGTACCTCGGCGAGCTCGGCGCCGCGGTCGAGGTCGTGCGCAACGACGCCGTCACCGTCGACGACATCGAGCAGCTCGCCCCCGAGCGCATCATCATCTCACCCGGCCCTGGCAACCCGGACGACGCCGGCATCAGCAAGGACGTCATCCGCCGGTTCGCGGGCAAGACGCCCATTCTCGGCGTGTGCCTGGGGCACCAGTGCATCGGCGAGGTGTACGGGGGCGTCGTCGCGGGCGCGGGCGAGATCCTGCACGGCAAGGTGTCGACGATCACGCACGACGGCAGGGGCGTCTTCGCCGGCCTGCCGTCGCCCATCGAGGCGACGCGCTACCACTCGCTCGCCATCCAGCCCGGCACCGTCCCGGATGTCCTCGAGGTGAGCGCGCGCAGCGAGAGCGGCGTCATCATGGGCGTGCGCCACCGGACGCTGCCGGTCGAGGGCGTCCAGTTCCACCCGGAGTCGATCCTGACCGTCGATGGCAAGGCCATCCTCCGGAACTTCCTCGCGCTGTGATATCATGATGTCGTGATATCACGATATCAGGAGGGGTGAGAGCATGAAGCGGCTGCTCGTGAGCATGGACGAAGAGCGCTACGAGGATCTCCGGCGCCTCGCCTTCGAGAAGAAGGCGCCCATGGCCGACCTCGTCCGCTACGCCATCGAAAAGGTGTTCGAGGACCAGCTCGACAGCATGGCAGGCCAGCGCGGGTTGGAGGAGCACCTGAAAGATCCCTCGGGCACGGTCACGATCGAGGAGCTGATGGAGAGCATGGGCATTGAACTACCGCGTCGAAGTCCGTCCAGGGGCCGCGCGCGCCGTGAGAAGGCTGCCAGTTAGGGAGCGTCAGCGGGTCTTGTTCGCCATCCACTCGCTCGGCGATAATCCGCGCCCACCAGGCGTGAAGAAGCTGCGTGGTACGGCACAGTGGCGCGTTCGGGTTGGAGAGTATCGTGTGATCTATAGCATCGCCGATGCCGCCCGGTGGGTGCTGATCGAGCATGTCGCCAGGCGCACAACACACACCTATGACTAACACCGCACCCTTCACCATCCGCGACGCCCTCGCACGGCTCATCGAGCGCGACGACCTCACTGAAGCGCAGGCTGCCGCCTGCATGGAGGAGCTGATGACCGGCGCCGCCACGCCGGCGCAGTTCGCCGCCTTCGTCACCGCGCTCCGCATGAAGGGCGAGTCCGTCGACGAGATCGCCGGCATGGCGCGCGTCATGCGCGAGAAGGCCAGCCGCATCGAGGTCGCCGGCCCCGTTCTGGACACCTGCGGCACCGGCGGCGACCAGAGCGGCTCCTTCAACGTCAGCACGTGCGCCGCCTTCATCGCCGCCGGCGCCGGCGCGCGCGTCGCCAAGCACGGCAATCGCGCCATGACGTCGCAGTGCGGCAGCGCCGATGTGCTGGAGGCGCTCGGCGCGAAGATCGACCTGGCGCCGCAGCAGGTCGCCGCGTGCATCGAGCGCGCCGGCATCGGCTTCATGTTCGCGCAGACGTTCCACCCGGCGATGCGTCATGTCGCGCCGTCGCGCCGTGAGATCGGCATCCGCACCGTGTTCAACATGCTCGGCCCGCTGACCAACCCCGCCGGCGCGACGATGCAGGTCGTCGGCGTCGCCCACGCGCAGCTCGTCGAGAAGGTCGCGGCCGTGCTCGCCCGCCTCGGCAGCCACCGCGCGCTCGTCGTCCACGGCGACGACGGCTTCGACGAGCTCAGCATCAGCGGCCCATCGACGGTCGCGCAGCTCTCGGATGGTGGGGTGCAGACCTACCGCGTGACGCCGGAGGACGCGGGGCTCGCCCGCCACGACATCGGCTACCTGCGCGGCGGCACGCCCGGGCAGAACGCGACGGAACTGCGCCTGGTGATCGAAGGCGCGCCCGGCCCGCTGCGCGATTTCAGCCTGATCAACGCCGCGGCGGCGCTCGTCGCATGGGGCGCCGCCGCGGACCTCGCGGCTGGCGTGCGCTTGGCAGCGGAGAGCATCGATTCCGGCGCCGCGAGCGCCAAGCTCGACGCGTTCGTCGCCGCGACGAACGCCGTCTGATCGGAGTCCAGCCAGCATGCCCGATGACATCATCGACCGCATCGTCGCCGACAAGCGCGTCGAGGTCGAAGCGCGCAAGCAACGCGAGCCGCTCGACGCGCTCCGGCGCCGCCAGGACCGCATCCCTACCGGGCAATGGAGCCTCGTCCGCTCCATCCTCGAGGGCCCGCGCGGGCCCAGCACCGGCGGCAAGCGCATGCAGCTCATCGCCGAAATCAAGAAGGCGACGCCGTCGAAGGGCCGCCTCGTGCCGGTGCTCGAACACCGCGCGATGGCGCGCACCTACACGATTGGCGGCGCCGCCGGCATCTCGATCCTCACCGAGTCGAAGTACTTCCAGGGATCGATCGACTTCCTCGCGGAGTGCCGCGTCAGCATCGATGGCTACTACCCGGGCGGCCGCCCGGCGATGCTGCGCAAGGACTTCATCTTCGACCCCTACCAGATCTACGAGTCGCGCGCCTACGGGGCGGACGCCGTGCTCCTCATCGTCTCGATCCTGGCGGACGACGAGCTGCCGCGGCTCGTCGGCCTCGCGCACGAACAGCAGCTCGAGTGCCTCGTCGAGGTGGCGAGCGAGCGAGAGGTCGATCGCGCGCTGGCCGTCGAGAGCGACCTCATCGGCATCAACAACCGCGACCTGCGCACATACAACGTCGACCTGTCCGTGACCGAGCGGCTGCGGCCGCTGATCCCCCGGGACCGGGTGGTGGTGGCGCTGAGCGGCATCCACGGCCGCGCCGACACCGAGCGCATGGCGAAGGCCGGCGTACACGCCGTGCTCGTCGGCGAGGCGCTCGTGACCGCGAAGGACGTGCGCGACAAGATGCGGGAGTTCCTGATCTGATGCTGCTGGTCGTCCAGATGCACGGCGAGCCGGGCAGCGGCAAGAGCACGCTCGCGCGCGCCCTCGGCCCGGCGCTGCACGCCGTCGTGCTCGATAAGGACATCGTGAAATCGGCGCTCCTGCGCGCTGGCGTCAGCGAAGCGCTGGCCGGCCCCGCATCGTACGAGGCGTATTACGGCGTCGCGGCGAGCCTGCTGCGGCAGGGTTTGTCGGTTGTGCTGGACAACCCCGTCTACTGGCCGATCTCGCTCGATAAGTCGCGCAGACTCGCGATGTTCGCCGGCGCCCGCTACGCGCTGATCGAGTGTGCGTGCCCCGACCGCGCCGAACTGCTGCGCCGGCTGCGGACGCGTGACGCGATGGAGTCGCAGCCGCGCGCCCCGCTCGACCTCGACAAGCACCCCGGCGCCGCCGTCGTCACCACCCGCGAGCCACGGTTGGTGCTCGATACAACGCGCCCACTCGACGATCTCGTCCAGTCCGCCATCGCGCACATCGAGGCCCACTCGGCCGCGCCCGCCGCGCCCGCGACTCCCCCTCTCCCATCGGGGGAGAGGGGGCCGGGGGGTGAGGGCCCATGACGCGCGTCAAGATCTGCGGCTGCATGCGCGCCGCCGACGCCGTCGCCGCTGCCGAAGCGGGCGCCGACTTCATCGGCATCGTCTTCGCCGAAAGCCGCCGCCGCGTCGCCGTCGAGGATGCCGCGCAGATCGCCGCCGCGGTCGGCGCGCCGCTGCGCGATGTCGAGCAGAGCGACCCGCCGCCCTCGCACCGCGTGCGCTCCGACAGCATCGAGGCGTGGTTCGCCTTTGGCGCGGAGGCGCTCGACCGCCTGCTCGCGCGCAAACGGCCGCTCGTCGTCGGCGTGTTCGAGGACCAGCCGATCGAAGAGGTGGACGAGATCGCCGACGAGGTTGGACTCGACCTCGTGCAGCTCAGCGGCGACGAGCCGTGGAGCGACTGCCTGCTCGCGAACCGCCAGGCGATCAAGGTCGTGCGCCAGCGCGACAGCATGACCGCGGATGACATCATGCGCCGCATCGAGCCCGGCGCCGCGCTCGCCGTGATGCTCGACCCGAGCCGCGGCACCGGCGCCGCCGGCGACCGCGCGGCCGCCCGCGTGCTGGCGGCGCGCATGCCCGTGTGGCTCGCCGGCGGCCTGGCGCCGGACAGCGTCGCCGCCGCGGTACGCGACGTGCGGCCGTGGTGCGTCGACGTATCGACCGGCGTCGAGACCGCCGGCGCCAAGGACCCGGCGAAGATCGCCGCCTTCGTCCGCGCCGTGCGCGAGGCAGGCTGATGCCGCACCATCCGCGCGGCGAAGCACCGCATCCGCAAG
>JAGWOC010000089.1 GCA_028872875.1 Chloroflexota bacterium | reverse complement strand
CGTCGAAGAAGTGGTACGAGGCGGCGCGCCCGATCGATGCGGACTGCAGGCGAGCGTGGGCAGCGTGCGTCGAGGCGTTCGACGGTGACCAAAGCGCAGCCAGCAGTGCGCTCTACAAGATTCGCGGCGGTCGCCTGGTGGTAGGCGCGCCCGCTGCGCCCGCTGCGCCCAGCGCCCCGTCGCCTCCGCGCGGCGCGCGCTCTGGCGGTCGCGGGGCCGCGGTGCGCGACCCGCGCATCCCGCCCGTCGGCACGACGATCTACAAGAAGGACCGACACGGGAAGACGCTGGCCGAGGCGGTGGTGCGAGAGGACGGGATCGAGTACGCCGGGACGGCGTACAAGTCGCCGTCGGCGGCCGGCCTAGCCGCGAGCATCGCGATCGGAGGCGCGAAGACCGCGGTCGATGGTTATGCGTTCTGGGGGCTGAAGTAGTCCAAGATGGTTGGACGGGTAACACACAACGAGGGACGATGGACAAGCTGCACGAACTGGTCGACGCGCTCCGCAAGCGCGTCGCTGGACTGAAGGAGGCCGCGAGCCTCTGCCCTCTCGGAGAGGATCGCTTCGCGCTCCAGGTCCGGGCCGACGAGGCGGAGCGGTGCGCCGAGGTGGTCGAGAAGACGGCAGCCAGCATGGAGGTGCACTAGTGGAGGAGAAGAAGCCGATGCTGCTCGCGGAGGCCCTCGGCGGCGTGCGCGAGCGCCTGAACGCGCGGGGGCGCCAGCCGAACGGGTCCGAGCCCATGAGCGCCGTCCTGAACGTGCGCGCCATGCCGAGCCAAGCGGCCCGCTGGAAGCGCGCAGTAGACGTCGTCGGCTACCGCAGCGCGAACGCCTTCGCGTGCGACGCCGCCGACCTCTACGCCGACCTGATCGAGGCGCTGGCGCCAGCGGCGCTCGCGGCGCGGATCCCGCTGCGCGACTATGCGCGCGAGGTCCTGGTCCAGACGGGCGTCCTCACGGGGGGGGGAGAAGACGGGAAAAAATGAGCGGTGCAGGCGGCGCGCTCAGGCGCAGACGGCCGCCGCCGAGCACCAGCGCTCCCACGGCCAGCCGCCAGCGACGCCGGTCGGGCAGTCCGTGTGGTCGGTCGCCGGGTCGGCCTCGGCGTGACCCTGGACGTGGTCGCGGTCGAGCGGCAGCCCGTAGCGGTCGCACAGCCACTCGACCAGCTGCACACTGGCGGCGATCTGCAGTTCGGAGAGCGGCAGGCCCGGGTCGGTCGGCCCGAGTTCGCGCGGCGACCGCGCGCAGTGCTCGATGCCGACCGTGTACGGGTTGGCTGTGTGGGCGTGGTAGGCGATGTCGTCGAGCGAGACGCACTGCACGATCTCGCCCGCCTGCCCGACGACGAGGTGCGCGCTGGTGCGCGACATCGGCGAGGCGAACATCTCGGCGGTGCCTGCCGCGACGCCGTGGCCGTCGGTGACGTGGAGCACCAGCTTCGTCACCTTGCGGTCGAGCGCGCCCTTGCGGAAGGCGCGCGGGCCAGCGGGCATCCAGCGCGCGAGCGGGTAGCGGTCGCTCATGGCGGGCCTCCTACTTCGCCGTCGTCGAACGGCTGCTCCGGCAGGTCGTCGTTGACGAGCCCCGGCGGCCGACCTCCACAATGCACCTCGGCGAGATGGACGTTGACGGCTCTGATCGATAGGAACTCGGCGCCGCAGTCGGGACGCGGGCAGGTGCGCAGGGCGCGGCGCTGTACGGTGTTGGCTTCGCGGCTCATACTCACCGTTCCTCCGTGCATCGCGGATCGCCGCACCCGTCCACAACGCAATAGACCTCATCCGCCATGTCGAGACACCCCTCCGCGCCCGCACAACGCACGCACGCCAGGCCCTCGACGGTGAAGCGTCCAGGGCACACGTCGGCGCTCACTGGAGCAACGGGCGTGCACGCGGCCGATGCGCTCGTCGGCATGCGCGCCCGCAGGCACGATCGTCTCGACGATGTGGAGCGGCGCGAACGGCGCGGGTGGCCAGGGCTCGCGCATGCGTCCGATCGTCGAGTCGTAATGGTAGACCCGGCGCACCGCCCAGCCCGCGCGACCGATCACCTCGTCGGTCGGGAAGTGGCTGATCCCGCTCTCGGCCCAGCCCGCCCCGAGGAGCGCCCGAGCCTCGACGTAGGAGACGCCGAGCACCATCGCGAGGCAGGCGACGCGACAGCCGTTCGCGTCCTCCTGCGGGACGTAGCGGATCATCGCTACGCGCGCGGCGGCCAGTGCCAGGTGCCGGGGGCGCCGCTCTCGTCGTAGTGGACCGACGTGGCCCACATGACGCCGGCGGCGCAAGCATCGCCGTCGTTGGAGCAGTCCGTGAAGACCTGCAGTTGTACGCTGCCGTGGTCGGGATCGGCGACGGGCGCTGCGGGTTTGTCGCTGATGCCGTCGCCCCAGACGCGCACGACGATCGCGGGGCGAACCATGCCGGCGCACCGCTTGGAGACGTGCTCGGGCAAGACGTAATGGACGATGCGGCCGACGGTGGGCTTCATGTGGGTCTCCTTCAGGCAGAGCGGGCGCAGGCCCGCGGTGAACTGGATCAGGGCGTCTGCCACGGCGCTGGCTCCGGCACGTCGACGATCGCGGGCGTCTCGTGCCACAGCGACGACGCGGTCGGATGCGGCCCCAGATGCACCTCGCCCGTCGAGAGCACGTTGATCGACGGGATCACCTGCCAGATGCCCGGCGCGGTGCGGCCGAGTCCCCACGTTCGCCGCGGCGTCTCGCCGTAGCCGCCGCCGGTGTTGAGTGGGCAGCCGACGAGGCGCGTCTGGCCGTCGGTGCAGACCACGCGCGCCCAGAGCCGCAGGTAGGAGCCGCTCGCGTCGCGCGTGTGCCGGAGCGTGCACTCCCCCACGGCGAGGTCGTCTGGGTCGGCACCCTGCGTGCCGCCGGCGGCGCCTGCGCGGTAGCGGAGCGTGCTCACCGTTCCTCCGCGCATCGCGCGTCGCCGCACCCGCCCGCCACGCAGTAGACCTCGTCCGCCGCGTCGAGACACCCCGACGCGCCCACGCAGCGCACGCACGCCAGGCCCTCGACGGTGAAGCGCCCAGGGCACACGTCCGCGCTCACCGGCGTGACGGCGACGGGGCAGGCGGCGGGCGCTCCTGTGACGGCATCGGGGGGCGCCGCGGGCGGCGTGACGGGGCGCGGGCAGCCGGCGAGCGTGAGCAGGGCGACGGCGAGGAGGGTGCGCATCACAGCCCGCCAGCCGGGTTCCAGTCGTCGGACCGACGCTGCGGGGTGGGCACCTGCGCGGCGAGTGCCCTCGCCACCATCCGCTCGTCGCTCTCGATCGCGGCGCGGATGCCGTCGAGCGCCTCGGACGGCACCGACAACGCCGCCAGTGCGACGGCGGCGCGCACCTGCTCGAACCTCACGTCGTTCGCCATGTCAGATGTCCTCAGACCTGCGAGCCGTGTGCGCGTCCTCGGCGAGCCCCCCGTCGAAGAAGCCGTAGGGCAACCAGAAGAAGCCCGCCTGGCCCCACGAAACTGACCAGTGATTCATCGCCAGGATCGCGCCCTTCACGCCGTCGATGACCATCGCGTCGTCGTGGCCGCAGGCAGTGACGGCGTGCCCGCCCTGCATCTCCTCGCCCTCGGCCGGCGGCTTCACGATCCCCGTCGCCGCGCACGCCTCGCTCATCATGTTCGCCGGGACCGCGAACCCGAATCCGACGGGGAATCCCTCGGAGAGCGACGCCCGGAGCGCCCGGAGCGACGGCAGCGCGAAGCCGAGCACGACTCGGTGCCGGTGCGCCTCGATGTCCGCCGCGCCACCGGGATCGAGGGCGAACCGCGTCTCGGCGTCGTCGTCGCTCCACGTCGCCGCAGGGCACGCGCCCGCGTCCTCGAGCACCGCGAAGGCGTCGGCGACGCTCGCGCCAGAGTCGTCGGCGAGCGGCGTCCCCTCGCGCTGGCGGGTGCGGGCGTACTGGTAGAGGCGGCTGAAGCGCGCCCCGTGTGCGGCGAGCGCGGCGAGCTTGCTCGCGTCGTCGGTGGCGATGGCGGCGCGGAGGATCAGGTGTTCGCGCACCTCGAGCGCCGCGTGCGCCGTGCAGTCGCCCGTCGATCCCTGATCCATCACCGGCGGCATGCGCCCGCGCAGATCGGAGTGCGACCGGATCGCCGAAGTGGGCGGCTCGTCGAGCAGGCGCCGCGGCGGGAGGGCGCTCTTGCGCCAGCCGCCGATGACACGCGGGCGGCCGGCGAGGACGGCCCGGTTCATTTACTCTGCCGCCGTCGCGTAGCCGAGCGCTTCGGCCATCGCGAGGACCGTCGCGATGAACAGGTGGTCCTTCATGCGCTGCTCGGGGGGCAGCTCGGCGTACAGCACGAAACAAGGGTGTTCCTTCTTCGCCGGGTCCTTCACGGGACCGTACTTCCACCCCGTGGCGGCCTTCTCGGAGAGCCAGCCCTCGTGCGATTGCTCCGGCGTGTTGCCCGCGAGCGCGCCGGCGACTCCCTTGATCGCGCTCGATCGCTGCCAATCCGGCGCATCGGACCAGCGCGGCTGCGAGGCGTCGCCGTGTGCCTCGCAGTAGATGCGGTTCATCTCGTGCGCCGCCTCGGCGCACCGCTCGACGATCTCCGTGCGATTCATCATCGCACCGCCTGCGGCGCGCCGACGTGCGCCTGCCACTGATCGAGGAACAGGGCGCGGTTGTGCTCGCTCCCCGACGCGAGGCCGGGCGACGCCTTCGCCCGCGAGAAGTCCGACGCGAGCGCCGCGAGCACGCACTGGGCGTCGTGGAAGCCGAGGGAGATCAGCGCTGCCTCGATCGTCACCACGTCGACGGTGCCCGAGTCCACGATCGTCTTGGCGACGGCGATGCCGGGGGCGATCTCGCCCTTCGCGGACGCCGTGGTGCAGTCGACCGACTGGCGGGCGATGACGCACCGCTGCGATGCGAAGGCGGGATCGGTCGGGTGCCAGCAGGCGCAGCCGCTGAGCGCCACCGCGCCGACGAGCAGCACTCCGAGCGGCAGCTTGGCGGCGAGCGGCGTGCGGCGCAGCAGCGTCATGAGCAACTGCAGCGGGGAGTTCGGGTTGAGCGACTTGGCGTGCGCCAGCACCTCGCTGAGCACGATGTACGCGACCAGGGCGAGCACCTGCCAGTGCGCCGGCGAGCCGCCCGTGAACCACGCCCAGAGATCGAAGCTGGGCGCGGCGGGCGGGGTGACGGCGATCGCGGTGCCGGCATCTGCCTGCGCGTGCGCGAGGGTGACAAACGCGGCGTCGGTGCACACGACGAGCAGCAGCATCGCCACGATGAATGTGTCCAGTTCGCGGAGGCGGCGGAGCAGGTGACGCATGGGATCTCCTTTAAGCGCGCGGCGGGGCGCGCGGTTAGTCAGCGACGAGCCACGCCTCGACGCCCGCCCACGCACCGGCGATCCGATCGATGATCCGCGCCACCAAGGCGAAGAGAGCTGCGGCGGCGCGGTTCACGGCTGCTCGCGGGGCGGGGGGGCGAACGGCACGCGCTGGTGCTTGGCGACGGCCGCGAGCGTGCTCTTGATCCAGCGCAAGTCCTCGTGGATCTCGACCATGTGCTCGCCCTGCTCCGTCAAGCGCTTCTCGTGGGCGGCGAGCTGCGCCTCATGGCGACTGTGCACCTCGTCCTCGCGCGCCTCGTGCGAGGCGACGGCGCTCGCCACGTCGGCGTCGGTGGCGTACGAGCGCGCCGTCGCCACGCCGACGGCGCCGACGCCGAGCAGCGCGACGGCCGCGCCGACGATAACGCGCAGCGACGTGACGCGCGACGCGACGGCGGCCAGTAGGCCGCGCTGCTCGCCTTCGATCATTGAACGGCGTCCTACTCGAAGGTGACGACGACCTGCGCGCCGGTGGGGATCAGCGGCGAGTTGGCGCAGGGCTCGAGGCCCACGTAGCCGTTGACGTTGGCGACACCGACCGGGCGCGGCAGCACGAACGGCTCGCCCACACCGCGGACGTTGCCCGCGCCATCCTTGCCGGTGCCGATCACCCGCACGTCGAGGTAGGTCGGCGCGACGGTGGGCCAGGGGATCGGCTGGCCCGACGCGTCGAGCACGGGGATGTCGGGGGAGTTGCTGCCGAGGCCGCTGTTGAAACTCGATGCCGAGACGAATCCGCGCATGGTGTCCTCCTGATGTCTGTCCGCTACAGGGTCCGAGACCAGACGCGCGCGAGGGGGCGCGCGCCTACCAGTACTTCTTCTTCAGCTTCTCGACGTCCTCGCGGTAGGCGATGTACTTCCTGCGCTCCGCCGCAGTCTTGCCGTGCTTGATGATCTTCGGGTAGTGCCGCTTCACGCGCTTGGACGCCGTCTTCTTGCGGACGGTCTTCTTGCGGGCGGTGGTCTTCTTGCGGCTCGATGTCTTCTTGCGGGTCATGTTCCTTCCTCCTTCGAGTTGTTGATTTACATCTCCATCGTGACGCTGTCCCGGTACGGCTGGCCGACCTTCGGCCGCCATCCGCGGTAGCGCCTGAAGTTGAGCGCCTCGTTGGCGCGCGCGAGTTGCCGACGGAGGCCCGCGCGGTGCGAGCTAGCCGCACGGCCCATCGCGAGCGCGACGTCCGTCATGTGCGAGAGGATGTCTGAGGTGGACAGCGCCTCGCCCTCCGGCATTCCCATGTCCTCGTGGAGTTTGCCGGGGCGGCGGACCGAGCCCTGCATCCAGCGTCGCTTGCGTGTCATCCCTTGTACTCTCTGCGGTATTTGGCCGCGTCACCAGCCCCTGCGTTGCGCACGGAGTAGACCTCGCTCCCCTCGGTGTACTTGACGATCTTGTCGCGGCGCACGCGCCCGCGTGCGTCGAAGTCGTCGCCAGACAGGGCGTCGGCGGGTACGTTGAAGGTGCCTGCGTTCGTCTTGACGCGGTACACCGTCATCTTCTCGGCGATCGGTCTCATGAAGCCCATCGGACTAGTCCTCCTCGTGCGTGTACGCCGGGTGGAGGATCGGGTTGCGGCGCCTGCCGACCCGCCTCGGCGCGAAGCAGTTCCTGCACGCGCCGCAGCAGGTCTCGAAGCTGCTCCCCGTCACGACGGGCAGATCCTCGACCGCCTCGACGCGGTTCTTCTTGAGCAGGGTCGCCAGCCCGCGCCCGCGCAACACCTGCTCCACGTACACGATGGAGTAGACGTTGTCGGCGCCGCAGTCTGGGCACTCCCAGACGTCGCCCTCGCGGCGAAGTTGCGTCAGGGTCTTCGGCGTCAGGTGTCTCATCAGCGTCCTCTCCGGCGCAACGCGATCGGGTCTTCGTGGCGCGCCCAGACCCACGTGGTCGGACCATCCGCTCTGACCCTGCCGTGAGGCTCGGTGCTCCACTGCACCTCGTAGGAGAAGTAGGGGCCGTCGTTGTCGGTGCTTCGCACCACGCCGTGCAGACCGGCCCGCAGCCACTGGCCATGCTGGTTGCGGTGCGTTCTCAGCACGATGAGTTGGTCGCCGACTCGGAGCCGGCGCGCCTGCGCTTCGGTGATCTTGCTCTTCATCATCCCATCTTCTTCGCGGCGGCCATGATGGCGCGGCCCGTCTTGCGCTTCTCGCGCTTGTCCTTGTCAAGCGACGCCGTGACGGCGCCCACAAGTTTGCTCATCCCGATGCGGATCCCGTTCTCCACCGCGCGCGAGGCGATGCCGGTGATCATCTGGGTGGCGACGGAGCCCCCATCACCGGCCGCGGTCTTCACGTCCTCGAGCAGGGCCTCGAGCATGCCCGCTGCGCCGCCGAGGATGGCCCTGGCCGCCGCCTCGGCGCGGTCGGAGCCGGCGCCTACGAACTTGCCCTCGGCTGCGACGTCGGCGGCGAGTTGCGCGAGGTACAACTTGAGGGTGTCGACGCGGGTCATTCCGTGCTCCCGTAGGCGTGCGCGTCACGCGTCAAGCGATCGAGCGCCGCGTCTGCCTCCGCGCCGCGATGCCCCTCGTCCCAGAAGCCGGCACCGTGGCCGTTCCGCGTCAGGTAAAAGTCATGGCCGAGCCGCGACCAGGAGAGGCCGCTCGCGTGCGCCGTCTGGAGGTCTGCCCTGCTGGCGTTGAAGAAGTCGCGACAGTCGGAGCGGTCGGCGCCGCGCTCGCCGAGCCACGCCTTCGTCTCGCGGTAGCCCGCGCAGAACTCCTTGTACGACTCGCCCATCTTGACGCGGCTCACTTGAACCACCCCTCGTCGCCAGCGCCGCCGAAGGCGCGGTCGACCTGCGCCAGCTCGTCGTCGGACATCGCTCGGAACGCCTTCCAGATCGCGGCCTTGTACTTCGTGTTCCACTCCGACGGCGTCTTGCAGTTGATCTTGCCGACGGGCGGGAACCGCGTCCCGTGCTCGGACATCTCGTAGTAGATGTCCTTCGGCTCGTCGGTGGCCTGCGCCCACGACTTCGCGTTGCTCGGGAACTGCTTCAGGAACCGCGCGAGGCGGCGCCTGAAGTCCTTGCGGTAGGTCGACGTCTTCATCACTCCTCATCGTACCCGCGCCGTCCGCGCAGGCGGAAAAAAGCCTCCGCGTCTCCGATGACGCGCTCGACGATCTTAAAATTCGCCTCCACGACCGCCTTGTCCGTGTAGTCTGGGTCGCCCTTGTAGAAGGCCGACCCGTGGAGCGCGCGCGCGAGCACGCCGACGTCCTCGCCCGTCTGCGTCGACATCTTGAGTTCGCCGAGGGTCTCGGTGAGGTTCTCCTCGATGCGCGAGACACGCTTCCACTCCGGCCTCCCGGCACGACGCAAGATCGCGCGGGCAGCCGTCGCCGCCGCGAGCCACCCCTTCTCCGCCGCTTGGCGAGGGTCCTTCTTCAGCTCCTCTCGAGCGCGCGCGAGCAGGCGCCGCGCAGCACCTGGAGTCGGAGATGGTGCCTTCTCGCGTCGGCTCACTTGAACACCCAGTGCGGCAGTGCGCGATTCGGGACGTTGCCGTGCGGGACTCCGTCCGCGAACGTCACCTTGCCGACCACCTTCCCGTTGCCGAGGCGACGGAGCGTCTGATCGTGGTGGATCTCGTGGCGGGAGTCGATCGCCCAATCATCGAGGTCGCCGAAGGACGTCAGGCAGCGCAGCCTGCCACCGCCCACGTCGACGACGATGGCCGTCTGGCTCGGATCGTAATAGTGCGCGCTCTCCGGGCGCCTCGGGTTCATCGTCTTGCCAGTCGGTAGTAGTGCGGCTGACCTCATTCTCGTCGCTCCCACTCGCGTCCCGCTTTCGTACGGTACGTGTACAATACGCCTTCCGTGCGCGCGCTGGAACGAAGTCGCGGCGCAACGGCCCGCGCCCACTCGACGTCCTCATTTATGCGCCGGTCCTCGAAGGGGGCGGCCCGCGCGATGTCGGTGCGGACCGGGCAGAGGTGATCGGGAGAGTTACACATGATCGTGCCATCGCCTCCGCCCACCCACGCCCCGCGCTCCCTCCCGGCGACGGCGCCGAACCACTGGCCCCTGACGTCGTAGGTGAACTCCCAGACCTTCTTCCCGTCGTCGAGCCGCTCGCCGCGGATCAGGACGACGTCGACGCCTGGCGCGCAGTCGATCGCGCCGAGGATCGTGGGAATGTATGCGGGCGAAACGGCGTCGTCGTCGTCCA
>JAGWOC010000164.1 GCA_028872875.1 Chloroflexota bacterium | reverse complement strand
CGGCGATGGCGTCGATTCGCTCTCCGAAGAGCGGCAGCATCGCGACGCTGCCCATCAGGCCGTGGGCAACGACGAGGTGCGGCCCGGCGCCCAGCTCTTCGTAGTAGAGGTCGATGCCGTTCACGCGCGCGACGGGCATGGCGCTCCTACAGGTGGGTCGTCAGACCGCCATCGACGAACATCACCTGGCCGCTGATGTAGCCGCACGAGTCGGAGGCCAGGTAGACGGCGAGGGGGCCGAGCTCGTCGGCGGCGCCCGCGCGCTTCATCGGAACGAAGCGCACGGTCTGGTTCGCAGCCGGGTCGGGGTTGCCGATCGCCCGCGAATGCGCCATCCACCCCTGCGCGATCGCGTTCACGGTAATCCCGCCCGGGCCCCACTCCTGCGCGAGCGCGCGGGTGAGGTTCAGGATGCCCGCCTGCGCCGCGCAGTACGCGGCCGCGTGCGCGAGCCCCCGCTCGCCGAGGGCGGACGCGATGTTGATGATGCGGCCCCCACGGGTCGCCTGGCCGCCGCCGTCCTGCTTCAGCATCTCTTTGCCAACGGCGCGACAGGCGTGGAACGTGCCGCTGAGGTTCACCTGCAGCACCCGGTTCCACTCGATGTCGGTCGTGGCATCGGCGGCTTTGCCGAGGAAGAGGTCGGGCGCATTGACGAGGATGTCGATGCGTCCCATCTCCTTCGCGACCTGCCGCACCATCACCTGCACGCCGGTGCCCAGCGTGACGTCGGTGGCGACGGTCGCCGACTGCCGGCCCAGCTTCGTCAGCTCCTGCTGCACCTTCTTGGCGCGCATGATCTCGTCGCCATCGTTCGAGGTCGATGAGACGGTCACATCGGCCCCCGCCTCGCCGAGGGCGAGCGCGATCGCGCGGCCGGCGGGCGCGCCCGCGCCGATGACGAGCGCCTTCTTGCCGCGCAGATCGTAGGCATCGATCCCGAGCCGGACGTCGCCCCATTCGTTCTTCACGGTGCGTTCAGCCCCTCTCTCGTTCCCCCAAGGCAGTCAGATCGTCACGTCCGGCGCGAAGCCCATGGGCGCCAGCCCGCCGGCGAGGCCGCCGCCATCGATCACGAAGCCCTGTCCGGTGACGTAGCTGGAGGCGTCGGACGCCAGGAAGACGGCGAGCGGGCCCAGCTCCCACGCCTGGCCGAGGCGCTGCGCGGGCAGGTAGCGGCCGCGCGTCTTCGCGAAGATCTGCTCCTGCTCGTTGCGTGCCGGCGACTGCGAGACGAAGCCCGGGATGATGCAGTTGACGCGGATCTCGTGCTTCGCGAGCATCGTCGAGAGCGACTTCGTGAGGGCGATGACGCCGGCCTTCGCCGCGCCGTAGCCGAAGCTCATCGGGTAGGCGCGCAGGGCGGTGCCCGACGCGAGGTTGATGATCGCGCCGCCGTGGCCTTCCGCGACCATCTGCCTGGACGCGGCGCGCGCGCAATAGAACGCGCTCGACAGGTTGACGTCGAGCGTGTCGTGCCAGTCACCGTCGTCGACGTCCCACAGCTCGGCGTTGGCCCCGCGCATGTCGCCGATGCCGGCGTTCGAGAGCATGATGTCGACGCGGCCGAACTCCCGGGCAGCGCGGCTGATCAGCGCGTCGCACTGCGCTGAGTCGCGCACGTCCGTCGGCTGCGCGAAGGCGCGCCGGCCGAGCGCGACGATGTCGGCCGCCGTGCGTTCGATCTGCTGCCGCGTGCGCGCGGCGCAGACGACGTCCGCGCCGGC
>JAGWOC010000163.1 GCA_028872875.1 Chloroflexota bacterium | reverse complement strand
ACGAATTCCGTCGGCGCGTAGCCGTCGTCGGGGCGGCCGCTCGACCCGTGGCCGCGCGCGTCGGGGGCGACGAGGCGGACGCTGCCGTCGACCGCGCCCGCGAAGAGGTCCCAGTAGCGGCCGTAGTTGCCGATGCCGTGGAGGAGGAGGGCGGGCGGCGCGCCGCCGGGCCAGTCGTGGAAGACGAGCTCGACGCCGCCTCTCCGCGTGCGCCGCTCCGTCGGGGTCACGGCCTCATGGTCGTGGCTGCGGGCGGAGCGGCGCTACTTGATCCAGACCAGGTCGCACAGGTCGGGGCAGCCGAGCGCGAGCTTCGTGGCGTAGGTGAGGTCGAACTCGCGCGTGTACACCCAGGGGCCGCGGTCGACGACGGGGACGGTGATCCGGGTCGGGCCGTACTGGAGGGTCACCGGCGTGCCGCACGGCAGCGTCCGGTCGGCGACGCCGAGGAGCGCGGTCGTCAGGACCTGCCCGCAGGCGGTGCCGTTGCCGTAGAGGCCGGGGCCGAACCACGAGGCCAGGACGTGCGTGCCGGTCGTGCTGGCGGCGACGACGGGCTGCGGCGGCACGGAGCCGTCGGCGTTGAGGACGACGACCTGCCAGAAGATGCCCTGGTCCTCGAGCCACTGCGCGCCCTCGATGAGCGGGCGCAGGTCGAGGCGATACCAGCCCGGCGTCTGTGGCGCCTGGAGAGTGAAGCTGAACCACGCGACCTGGCCCGGACCGACGTACGGGACGGGCTGCGCCGCGACGCGGTCGTACGTGGGCCAGTGGGTGTTCGGCGATCCGAGCTGGCCGTTCCCGCCGAGCGGGCTCGGCTTGTCCTGCCCGGGGTCAGGCCCCCAGGTCCCGAGGTAGGCGGTCTGGCCGGCCTTCCCGCCGTACCAGCCGACGGAGCCGGTGTTGAGGAACGCGATGGTGAACGTCTGGACCTGATATGGGCACATGCGCGCGTAGCCGCTCTGTCCGTACCAGGCGGAGTGGTAGCCGGGGACGCCCGTCGCGACCTGGCCCGGCGCGGGAATGCCCGGGCCCGTCGACGGGACGCATGCGGTCGACGCGGCGGCCGTCGCTGCGGGACGAGCAGCAGGTTGGTTTGCGTGCGCTGCCAGCGCCGTTCCCGACGTGACCGTCAGGCTGAGCGCGACAGCGAGACATAGCGCGACACGGATATGGCGGATGGGGTTCCCTCCCTCATTGGGTCCCGGGCGGTGGGTGCCGGGGTCCGGCGGTGTCGCCGGACGAGGTCCAGCGTAGGTGAACATCCCCGGCTGTTGCATCTCCGACGACGTGGCGCGGATCGCGACAGCGCCACTTGCCCACTTTCGGGTGCGCGTGTGAGGCTGCAGCGGTGATCGCCGAGCTGGAAGCGCTCGTCTCGCGTCGCGAGCTGCTCATGGACTTCGCCTGGCGCGACCTGCGCGGCCGCTACAAGGGCTCGGCGCTCGGCTTCGCCTGGCACTTCGTCATGCCGCTCACGCAGCTCCTCGTCTTCTGGGTCCTCTTCGGGGTCCTCTTCGGCGTGCGCCCGCGGGTGGGAAGCGGCGCGGAGGTGAACTACGCCGTCTTCCTCTTCGTCGGCCTCGTGCCCTGGACGTTCTTCGCCACCTCGCTCACCGCGGGAGCCTCGGCCATCGTGGCCAATGCGCCCATCGTGAAGAAGGTCCGCCTCCCGGTGCAGCTCCTGCCAGCGTCGGCCGTGCTCTCGGCGCTCGTGGACCTCGGGCTCAGCCTCATCGTGCTCTTCG
>JAGWOC010000162.1 GCA_028872875.1 Chloroflexota bacterium | reverse complement strand
AGCGACGTCACCGCCGTGCCGTAGAGGAAGCTGCCCGCGCCGAAGACGTTCTTGACCGGGTCCCACGCGACGTGCGTGACGAAGCCGACGCCGAAGCGCCCGATCGAGAGGCGGCCGCCGTCGACGATCTTGATCGCGATCAGGACGACGAGCACGGTCGCCGCCGCGGCGGCCGACCCGGCGACGACCTGGAGGAGCACGTCGCCGAAACGCGCCCGCCGCCCCGTGAGGGGGCGGCGGGCCGTACCGGTGGTTGCGTCGAGTGAGCTCACGGTCGCAGCGCGGATCCTCTCCTACGAGTGGACCTTCGCGAGCGTCCTGTTCGCCGCGACGAGGACGACCCTGGGGATCGGCGCGAAGACGAGCCTGCGGATCATCGGCTGGCCGTGGGTGAGGGCCCAGGTGACGAAGTTCTTGATGTCGTGCGCCTTGGCCGTCTGCAGCGGGACGATGATGTAGGTGAAGGTCGAGGTCGGGTACGCGTCGGCGTACTTCTTGCTCGCCGGCGGGTCGACGATCGACATGCGGTTGTCGGCCGGGACCCTGGTCACGGTCTGGGCGGCGGCCTCGATCGAGGCGACGCTCGGCAGCGTGTAGCGGCCGGCGCGGTTGAGCAGCTGCGCCTTGGCGATGTGGTTCTGGAGCACGTAGGCGTCGGAGACGTAGCCGATCGAGCCGGGGGTGGAGCCGATCAGCGCCGCCACGCCGGGGTTGCCCTTGCCGCCGACGCCGGCGGGCCAGTTGACCGAGGTGTTGTTGCCGACCTTGGAGGCCCACTCCGGGCTGACCTTGGAGAGGTAGTCGGTGAAGGCGAACGTGTCGCCCGAGCCGTCGCTGCGGTGGATCGGCGTGATCGTCAGGTCGGGCAGCTTGAGGCCCGGGTTGAGCTTGCGGATCGCCGCGTCGTTCCACTTCGTGATGTGGCCGAGGTAGATGTCGGCGAGCACCGGGCCGGAGAGGCGCAGCTTCGTGTCGGCGACGCCGGGGATGTTGTAGGAGGGCACGGTGGCCGTCAGCGCCCAGGGGATCTGGACGACGCCCTTGGCGGCGGCGAGCTGGTCGGGGCTGAGCGGGGCGTCGCTGCAGCCGAAGTCGACGGTGCGGGCGGTGATCGCGGCGATGCCGCCGCCGCTGCCGATGCCCGAGTAGCTGACCTCGACGCCGCGCGCCTTCCCGTAGGCCGGGCTCCAGGTCGCGAACGCGGGCGCGATCAGGGTCGAGCCGGCGCCCTGCAGCGTGGTCGCGGCGTGCCGGGACGGCGCGGCGTTCGCGGTGCCCGCCGCCAGCGCCGCGAGGGCGCCGATCAGGGCGAGGGCCGCAACACTGCGAAGCGAATTGCCGATCTTCGGCATTGACGTTTCTCCTCCTTCGGGGGTTTCGTGGCAACCGTAGGAGGGGCTCCGACGCGAGTGGGATGCAATCGCGTGGACAGGTGGTGGCGGACCGGTGACTGGACTCGGAGGCGAGCGCCTGCCGCACTCGTATGCGCATACGACGACGCCGCACACCGCACTGCCCTCGACCTGTCACCGCCTCGCAACCCAATGCCGGACACCCACTAGAGATGCTTTCGGCATGCCGACTCTGAGACGTTGCGCCGGTGGGACCGCCGTGATGATTGCCGGCGCGTGCGTGATTGCGCCCGAGTGGTGGACATTGTTCGTCGCGCTGCCCGCTCTGGCGATCGCGCGTGTGCTCGGACGCGGCTAAGCGAAGCACGAGCAGGTAGAGCGATGCCGGCGCGTTCATCGCCTCAGCGCA
>JAGWOC010000017.1 GCA_028872875.1 Chloroflexota bacterium | reverse complement strand
AGACCGAGCTGAGCCGTCAGCGCCAGCAGGCGGTCCCGCTCGTAGCCGTCGCCAACGATGAGCACCTTGAGCCGGCGCTCCTGCCGGGAGGCGATCGCCAGCGCTCGAAGCAGGCAGGCAACATCCTTCTCTTCCGCGAGGCGGCCGAAGTACCCCGCCCAGACCGCAGAGTCGTCGAGCTCGATGGCCTTCCCTTGCACACCGGACGCCTCCTCATACGGTGCGACAGCATTGTGCACGATGTCGATTCGGAATCGGTCGAACCCGCTCAACGTCACGAGTGAGTCCGCGACGGACTCCGACACCGCGATGCACCTGTCCACCACATGACGCTGCGTGATGGAAGTGAGCAGGCGGCGGGGGCCCCTCAGAGGGTCCAACTGTGTCTGCTGAAACGTGACGACGACGCGCGCGCCACTGACGCGAGCGCCAACGGCGAGACGCGGCATGCCACCGGCGACCGGCGTCTGAATGTGCACGATGTCGATGCGGCGCTCGCGGCAGAGGCGGCGCAGCTCGCCGGCGCTGCGCCCGGCGCGAAGCGGGCACGTCTCGACGCCGGTCGCTGCAGCGAGGAGCGCCGTCTGTTCACCGTCGTCCGGGCGCGTGACGAGGAGGGGCGTGATCTCGCCGCCCAGGCCATCGATGAGGAGGCGCAGGTGCTCCATGATGCCGTTCCAGCGCTCCGCCTGGAACAGCATCGGCACATACAGGACGCGAGGCTTGCTCACCGGGGGGCTGCCTGGGCATGGCGCCGCCGGGCGATGGCAGCAGCGCCGACCCTTTGCATTGGTGTCCGGCTCATCGGCTTCTCCACCCTGACTCAACATGCGAGCGGCGCATCGAAACGTATACTGGCACAACCCGCGCCTGCCTCGCGAATCCGCCGGTGCGGGACCGTCCGCGAAGAGATGCGGGAGCCCTGCATCGGTGACCACAAGCGTAACCTTCGTGATCCCGTCTTACAACTACGGACGGTACGTCCGGCAAGCCGTGGACAGTCTGCTGGGCCAGACCTTTCGCGCGCTCGACATCATCGTCGTGGACGACGCATCGACCGACAATACGGCGGAGGTGCTGGCGCGGTATCGCGAGGAGCCGCGGGTGCGCGTGGTGCGCCACGCGACGAACCAGGGGCACATCGCATCGTACAACGACGGGCTGAGTATGGCGTCGGGAGAGTTCGTCGGCCTGCTGTCCGCGGACGACTTCGCTGTCGCGCCCGACGGCGTCGAACGGCAGGTCGCCATGTTCGAGGCCAATACCGGCGTCGGGCTGGTCTACTCGGCCTATCAGCTCGTGCGCGCCGACGGGACGCCGTTCCACGTCACGACGCCGCGGCCGGCCGATACGGTCGTAGACGGGCTCGACGCGTTCAGGGAGCTGCTGTTCGAGAACACGGTCCCGGCCTCCGGCACGCTCGTCCGGCGGGCGTGCCACGAGGCGCTTGGCTGGTACGACGCGTCGTTCCCGCACGCGAACGACTGGGACCTCTGGCTGCGGCTCAGCAGCCGGTACGACGTCGGCTACGTGGCGGCGCCGCTCTACGCCTACCGGATCCACGCCGCGAACATGAGCATCCAGGCGGTGCGGCCACGGCAGGCCGTCGACGAGCTGCGGCGCGTCATCGACAAGAACGTGGCGCTGCTCGACGAGCGGCAGCGGGCGGAGCTGCTGCCGCTGCTCGCGCCGGCGCGGCGGCACGCGCTCTTCTACACGCTGTGGGGCGACCTGGGCTACGGCCGGCCATGGCGCGCCTGGCGGGGGCTGGCGTCGCTGCCGGGGCGATCCCCGTCGGTCCTCGCCGACCGCGTGTTCTACACGACCTGCGCGCGGGCGCTCTACCTGACACTGGTGGGCCGGCAGCGGTACCGCCGCCGCTTCGGCGGGTTCGACGTCTGATGGCGGCGGCAACCGCGCGCGGGAGTGGACAGGAGTCCCGTTCAACACGTTCTCTACGCTGCCTCAACTGGCCGTCAACAGGCGGCCGCTACGATCGTGAGACATCTTCGGCACTGCCGCGTTGTAGTGGCGAAGAAGGGCCGTTGATGGCGACGAAAGCGTGAGCGCGTGGCGACGAAACCGCTGATCATCCTGGCGCGGCACAAGTACCTGCTGCTGATCCCGTTCATCGTGATCCTGCCGCTGGCGGTCCTGCTGGCCGTCGCCACCCGCAACCAGGACTACGCGTCCAGGTCGACGATCTGGGTGCAACCGCCGATCTTCCTCCCCGACGCGCAGTCGCAGGGCAGCCAGTACCTGACGCCGGCGCAGAACCAGGCAAACGTGCTCAACGAGGAGCTGGCGACGGACGCGTTCGCCAAGGCGGTCGCGAAGGCGCTGACGGCCTCCGGCGTGCCGGCGACCGCGCTGAGCGTGCGGAACGGCACGACCGTGTTCGCCAACGGCTACTACAGCCTGATCATCGAGCACACGTCGGCCAGCGCGGCACGCGCGCAGGCGGTCGTCCAGGCGATCGTCAGCCAGTACCAGGCGGACTACCTGGCGAACACGACGCAGCAGGCGAAGACGGCGGCGAACTTCTACACGGCGCAACTGACAACGCAACAGAAGACGCTGCAGACGGCGCGCGACGCGCTATCGGCGTACGTCGCGCAGCACCCGGTAACCGCGGCGAGCGCGACGGACCCGCAGTACCTGGCCCTGCAGGGAGCGATGCAGCAGGCGCAGAACACGTACAACGCGACGCAGAGCAACCTCTACCAGGTGACGCTCAGCAGCGGCTCGACCCTGGAGGCGCTGCAGCAATCGATCAGGGTCGTCGACCCGGCGAACCTGCCGAAGGCGCCGGTGAAGGTGAGCCTGCGCAAGCAGGCGCTGTTCCCGGTGGCCGGGCTGCTGCTGGCGGTGAGCCTCTCGGCGGCGGTGTACGCGTTCCTGCTGCGGACGGACAACAGCATCCGCGTCGCGGAGGACCTGCAAGCGCTGCCGGGGCTGATCCTGCTCGGCACCGTGCCTGACGTCAGCGCCGTGAAGAAGCGCGGCTGGCCAAAGCACTTTTTCCGCCTGGCCGTAACGGCGCTGGGCGTGTCGTTGCAGCGGTAGGGCGAGGACACCTCGGTGGGGTACACACATGGCAACCATGCTTAACATCCGGCCCTGGGCCGTGGCCCGCGAGGGCTACGAGTGGGGCGTGAACTGGTCCCCCGCTGTCGGCGCCGTGGAAGAAGCGGCGATGACGGCGCCGATCTTCGGCGTGGTCGAGGAACGGTTCAAGCAGATCGCGGCGCGCTGCCTCGACGCGGCACGCGCCGGCGCGAGCCAGTCGATCGCGGTGTCGAGCGCCGCCGCTGGCGAGGGCAAGTCGTCCGTGGCGATCGGGATCGCGGCGGCGGCGGCGCGGAACCTCGGCACGGACGTGCTCATCCTCGAGACGGACATGCTGCGGCCGCGGCTGCTCGAGGACTTCCGGCTCGAGGGCCGGGGCGGGCTCAGCGACTACCTCTCGTCGGACATCGCGATCGAAACGTGCATCCAGCCGACGCGGATCCCCAACGTCTGGCTCTTGCCGGGCGGACGGCCGACGGCGAACCCGGGGCCCCTGATCCGGTCGCGGCGTTTCCAGGAGCTGATGACGACGCTGCACGAGGGCTACCAGACGATCATCATCGACGCGCCGCCGCTGCTCACGTCGCCGCACGCGGCGGTGATCGTGAAGCAGGCGGAGAGCCTGGTGCTCGTGGCGCGCGCCGGGCAGACGCACATCCAGGACGCGGCGAACGCGCTGAAGGCGGCGGGAGAGGTGCCGGTGCGCGGCGTCGTGCTGAACGGGACGCGGGTGTGGCTGCCGGGCTGGGTCGCGCGGCTCCTCGGCGTGTCACGCTTCGCCATCGAGTAGCAGCGTCATGGCAGTGCTGGCCGTCTTCCTCGCGTTGGCCGCGGTCGCCGGGCAGTCCAGCCGGTCCTTCGACTGGCGCACCTACCTGCTCGTGGCCTGCGCGGCAGCCGTCCTGACCGGCGTCTACTACTTCTCGGGCGGGATCTGGTAGATGGCATACGCAGACGCCCGGACGCTGCCCGGACCCGCGCGCGACCCGGTGTTTCCCCTGGCCGTGGGCACGACCGGCGCCGCGCTGGTGGCCGGCGTGCTGCTGGCCGTCGGTCCGGCGCCGGCCCTGCTGCTGGTGGCGCTGCTCGGCACGCTGATCTTCGTGACGGCGCAGCCGCGCGCCGGCTTCTACGTGATCGTCTTCTTCGCGATCGCCGGCACGGGTGTGATGCCGTTCGGGGCCACGTTCCGGCTGAACGACACCTACCCGGCCTACGGTATGTATCTGACGCCGCTCGAGCTCGTCCTCGCGTTCACGACGCTCGGGCTGGTCATCCGGCTGGTGTTCGACGACGCAGTGACGCTGCGCACCGGATCGCTGTTCCTGCCGATCAGCATGCTGATGCTGACGGTGCTGCTCGGGATCGGCGTCGGGCTGGCGCACGGGGCGAACCTGCAGGCGATGCGCGCGGAGACGCGCGGCCTCTTCTACCTGCCCGTGATGTCGCTGCTGGCAACGCACTTCCTGCGGACGCGGGCGGACGTGCGGCGCCTGGTCACGCTCTTTGTGGTCGCGGTCAACATCATGGCTGCGTTCGCCATCTTGCACTACTACACGCAGGTACGCGGCCAGTTGGGGGCGGTCAACCAGGACCTGGCGTTCCCGCATGAGGATGCGCTGTTCTGCGCAGCGGGTATCATCCTCGTCTTCGCGCGCCTCGTCTGGTCGCGCAACGGCCTGGCGGAGCTGAAGAGCGCGCCGCTCGTCGTGCTGCCGATCTTCGCGCTGTTCGTGATGCGGCGACGCGCTGGCATCGTGGCGCTCGACGCGGGCCTCGTGCTGCTCTGCGTGGTGCTGGTGCGCGACAACTTCCGGCTGTTCCTGATCGCGGTGCCGATCGCGATCCTCGGCCTGGGCCTGATGCTGGCCCTGACGTGGAACGACCCGGGCGGGCTGGGACAGCCGGCACGGTCGTTCCGGGCGATCACCGGGACGGAAGACAAGTACTCCGCGCGTGACAACTCGTCGGACAGCTACCGCACGAAGGAGACGCTGAACCTGCAAATCAACATCAGGAACCAGCCGCTGACCGGCCTCGGGTTCGGGAGGCCGTACACGTTCTTCATCCCGATGCCCGACCTGAGCTTCTGGCCGCTCTGGCACTACGCCGCGCACAACAGCGTCTTCTGGTTATGGATGAAGGCCGGCGTGCTGGCGTTCATCGCCCTGCTGTCGCTGTTCGCGGCGGCGATGATGCGGGCGATGCAGCTCATGGCGAGGCTGCGCTCCGACTCGCTGAAACCCGTCGCCTTCGCGCTGGGAGCGATGGTGCTGATGTTCGCGACGTTCGCGTACGTCGACCTGGGGCTGGCGACGGCGCGGGCGCTGCTGTTCTTCGGCGTGGTCCTTGGCATGATCGGCGCGCTCGACGCGCTGGTGCCGGGCTCCGGACGCGCGCCCGCCGCGGCGAAATGACGAGGTCAAACGCCATGCTGACACCCAGCGAGCCAGGCACGCCACCACCGGCGATCAGCGCCGTGATCTGTACGGTGGACCGGCCCGACATGATCGCCAGCGCTGTCGCGTCCGTGCTCGACGGCGAGCACCGCGACCTGGAGCTGATCGTCGTCGACCAGAGCGCCGGCGACGAGACGCGGCGGGCATGCGAGCGCTTCGCGGGAGACCCGCGCTTCCGCTACGTCCACAGCGAGGTGCGCGGGTTGTCGGCGGCCTACAACCGCGGCATCGCGGAGGCGCGGGCTGACCTCGTCGCGTTCACCGACGACGACTGCGTCGCGCGGCCGGACTGGCTGCGCGCGATCCTCGACGTCTTCGCGGCGAACCCGCGGATCGAGATGCTGTACGGGCAGACGCTCGCGCCGGCGGACTACGACGCCGGCGACGACGTGATCCCCGTGCTGGCGTTCCCGGCGCCGCGGATCATCGGCCGCGGGCACGAGCTCGAGATCATTGGCATGGGCGCGAACTTCGCGCTGCGCCGCGGGCTCGCGGGCCGCCTCGGCGGGTTCGATGAGGCGCTCGGCGGCGGCGGGCCGCTGCGGTCGTCGCAGGACTACGACTTCGAGTACCGGGCCTATCGCGCAGGTGCGCTCGTGCGCCTGTCACCGGAGCCCAAGGTCGACCACTACGGCAGGCGGCAGCGCGGCGAGCCGTGGGAGCGCACGCTCGAGGCGTACGGCATCGGCGACGGCGCGTTCTACTGGAAGCACGTGCGCTGCGGCGACCTGACGGCGCTGCGCCTGCTCGTGCAGCGCCTGGCGAAGCTCTCCCTGCGGGAGCTCCTCAACCCCGTCCGCCGCAAACCGTCGAACCTCGCGTACCTGCGCGCGTACTTCGTCGGCATCCGGCGCAGCATGCGCTTCCGCGTGGACAGCGCGCAGCGGCTCTACGTCCAGGCGAAAGGAGCCGGCACGTGAAAATCGTCATCCTCGGGGCCGGCCCCACCGGCCTCGGCGCCGGGTACCGCCTGCGCGAGCTGGGCCACGACGACTGGCACATCTACGAGGCGTCGGACCACGTGGGCGGCCTCGCCGCGAGCGTGACGTCGCCGGATGGCTTCGTGTACGACACGGGCGGGCACGTGATGTTCTCGCGGTACCCGTACTTTCACGAGCTGGTCGACCGCCTGCTGGGCAACGACTACACGCGGATCGAGCGGGAGAGCTGGATCTGGATGCAGCAGCGCTGGGTGCCGTACCCGTTCCAGAACAACCTGCGAGCGCTCGAACGCGAGTCGGTGCTGGAGTGCCTGCTCGGCCTCGCTGCCAGCCGCGGTGCCGCCGCCGACGCCCGCAACTTCGGCGAGTGGATGCTCGCTACCTTCGGCGAGGGCATCACGCGCCTCTTCATGCGCCCGTACAACTTCAAGGTGTGGGCGCACCCGGCGGAGATGATGAGCAAGGACTGGATCGCGGACCGGGTGAGCGTCGTCAGCCTGGAGTCGGTGCTGCGCAACGTCATCCTGGGCGAGGACGATGCATCGTGGGGCCCGAACAACTCGTTCAAGTTCCCGCTCTACGGCGGCACAGGCGGCCTCTACGAGCGCTTCCACCCCTACGTGGACGACCACCTGTCGCTGGACAAGCGGGCGGTGGCCGTGGACGCTACGGCACGCGTCGTGCGCTTCGCCGACGGCACGGAGACATCGTACGACGTGCTGCTCAGCACGATGCCGCTGACACAGCTCGTGCGCATCCTGACCGGTGCGCCGGATGACGTGCGCGAGGCGGCGCAGGACCTCTGCTGGAACAGCGGGCTGTTCGTGGGCATCGGCGTGCGGCGCGAGGAGCCAACGGACAAGTGCTGGGTGTATTTCCCGGAGGAAGACGCGCCGTTCTACCGCGTCACGTACCTCTCGCGGTACTCGCCGCACATGGCGCCGCCCGGGCACTTCTGCCTCGTCACGGAGACATCGCGCTCGGCGTACAAGCCGGTCGATCCGGCGAAGATCATCGACGACACGATCGACGGGCTCGTCGCGACGCGCATCCTGGCGGAGGAGGACCGCGACCTCATCGTGGACCGCACACTGATCGACGTGCCGATGGCGTACCCGGTACCGACGCTCGGACGCGACCGGGCGCTGTCGGCGATCCAGCCGCGGCTCATGGACAGGGGCATCTTTTCGCGCGGGCGGTTCGGCGCCTGGCTCTACGAGATCGGCAACATGGACCATTCGATCATGCAGGGCGTGGAGTTCGCCGACCATGTGCTGCACGGTGCTGAGGAGACGGTCTGGCGCCCGGCCGGCGACCTCGTGCTCGCAGGGGTGCACGCGTGATCGGCGCCCGGACGCACGACCAGACGGTGACACAGCGCAGCAACACGGAGCGCGCGCTGCGCGCGCTGCGTTCGCCAACCACGATGCTGGCAGTGCTGCGCGCGCAGATCGCCCTCCGGTCTTGCGATCGCGCACCGTGGAGCACGCGCCTGCGCGGCCGCGTCTTCGTCGAGAACGGCCACCGCATCGAGCTGGGGAGCCGCGTGCGGCTCGATGGCCGCACCGTGCCGATCGAGCTGGTCTCCGTGAGCGGGCCGCTGACGATCGGCGATGGCAGCTTCCTGAACTACGGCTGCTCGATCTCCGCGCACGCCAGCGTCACCATCGGACGCAACTGCCTGATCGGCAACTACGTCCTGATCATGGACAACGACTACCACGACCCCCTGGACCACGCACGGCTCGGCGCTTCGAAGCCGATCGTGATCGAGGATGACGCCTGGATCGGCGCGCGGGCGATCATCCTCAAGGGCGTGCGGGTGGGCCGCGGCGCCGTCGTCGCGGCGGGCGCCGTGGTGACGAAGGACGTGCCCGCGCGCACGATGGTCGCGGGGGTACCGGCCACGCCGGTGCGGACGCTGTGAGCCTCGATATCTCCGTCGTCATCCCGACGTACGACCGCGCTCCCTACCTGCGGAGGACCCTCGACGCGCTGGAAGACCAGGACCTCGACCGCGCGCGGTTCGAGGTCATCGTGATCGACGACGGGTCGCACGACGCCACGCCCGACGCGCTCTCCGTTCCCCGGCCCTACGCGCTGCGCGCGCTGCGCCAGGAGAACCAGGGCCCGGGCGCCGCGCGCAACGCTGGCATCCGCTGCGCGGCGGGCGCCATCGTGGTGTTCATCGATGACGACGTGATCCCGCCGCGGGAGTTGCTCGGCAAGCATCTGCGCGCGCAGGAGGAGGCACCGGCGGCCGTCATCGGGACGATGCTGCCGCCGCCCGACGCCGGACGCCAGCCGGTCTGGGCAGAGTGGGAGTCGCGGATGCTGCGGAAGCAGTACGACGACATGCTCGCAGGCCGCTGGGCGCCGACGCCGCGCCAGTTCTACACGGCCAACGCGTCGGTGCCACGCGATGCGCTCGTGCGGGCGGGGCTCTTCGACCCGTCGTTCGCGCGTGCCGAGGACATGGAGCTGGCGTTCCGGCTCCAGGACCTCGGCCTCCCGTTCCGTTTCGTACCGGACGCCGAAGTCGTCCACGACACGCCGCGGAGCTTCGACGGCTGGCTGCGCATCGCGCCGCTGTACGGCCACTACGACGTCGTCATGTGGCGTGACAAGGGCCGCAGCCAGATCCTCGGCAACGTCGCGAGGGAGTATCGCTTCGGCCGCCACCGCCTGCTTCGCGCGGCTGCCCGCATCGCCATCGGCAGGCGCGCCGCGATGCTCGCGGTACGCGTCGGAGGCAGCGGCGCCATCCGGGTGGCAGACTTCGTGGGGTCCCGCCGCGCCGCGCTGGCCGCATGCAGCGCGATGTTCAACCTGCTGTACTGGGATGCGGTCTGCTCCGAGCTCGGCGGGCGGGCGGCGTGGTGGCGCGCGCTCGAGCGAGAGGGACAGGGGCGCGATCAGCCCGCCCCCGCGCCAGCGCGGTGAGCCGGCGCCCCGGGCGTGGAAACAACAGCGCTCCCCGCGCGTTGATCAACGAAGGCCGGGTTGCGGCGCACCACAGCGGCACATCGTCGTGCTTCGCCGCGCACGCCCTTCTCAACGGGGGCTCCACAGGGGGTCAACCGCGGCTCAACATCTGTGACGTAGCGTACGAGTGGGCACGTCCGTGAGGCGTCGCCCCCAGGGGGCAAGCTTGCATTCCACGACGCTGCTCTCGCCGCAGCCGCCCACGGCCGCAACCGCGCCGCCGGTCGGCGTGGCGGTGCTCGGCTGCGGCTACTGGGGGCCGAACCTCGTCCGCAACTTCTTCGACACTCCGGGCTGCCGCATGCTCGCCATCTGCGACCAGTCGGAAACGCGGCGGCAAGCGATGCAGGCGCGGCATCCGAGCGTCCGTGCGGTCGCCGACTTCGCGGACGTGCTGCGGGACGCGAGCATCGACGCCGTGGCGATCGCGACGCCCGTCCAGACGCATGCGACGCTGGCGAAGCGCGCGCTGCTCGCCGGGAAGCACGTGCTGGTCGAGAAGCCGCTTACGACGTCGGTCGAAGACGCCGAGGAACTGGTCGAGCTGGCACAGCGGCAGCGGCGCGTGCTGATGGTGGACCACACGTTCGTGTACACCGGCGCGGTCCGGCGGATGAAGGATCTCATCGACAGCGGCGAGATCGGCGAACTGTACTACTACGATTCGGTGCGCGTGAACCTGGGGCTCGTGCAGCACGACGTGAACGTCGTCTGGGACCTCGCGGCACACGACCTCGCGATCATGGACTACCTGCTCCCGGCACGGCCGACGCAGGTCAGCGCGATCGGTGTCACGCACCTGCCGGGCGGCATGGCCGACGTCGCGTACCTGACGCTGCGATTCGAGGGCGACCTGATCGCGCACTTCCACGTGAACTGGCTCTCCCCGGTGAAGGTGCGCCAGGTGCTGGTCGGCGGCGACCGGCGCATGATCCTGTACGACGACCTCGAGCCCACGGAGAAAATCAAGGTCTACGACCGCGGCGTGCGCTGGAACGGGCACGCCGATGAGGCACGCAGGGAAGCGCTCGTCGCGTACCGGCTCGGCGACATGCACGCGCCGATGCTCGACCAGACCGAAGCGCTCAGGACGGAATGCGCGCACTTCATCGAATCGATCCGGGGCGGTGGCACGCCGGTGACGGACGGGCAGGCCGGACTGCGCACGGTGCGCATCCTCGCCGCCGCGGAGCGCTCGCTGCAGAAGGGCGGCGCGATGGAGCGGCTCGATGGCTGACGTGCCCTTCGTCGACATGCAGGCGCGCCTCCAGCCGCTGCGCGCAGAGCTGCTCGCGGCATACGAACGCGTGCTCGACCGCGGCGTCTTCGTCATGGGCCCGGAGGCCGAGGCGCTGGAAGCGGAGTTCGCGGCGTACTGCGGCGCCGCGCACGCCGTAGCCGTCAACAGCGGCACGGCCGCGCTGCAACTGGCGCTGCTGGCGATGGACATCGGGCCCGGCGACGAGGTGATCACCGTCTCCCACACCTTCATCGCGACCGTCGAGGCGATCAGCGCCGTGGGCGCCACGCCGGTGCTGGTGGATGTCGAGCGCGGCACGTACACGCTTGATCCCACAACGATCGAAGCGGCGATCACGCCGCGCACGCGCGCCATCATCCCCGTGCACCTGTACGGGCTGCCGTGCGACATGGGACGCATCGCTGCAATCGCGCGGACGCACGGGCTGCGCGTCATCGAGGACGCCTGCCAGGCGCACGGGGCGCGTTACGACGGCCGGCGGACCGGCGCGCTCGGCGACGCGGCCTGCTTCAGCTTCTACCCGGCGAAGAACCTGGGGACGGTTGGGGAGGGCGGCATCGTCGTCACGGACGACGCGGCGCTCGCCGCGCGGGCGCGGCGCCTGCGCAGTCACGGCGAGGCGCGCCGGTACGTGCACGACGAGCCCGGCTGGAACCTCCGCCTGTCGGAGATCCTCGCGGCCGCGGTACGCGTGCAGCTCCCGCACCTCGACACGTGGAACCAGCAGCGCCGCCAGGCCGCCGCCTGGTACGGCGAGGCGCTCGCGGGTCTTCCACTGCGCCTTCCTTCGGCCCCGGACGGCCGCGAGCATGTCTACCACCTGTACGTGGTGGAGGTCGATGAACGCGAGCGCGTGCGCGCCGCCCTCGACGAGCGCGGGGTGCGCACCGGGATCCACTATCCCGTGCCGGTACACCAGCAGCGCGCGTACGTGCGGTTGGGGCTCGAAGGTGCGCTACCGGTGACGGAGAGCATCGCCCCGCGGATCCTCTCGCTGCCGATGTTTCCGGAGATCACGCGCGAGCAGGTTCGGGCCGTGGCATCGGCCCTGGAGGCGGCGCTTCCCGTCCGCGCCGAAGCCATCAGATGAGCGCGGCACCAGACGCCACCGGCGCCCGCATCGTCTTCATCGGCGGCCGCGCCCACGGGTTCGAGTTGCTCGATCGTCTGCTGGCACGGGGGGAGCGCATCGAGCGCGTCTTCGCGCTCGAGGAGGACGCGCACGAGCCGCGGCGCTTCGACCGCGAGATCAGCGCGCTCGCGGCGCGCGCCGGCGTGGCCTGTACGATCGCCAAGCGCCTCTCGCCCGCTGACATCGAGCAGCTCATCGCGCTCGCCCCCGACCTCGTGCTCGTGCTGGGCTGGAGGACCATCCTGCCGCCGCGCGTGATCCACGCGCCGCGCCTGGGGTGCTTCGGCGTACACGACTCGCTGCTGCCGCGCTACCGCGGCTTCGCGCCGACGAACTGGGCCGTGATCAACCGCGAGCCGGCAGCAGGCGTGACGCTTTGGCGGTTGAACGAAGACGTCGACGCCGGAGAGGTCGTCGCGCAACGCGAGATCGCGGTCGGCCCGTGCGACACCGCCGCGGACCTCTACGAGCAGGTCAGGCAGGCATCGGCCGCGCTCGTGCTCGAACACCTGCCGGCGATCGTCGCGGGCACGGCGCCCCTCGTCGCGCAGGACGAGGCGCTGGCGACCTACGCCTGCGCCCGCACACCAGACGACGGGCTGATCGACTGGCGGCTGCCGAGCGAGCACATCGCGGCGCTCGTGCGCGCGCTGACGCGGCCGTATCCCGGCGCATACACCTACCTGGACGGGCGTCCGCTGCGCGTGTGGGCGGCGCGGGCGCTCACGCCGGCGCCGGTCTACGAGGGCCGCATCGCCGGGCGCGTCGCGAAGCTGCACCCCGGCGGGGGGGTTGAGGTGCTGTGCGGCAGCGGCTCGCTGATGCTGCTGGAGGTGCAGGCGGAAGACGCGGCGCCGTGCAGGGCGGGCGAGCTGATCCGCTCCGTACGCATCACGCTCGGGCCCACGTTTCAGGAGCTGTACCGGCGGCTGGCCTCAGTCGAAGAGGATCTTGCGCGGCTGCAGGCCCGCGTCGAACAGGGAGCAGCGAGGGGAGTGCACGCATGAGGGTGGACCTGGACGGCGCAAAGATCCTGGTGACGGGAGGCGCGGGGTTCGTCGGATCGCACATCGTCGACCAGGCGCTGGCAGCGGGCGCCGCGCACGTGGCGGTCATCGATGATTTCGTGCGCGGACGGCACGAGAACCTGTCCGGCGCGGTCTCGACCGGCCGGGTCGAGGTGGTGGACGGCGACATCCGCGACGAGGCGCTGGTCGACCGCCTGACCGAGGGCTGCGATGTGGTATTCCACCAGGCAGCGCTCCGCATCACGCAGTGCGCGGAAGAGCCGCTGCGCGCGGTACAGGTGATGATCAACGGCACGCAGAACGTGCTGGAATCCGCGGTGCGGCACCACGTCCGCAAGCTCGTCGCCGCTTCCAGCGCGTCGGTGTACGGCGAGCCGAGCTACCTGCCGATGGACGAGGCGCACCCGTTCAACAACCGCACGCTGTACGGCGCCGCGAAGATCGCGAACGAGCAGATCTTCCGCGCCTACGCGGAGATGTATGGACTTCGGTACGTCGCGTTGCGCTACTTCAACATCTACGGGCCGCGGATGGACATTTACGGGGTGTATACCGAGGTGCTCGCGCGCTGGCTGGACCGCATCGACGCCGGCGAGGCGCCGGTGATCTTCGGCGACGGCACGCAGTCGATGGACCTTGTGTACGTCGGAGACGTCGCTCGCGCGAACATCCTGGCGGCGCAGTCCGACGCGACGGATGTCGTGTTGAACGTCGGCACCGGGACGGAAACGACGCTGCGCGAGCTGTGCGACACGCTGCTACGGCTGTTCGGGCGTCAGGACCTGGCGCCTAGCCACGAACCGGAGCGCAAGGTGAACCCCGTACGCCGCCGGCGCGCATCGCTCGACCGCGTGCGCGCGGCGCTCGGCTACGAGCCGAAGACCGACCTCGACGCGGGGCTCCGCGCCGTCATCGAGTGGCGGAGGGAGGCGTTGTGCACGCCGTAACGATCCAGGTCCCGCTGACCGAGCCGGTGCTGGGACCCGAGGAAGAGCAGGCCGTCCTCGACGTGCTGCGGTCTGGCTGGCTCGTCCAGGGTGCGCGCGTGGCCGCGTTCGAAGAGCGCGTCGCGGCGTACTGCGGGGCGGCGCACGCCGTCGCCACGACCAGTTGCACGACGGCGCTGCAACTCGCGCTCGAGGCGCTGGCGCTCCAGCCCGGCGACGAAGTGATCATGCCGAGCTTCACGTTCGTCGCATCGGCGAACGCGATCATCCACGCCGGCGGCATCCCGCGCGTCGTGGACGTCGAGCGCGACACCTGGAACATCGATCCCGCGAAGGCGGAGGCGGCGATCAACCGTCGTACGCGCGCCATCCTGCCCGTCGACCAGTTCGGGCTCGCAGCCGACCTGCACGCCATCGGCCAGATCGCGGAGTTGCACCGTCTGCACGTGGTCGAAGACGCGGCGCCCGCCCTCGGCGCCCGCATCAACGGCAAGCACGTCGGCGCGATCAGCGAGGTCACGTGCTTCAGCTTCCACCCGCGAAAGACGATCACGACCGCCGAGGGCGGGATGCTCGTCACCGACTCCGAGCGGCTGGCGGAGCGCGCGCGGCTCATGCGCTCCCACGCCGCCTCGGCGTCGGACCTCGCGCGGCATCACGCGGAGGACGTGCTCATCGAAGAATACCCGGAGGCCGGATTCAACTTCCGGATGAGCGATGTGCACGCGGCGATCGGCCTGGCGCAGATGGACCGGCTCGACGCCCTGATCGCCCGCCGAAGGGAGCTCGCGGCGGCCTACGACCGCGCGTTCGCGGCGGTCGAGAGCGTGCAGGTGCCTGGCAGCCACGCCGGATTCCTCCACACGTACCAGTCGTACTGCATCGTCCTGACGGACGCCTCGCCGGTCAACCGTGCCGACGCCATGCGGCGGCTGAAGGAGCAGGGGATCACGACCCGGCGCGGCTGCATGGCCGTGCACCTTGAGCCCTACTTCGTCAAGCGATTCGGGCTCACGCGCCTGCCGGAGGCGGAGCGTCTCGCCGCGCGGACGATCGCGCTGCCGCTCTTCCCGGCGATGACCGACGAGCAGCAGTCGTACGTCATCGACCGGGTCTGGGAGCTGGTGCACTAGGCGCCACCCCCTGCCCGGGCCCGCGAGGTGAGGCATGACCAAGCAGAAGAATACTCGCATCATGACATGGCTGGCACCGTCGGCGTCAATCGTGAACCCCCTTCTCGACCCGCCTTGAACACACCATCGACGGCTTCTCAACAGGCATCACGTAGCCTGATCCCAATGGTTGACCAGGCTGTCGCCGTGGCCGTGCCCGACGCTTCCCTGCGCCTTGCGGAAGCGCCGCCGCGTGCTGACGCAGCGGCCGGCCCCTACCGCACGGCGCGCATCGTGCAGAACGTGCTCGCGCTGCTGTCGGGCCAGGTGCTCACCTGGCTTGCCACCTCGATCATCGTGTTCGCGCTGCCACGCTACCTGGGCGATGCGAATCTCGGCAAGCTGACGTTCGCCTGGGGGTTCACGAGCGTGTTCGGGGCGTTCATCGGCTTCGGCACGCCTATCTGGCTGACGCGCGCGATCGCCCGCGAGCCGGAGAGGGCGCCGCACCTCGCCTTTAACGCGCTCGTGGCACGACTGCCGATCATCGTCGTCGCGTTCGCGGCGTCGACGGTGATGCTGCAGGCTCTCGGGTATCCCGCCTCGACGCGGGTCGTCGTGTACATCGCGATGGCCTGGACCTCCGCGTCGGCGTGCAGCTCGATCGTCGCCGCGTCACTCCAGGGGCTCGAGCGCATGACGGTGCTCTCGATGATGGGCGTGGTCGAAAAAGTGCTGATTGTCATCTTCGGCGTCGGCTCACTCGCATTCCTGGGAGCGGGGCTCGACGTGTGGGCGCTCGTCGTCTTCGGGGCGGGCGTGGTGTCGATGCTCGTGTTGACGGGCTACTTCTGGCGCGTGGCCGGGCTCTCGACACGCATCGACCTGCCCCTTTGGCGCACCCTGTTCATGGGGAGCGCACCGTTCCTGGCATGGGGCATCGCGACGACCATTTACGGCGGCATCGACGTGACGATGCTGTCGCTGTTCAGCAACGACCACGTCGTTGGCTGGTATGGCGCCGCGTACCGCTTCGTGGGCATTCCCGCGTTCATCCCGTTCGCCCTGACGACCGCGCTCCTGCCGAGCCTCTCGCGCGCCATCGACACGCGCTCCGACCGGGCGGCCGGGCGCGCCCTCGAGATCGCCGTCCTGCTCACGTTACCGATCGCCCTCTTCCTGCTGGTCGGCGCTGCACCAACGATTCATTTCTTCCGGTACGCGCCGGCGTTCGACCACTCGATCGTGCTGCTGCAGATTCTGTCGCTGCACGTGCCGCTCGTGGCGATCAGCATGATCGCCGTGACGGTCCTCATCGCTCGCAACCGCGAGAAGGCGTGGCTCGTGGTCAGCGTGGGCGCCGCGATCCTCAACCCGCTCCTCAACCTGGTCGCCATCCCCTACTTCCAGCACCTCAACGGAAACGGTGCGGTGGGCGCGGCGATCACGACCGTGATCACCGAGGCGAGTGTCGTGGCGGGGGCGTTCTGGCTCCTCCGGAAGGACACCTTCGGCTGGGCGAACGCGCTCGTCTGCGCCCGCGGGCTCGCGGCCGGGGTGCCGATGGTGCTCGCGATGTGGCTCGCCACCCCGTACGGCCTGATCCCGATCATCGCCGCGGGCGGGCTGAGCTATGGCGTAGCCGCGCTGGCGTTCGGCGCGGTGAGGATCAGCGAGCTGCGCGAGCTGCCCGGCCTCATCCGCGCGAAGGGCGGTGCGGTCGCATGATCCTGGCCGCGACACATTCGATGAAGATCGCCACAACGGGACACTGATGAAAGCGGTAACGCACATGCATACACCTCGGATCCTCCACAGTGCTGCGCTCGCCGCCGCCGTCCTCGCGCTGTTCGCGGTGGGAGCGCTCTGGCACCCGCAGACCGGCCGGGCGGTCACCACCACGGTGACCTTCGGATACGCGAACCCCACCGGGGTGAACGACAGTTCTGACTTCGGCTACATCAACGGGTCGCCGGGCGTCCTGTCGACGGCCGGGACGTTGTCCAGCCTGTCGGTGTACGTCGGCGCGACGCCGGCCGGCGCGCACATCCGCCTTGCCCTGTACACGAACAACGCCTCCGGCAACCCGGGGACGCTGATCACGCAGACCGCGGAAGCGGTCGCCGTCTCGGGATGGAACACCGTCGCGGTGCCGGCAGGGGTGACGCTCACCACCGGGACGTACTGGATCGTGGCGCAGACGGACAACGCTGCGACGGTGTACCGGATCACGTCAGGGCTACCGTCGGGGAACGCCGTCGGCTGGGCACCGCAGGCCTACGGTGCGTTCCCCGCCGCCATCAGCGGCTGGGCGCAGTCAGGATCGCAGTCCTTCGACATCTACGGCACCGTCGCCGTCACCCCCGACACGACGCCGCCGGTGATCAGCAACGTGCAGGTCGCGAGCATCACGGACACGAGCGCCGTGGTGTCGTGGACGACCGACGAGCCGAGCACGAGCCAGGTCACATACGGCACGACGACGGGCTACGGCTCGCTCGCGCCCGCCTCACCCAACCCCACCCTTCAGTTGACGCACGCGCAGCCACTCTCGGGGCTCGCGCCGCTCACGACGTATCACTTCGCCGTCATGAGCGCGGACGCCTCGAACAACCTGGCGACGTCGCCGGACTTCACATTCAGCACCGCCGCGAACCCCTGCAGCGCGCCGATCACGCAGCCCATCGTCTGCGAGAACAGCAAGCCGGGGAACCCGCCGAGCGAGTGGGACGTCAGCGGCTCCGGCGACCCGAGCATCCAGGGGTTCGCCACGGACATCAGCGTCAATCACGGGAGCACGATCAGCTTCAAGGTCAACACGCCGGCGACCGCGTACCGGCTCGACATCTACCGCATGGGGTACTACGGCGGCATGGGTGCGCGGAAGATCACGACGATCCTGCCGTCGGTCCCGCTGCCCCAGGCGCAGCCGCCCTGCCTGACCGACGCCACCACCGGCCTCTATGACTGCGGCAACTGGGCCGTCTCCGCGTCGTGGGCGGTCCCGGCCGACGCCGTCTCCGGCATCTACTTCGCGAAGCTCGTGCGCACCGACGGCACGGCCGGCGCCAGCCAGATCGTCTTCATCGTGCGCGACGACGCGAGCCACTCGGACATCCTCTTCCAGACCTCCGACGCGACGTGGCAGGCGTACAACAGCTACGGCGGCAAGAGCCTGTACGTCGGCTCGCCGAGCCGCGCCACCAAGGTGAGCTACAACCGGCCATCGAACACCCGCACGGGCGACGGCGTCGGCGGCCCGCAGGATTTCGTCTTCAACGCCGAGTACCCGATGGTGCGCTGGCTGGAGGCGAACGGCTACGACGTCAGCTATTTCACCGACGTCGACAGCGACCGCAACGGCGCATTGATCACGCAGCACAAGGTGTTCCTCTCCGTCGGCCACGATGAGTACTGGTCCGCGAACCAGCGCGCCAACATCGAAGCGGCGCGCAACGCCGGCGTCAACCTCGCCTTCTTCAGCGGCAACGAGTCGGCGTGGAAGACGCGCTGGGAGAGCAGCATCGACGGGTCGGCCACGCCGTACCGCACGCTCGTCGCGTTCAAGGAGCCGTCCGTCCACGACCCGATGGACCCGCCGACCTGGACCGGCGCCTGGCGCGACCCGCTCGGCGGGCCGCCGGCCGACGGCAACCGGCCGGAGAACGCGCTTACGGGCACGCTCTCGACCGTTGACTGCTGCACATACGCCATCACGGTGCCCTCGACGTTCTCGGCGCTCCGGTTCTGGCGCAACACGAGCATCGCCACGCTCACCCCGGGCAGCACGGCCACGCTGCCCCAGGGCACGCTGGGCTACGAATGGGACGAGGACATCGACAACGGCTTCCGCCCCGCGGGCCTGATCGACATGTCATCGACGACCCAGAGCGTAAGCTCGTACACGCCGATGCCGGGCGGCCCCTCGGGGCCGGGCACGGCGACGCACAAGCTGACGCTCTACCGTGCGCCGGGCGGGGCGCTGGTCTTCGGCGCCGGCACGGTGCAGTGGTCGTGGGGCCTCGACGCAAACCACGACCGGGCCGGTACGCCGACGGACCTGCGCATGCAGCAGGCGACGGTCAACCTCCTCGCCGACATGCACGCGCAGCCGGCGACGCTCGCGTCCAACCTCGTCCCGGCCACCGCCTCGACGGACACGACGCCTCCGACATCGACCATCACGTCGCCCGCCCAGGGCGCGACGGTCAAGGACGGGATCCCGCTGACGGTCAGCGGCTCGGCGACGGATGCCGGGGGCGGCGTCGTCGCCGGCGTCGAGGTGTCGGTGGACGGCGGCACGACCTGGCACCCGGCGACGGGCCTCGCGAGCTGGACGTACAGCTTTACGCCGCCGGCGACCGGCTCCCTGACGATCAAGAGCCGCGCCGTCGACGACAGCGGCAACCTCGAAACGCCCGGGGCGGGCGTGGCGATCACGGTGGGCGGCGGCACACTGGCGACGTTCGGCCTGACCGCATCGACCGGCATCGACGACACCTCGGACTTCGGCTACGTCAACGGGTCGCCGGGCACGCTGGCGACGGGCGGCACGCTCCAGAGCCTCTCGGTCTACGTCGGCTCGACGCCGCCGAACGCGCACATCCGCGTCGGCGTGTACACGAACAACGCCTCCGGCAACCCCGGCACGCTCCTTGCCCAGACGGGCGAGGCGCTCGCCGTCCAGGGGTGGAACACCCTGTCCGTCCCCGGCGGCCCGACGCTCGCGCCCGGGACGTACTGGATCCTCGCGCAGACGGACAACGTGGGGACGGTCTACCGCTACACGACCGGGCTGCCGCCGTCGGCGGCGGTGGGTTGGGCGCCCCAGGCATACGGTCCCTTCCCCTCGACCATTGGTGGCTTCGCGAAGCAGTCCGGCCAGGCGTTCGACATGTTCGGCACCGTCAGCACGACGCCGCCGCCGACGAGCACGCCATCGAACACGGCGACCAGCACGGCCACGTCGACGGCGACAGCGACGCCCACCGTGACCGTGACGCCGGGCGGCCCGACGCTGACGCCGACGGCCACGCCGACGCTCACGAGCACGCCGACCGTCACGAGCACGCCGACGGCGACGCCGACGGCGCCCGTGCTGGCGACGTTCGGGCTGACCGCATCGACCGGCGTGAATGACAGCTCGGACTTCGGCTACGTCAACGGGTCGCCGGGCTCGCTTGCGACGGGCGGTACGCTCCAGAGCCTCTCGGTCTACGTCGGCTCGACGCCGCCGAACGCGCACATCCGCATGGCCGTCTACACGAACAACGCCTCGGGCAACCCCGGCACGCTCCTTGCCCAGACGGGCGAGGCGCTCGCCGTCCAGGGGTGGAACACTCTGTCCGTCCCCGGCGGCCCGACGCTGGCGCCAGGGACGTACTGGATCCTCGCACAGACGGACAATGTTTCGACGGTCTACCGGTACACGACGGGCCTGCCGGCGTCCGCAGCCGCCGGCTGGGCGCCGCAGGCGTACGGCGCCTTCCCTGCGACGATCAGCGGCTTCGCCAAAGAGACCGGGGTGTCGTTCGACATGTACGGCACCGTCGCCATCGGCCCGCCTGGCACGCCCACGGCAACGCCCACGGCCACGGCGACCGCGACGCCCATTGGACCATCGCCGACGCCGACGAATACGCCGGATCCGGCGATCCCGGCGAACCCGATCCTGGTCGTCGTGAACGCGGCGGCGCCGAACAAGCTCGGGCCATACCTGACCGAGATCCTGAAGGCCGAGGGGTTCAACGAGACGCAGCAGCGTGACATCTCGCAGGTGAGCCTGTCGTTCCTGCAGTCGTTCGATGTCGTGCTGCTCGCCGAGATGCCGCTGACGGCGTCTCAGGCGTCGATGTTCAACACGTACGTGACCGGCGGCGGCAACCTCATCGCCATGAAGCCGGACCCGCAGCTCAACACGACACTCGGCATCACCACGGCCGGCAGCACGACGAGCGAGGGCTACATCAAGGTCGACACCACGAAGGCGCCCGGCGCCGGCATCTACGGCGGGACGATGCAGTTCCACGGCACGGCCAACAACTATACGTTGAGCGGCGCGACATCGGCCGCGACGATCTACTCCGACGCCGTCACCGCGACCTCGTTCCCGGCACTCACCATCGCGAACAGCGGGACGGGGCAGGCGGCGGCGTTCGCCTTCGACCTGGCGAAGAGCATCGCCTACACGCGGCAGGGCAACCCCGCGTACGCCGGCCTGGAGCGAGACGGCCAGACGGGCATCCGTGCCTCGGACATGTTCGTGGGATACCTCGACCTGTCCAAGCTCGCGGTGCCGCAGGCCGACGAGCAGTCGCGCCTGCTCGCGAACACGATCATCCAGCTCACGCAGGACAAGAAGCCGCTGCCGCGGCTCTGGTATCTCCCCGGCCAGAGCAAGGCGGTCTACCTGCCGACGGACGACCAGGACGACGGGCCTGCCACGACGATCGACCAGATGGCGGCGGCCGCCGAGTCATACGGCGGGCACATCACCATCTACACGACCGACGGCTGCACGGCCTGCCCGACGAACACGGACCCCGTGACGCCAGCCTGGGTCAACGCCTGGCGCGCCCGCGGCCACACGGTGGGCGCCCACATCGACGATGCCGCGAACGCGACGAACCCGACGGTCGCGAACATGACCGCTGCCGAGCAGACCGCGATCAGCGGCTTCCTCGCTGCCTTCGGGCTGCCGATCTCGCAGACCGTACGCAACCACTGGGTGGTGTGGGTCGGCTGGGGCCAGCAGGGTGCGCTGGAGACGGCGCAGGGCATCTACCTCGACAACAACTACTACACGTGGGGGAACTGGCTCGGCTCGAACCCCGTCGGGTACATGACGGGATCGGCGCTGCCGATGCTGATCTTCGACGACCAGTTCAAGCCGACGAAGACCTACGGCATGCTGACCGAGGTGACGGACGAGGTCGACGGCGCGAACATCGGGCCGGACATCGCCCAGCTCTTCGATGCGGCGCTGAGCCCGCAGGGGTTCTACGGCGCGATCGTGGGGAATGTCCACGCCTACCGGACCGACGCGGTCTCGCTTCTCACGGACACGCTCGCGGCGGCGCAGGCGCGCGGCATCCCGATCTGGAACTCGGACCGCTTCCTCCAGTTCACGCAGATGCGCCATGACTCGACGATCTCCGGCGTCGCGTGGGCAGGCGGCACGCTGACGTTCACCTATGCGGCGAGCGGCAGCGGCGACCCGATCTCGGTGATGCTGCCGGCCAGCTTCAACGGCTCGCCGCTCTCGTCGGTGCAGGTGAACGGCTCGCCGGTGGCCTACACCACGCAGACCATCAAGGGCGTCGACTACGCGTTCGCGCCGGTCAACGCCGGCACCTGGAACTTCAGCGCGACGTACACCATCGACACGACGCCGCCGGTGATCTCGAACGTGCAGGTGTCGGGGCTGACGAGCACGAGCGCCGTCGTGTCCTGGACGACAAACGAGCCCGCGGACAGCAGCGTGCACTACGGCGTCTCCCCGGCGACGAGCCTGACGGTCGCGGACCCGACACTGGTCACGCAGCACAGCCTGACGCTGACCGGGCTCACACCTGCCACGGCCTACAGCTACTTCGTGTCGTCGAGCGATGCGGCGCACAACCTCGCGTCCTCTGCCACGGCGACGTTTACGACGGCGCAGGCGTCCGTGACGCAGACCACGTACGCCGACTTCATCGCCGGAAGCGCCACAGGTACCAACGTCACCGAGGATGCCGGCGGCGAAGTGCGCCTGGCGGCGGAGCTGTACGACGCCTTCAACGGCACGGTGCTCGGCAGCAAGTGGACCTCGACCCCGTGGAGCGCGGGCGGCGCGGCCACCGAGGCGGCGGGCGCGCTCACGGTGGACGGCACGGACGTCGCTTCGGCGGCCACGTTCGGGGCGGGGCGCTCGCTCGAGGGCACGATGACGTTCGGCGCGGCGCCGTTCGAGCACTTCGGCTTCGCGACGGACCTCAACGGTACGTCAGGGTCGAGCTGGGCCCTCTTCAGCACGATGGGCACGTCGGACACGCTCTTCGCGCGCACCATGCTGAGCGGCGTCGAGCAGACGGTCGACCTGGGCACGGCGTACCTCGGTGCGCCCCACAACTACCTGATCAGTTGGCAGCCAGGCGGCGTGCAGTACTTCATCGACGGCACGCTCGTCGCCAGCAGCGCGTCGGCCCTCTCGGCGCCGATGGCGGTGCACGTGTCCGACTACACGCCCGGCGGCGCCTCGCTGGTCGCGAACTGGGTGCGCATCGACCGGTATCCGGCCGCCACCGGCACGTTCGTATCGAGCGCGATCGACCTCGGGGCAACACGGGCGTTCGACACGCTGTCGTGGGCCGGCAGCTTCCCCGCCGGCACCAGCGCCAGCTTCCAAACGCGGACCTCGCCCGACGGGACGAGCTGGACGCCGTGGTCGGCGCCCATCACGGCAACCGGCAGCGCGATCACGAGTCCCGATGCGCGCTTCATCCAGTACCAGGTGACGCTGACGAGCAGCTCTGTGACCGTCACGCCATCGGTCGACTCCGTCACCATCAACTACCACAACAGCAGCAGCCCGACACCGACCGTGATGTCGGACATCGCGGGCAAGCGAGGCATGCTCGCATGACGATGGTTGTTCGGCACGGCGGTACGGACACCCAGACGGGTGCACCACGCCCGCGGATCGGGTTCGTGATGGAGCAGGCGCTCGGGCATGTCGCCTACGCCATGAACCTGCGTGCAGCGCTGGCTGGCAGGCAAGACTTCGAGCCGGTCTGGCTCGAGGTGCCGTACGCCCGCACCGGCATCGGCCGCCTGCCCGTCGTCGGGCAGAACTGGACGTTGCGGGGGAGCATCCGGGCGCGTCGTCTGATCGCCCGCGCGCACCGGCAGCAGCCGCTCGACGCCCTGTTTATCCACACGCAGACGATCAGCCTCTTTGCGGGCGGCTTCATGCGCCGCATCCCGACGCTCCTTTCGCTCGACGCGACGCCGCGCAACATCGATGCGCTGGCCGCCGCCTACGACCACAGGGTGGGCCATCCGATGATGGAGCGCCTCAAGCGGGCGCTGCTGATGCGCGTCTGGCGGGACGCGCAGGCGTACACGACGTGGTCGGCGTGGGCGAAGGCCTCGCTGGTGCAGGACTACGGCGTCGCGGCATCGCGCGTTACCGTCGTCCACCCGGGCGTGAACGTGTCGGCGTTCCCATTGCGGGACGAGGGTGCCCGGCAGGGTGGGCGGCGCACGAGGCTGCTCTTCGTGGGCGGCGACCTGCGCCGCAAGGGCGGCGACCTGCTGCTCGAGACGTACCGGCGCCACCTGTCGGATGCGTGCGAGCTCCATCTCGTCACCGGCGCGGACGTGCCGTCCGGAGACGGGGTGTACGTGCATCGCGGGCTCGCACCCTACTCGCCGGAGCTGCTCCAACTTTATCGTGACGCGGACATCTTCGTGCTCCCGACGCGCGGGGACTGCCTGGCGGTGGTGCTCGGCGAGGCGATGGCGTCCTCGCTGCCGATCGTGACGACGCGCGTGGGCGGGCACGCGGAGGCCGTCGCTGACGGCGAAAGCGGCTTCCTCATCGACGCCGGCGACGGCGCGGCGCTCCGCGACCGGCTGCAGCGGCTCGCCGGCGACCCGGCGCTGCGCCTCCGCATGGGGCGGGCGGCCCGCGCCATCGGCGAGGCGCGCTTCAACATGGCCACGGGCGCCTCGACGCTGGCCGATCTGCTCGTGCGACTCGGCAGGGGTGACGCGGGGCGGGAAGCGGTGACAGCGGCTGCCGACCGGCCCGTGCAGGACGGCGTGACATGAGATGCCTTGTCACCGGCGGCGCCGGCTTCATCGGCTCCCACCTCGTGGCGCGGCTGCTTGCGCGGGGCGACGAGGTGCGTGTTCTCGACAACCTGCGGAGGGGCACGCGCGAGGCGCTTGCGGCGCGCTCCGGCGCGGGGGCCCTCGAGTTCATCAAGGGCGACGTGCGCGGGGCCAGCACGCTGAGGGCGGCCGCGGACGGGTGCGAGCGCATCTTCCACCTCGCCGCGCAGTCGAACGTCATCGGCGCCCTCGACGACCCGGACTACAGCTTCACGACGAACGTGGGCGGCACGTTCAACGTCCTCCGCTGCGCCGTCGATCTCGGCGTGGGCCGCGTCGTCTTCACGTCCTCGCGCGAGGTATACGGAGAGGCGCTGTACGTCCCGGTCGACGAGGACCACCCGCTGCGGGCGAAGAATCCCTACGGCGCAAGCAAGCTCGCGGGCGAGGCGTACTGCCGCACGTTCGCCCACTGTTACGGCCTCGACGTCGCGATCGTCCGCCTTGCCAACGTCTATGGCCCGGGCGACCGGGACAGGGTGATCCCGCTCTGGCTCGACCGGGCGGCGGCCGGCGGGGCGCTGGAGGTCTTCGGCGGCGACCAGGTGCTGGATTTCGTCTGGATCGGCACAGTGGTCGACGCGCTGATGCTCGCCGGCGAGCAAGGGCTCGCGTCGCCGACCAACATCGGCAGCGGGACGGGCACACCGATCCTGGAGCTGGCGCAGCGCGTGTTGGACGTGACCCGGTCGAAGGCTGCGGTCGTGCGGACAGCGCCACGCAACGCCGAGGTGAGCCGCTTCGTCGCGGACGTCTCGCGCATGCGCGCGCTCGGCATCGCGCCCGACGCGGACCCTCTGGCGCACCTCGCCGAGCTGGCCGCCCTGCCGGCCACAGTCACACGAGCATGAACGTGCGCACGCTGCTGGTCATCGGCGACCGCATCGATGCCCGCGCCGTGTCCGACGCGCCGCGGCGCGACTTCGACGTGCTGGCCGAGCGGCTGGGCGCCGATGTGCTGCACGCGGGCGCGCTGGACGGCGGGGAGGGACGCGCCCGCAGCGGCTTCGGCCTCGCGCGGCTCGCCGCGGCGCGTGCGCGCGCGTACGACGCGGTCTACTGCGACAGCGAGCACATCGGCATACCGCTGGCGTTGCTCCTGCGCGGCGCGCGTCCGGGGCCGCGCCTGACGGTGCTCGCACACTACCTGACGCCGCTCAAGAAGCGCGCCCTCATCCGCCTGCTGCGGCCGCAGGGGCGTATTGACTGCCTCGTCGTCCACTCGCAGGCGCAGGCGCGGCGCGCCCGGTCGCTCGGCTTCGGCGACGGGAAGCTGACCGTCGTGCCCTACCAGGTCGATGCGGCATTCTGGCGGCCGCAGCCCGGCGGCGAGGCCTGCATCGCCAGCGCCGGGCAGGAGTTTCGCGACTACCTGACGCTCATGCGCGCCGTCGAAGGGCGCGCGGTCGAGGTGCGCATCGCCGCGGGCAGCCACTGGTCCACGCGCCGCGCGACCTTCTCCGGGGCGGACGTCCCGGCGAACGTGACGGTGCGCCGCCGCTCTTATGTCGAGCTACGCGACCTCTACGCGTCTGCCCCCTTCGTCGTCGTGCCACTGCTCGACGTGGACTTCCAGGCCGGCATCATCACCATCCTCGAGGCGATGGCGATGGGCAAGTGCGTCGTCGTCAGCCGCACGCGGGGCCAGCGCGGCGTCGTCTCGGGCCCGCTGATGCGCCACGGGACGCTGTCCGACATCGGCGAGCACGCCTGGCCCGAAGACACGGGCATCTACGTCCCGCCCGGCGATGCGACGTCCCTCGGCGACGCGATCGACTACCTGCTCGCCCGCCCGGACCGCGCGCGAGCGATGGGTGCCGCGGCACGGCGGCAGGTCGAGGCGGGCTTCACGGTGGAGCAGTTCGCCGAGCGCCTCGGTGGGCTGATCGCGCCCGGCACGACGCGCGCCGCAATGCCGGCCGGGGCATCGTCATGACCACCGCAGCCGAGGTCCTGCTCTGGCTCCTGGCGGCGCCGCTGGCCGGCGCGAGCGCATACCTGGGCGTGCTCGCGGTGCTGGCGCTGGTGCCTTGGCCGCGGCCGGTCGCGCCCGCGACGGCCCTGCGCCGGTTCGCGGTGGTCGTCCCGGCGCACAACGAGGCGCGGACGCTGCCGGCGCTGCTGCGGAGCCTGGGCGAGGCGGACTATCCGGCGGGCCTCGTGCGCACGCTGGTCGTGGCCGACAACTGCGACGACGCAACGGCGGCCGTCGCCCGCAGCCTGGGCGCCGACGCGTACGAACGCCGCGATACGACAGCGGTCGGCAAGGGCTGTGCGCTGGCGTTTGGCATCGAGCGGCTCGACGCCCGGCATGACGCGGTGGTGTTCGTCGATGCGGACTGCACGGTGTCGGCGAACCTCTTCCGCGCGTGCAACGACCGGCTCGCCGCCGGGGCGGACGTGGTCCAGGCGTACTACACGATGCGGATCGCGGGAGCGTCGTCGACGCGACTCGTGCGCGAGCTGGCGCTCGCGCTCGTCCACCGGCTGCGCCCGCTCGGCAAGCGCTGGTACGGCGGCAGCGCCGGCCTCAAGGGCTCCGGTATGTGCTTCAGCCGGCACGCGCTCGACCGCCTCGGCTGGACGGCGTCCGGGCTCGCGGAGGACGTCGAGCAGCACATCCGGCTCGTCCGGCAGGGGGTACGGGTCGCGTTTGCGCCCGAGGCAACGGTGACGGGCGAGAGCCCGGCGGCGCTGCGGGACGCGGCCGGCCAGCATCGCCGCTGGGAGGCGGGGCGGCTCACAGCCGCGCGGCGCGAGGGCGTGCCACTGCTGCTCTCGGCCCTGCGCCAGCGCTCGCTGCTCCAGTTGGATACGGCCATCGAGCTGCTCGTGCCGCCGGTATCGCTCCTCGGCGCCGCGGTACCGGCGCTGCTCGCCGCCGCGCTGCTGATGGGCTCTGCCGGGTTGGCCGTGGTCGCTGGCGCCGCGCTGGCGGCGCTCGCCGCCTACCTGCTGTCCGGGCTGATGCTGATGCGCCCGAGCGCGCGCGACCTCGCGCAGTGCGCGATTGCGCTCCCCCGCTACATGCTCTGGAAGCTCTGGCTGTACGCCCGGGCGGCGACGAGCAAGGCCGGCGGCTGGGAACGCACGGAGCGGGTCGATCCCGCACCGCTTGCCGGCTCCGGTGCCGAGGCGCCGCCTCGTCCGTAGTCAGCCGGCCGCTGCGTCCCTGGCGGCCGTCCCTGCGCGTCTCATGGGTACCGGCAGAGACCGCACGGGGACCCCATGGGATCCCCGTGCCGGTCTCACCGTGGTGCCTGCCGGCTACCCGCCCGGCGTCACAATCTCCAGGCCGCGAGGCACGTCGGAGCCATCCGCGACGAAGCTGTACCGGCACGCGATGTCACCAACGGTCACGGGCGTCCCTGCGGGCAGACGCGCTGTCCACGTGATCCAGGCGTAGTCGGACGTGGGGCCGACGCTCTGCGCGGGCACACCCTTCACGGTGCAGCTTGTCGCCGAGTAGGCGTTGAACACGACGTCCTCGCGCCCGGCCGGCGTCAGGCTGTTGGTCGGCAGCACCGGTCCGTCGAAGGCGAAGTTGTCCCAGTGCACCTGCTGCGCCGCGACGGTGCACTGGTTCAGGATGCCGTTCGGCCAGACCTCCGGCGGGGCGCCGCCCGTGCCGTCCTTGCACGGGTTGTAGCTCGCCTGCTGCAGGTACACATACGTCCGGTCGAAGCCCAGGTCCGGCATCGCGGTGTCGAGGTAGACGGTGCCGTTCACGACCACCTTCAGGTGCGTGCGGCTGACGTACACGTCGACGTGATCTCGCACGTTGTCGAATCCGGTGGGAAATCCGCTCCAGTCCGGGACGAGGGCGACGTTCCCGAGGCAGTAGCCGCCGCCGCAGCTTCCGTTCGTGTACTTCGTGACGATCACGTTCTGCCCCGACGGGCCCCCCTTCAACCAGATGTCCAGCGCGTCCGGCGGATACGGGACCGTGGTATTCTGCCGGTCGTCGGTGCCGCGTTTGAAGAGCTCCGGCGAGAGGGTGAGCCGCACGTAGCGCCGGGCGCTCGTCTTCGTGTCCACGTCGAAGTGGATGTGGCCGGTCCGGCCCGCGAAGTCGAACGGTTGGTGCAGGCGGAGGATGATCTCGCCGAAGTTCGAGTCGGCCATCGACGTCATGAAGTGCTCGTACGCGGTGAATCCGTACATCCCGGGCATCATGGGCACCGTGCCGTCGATGCAGCAGGGGATCGCCGCGTTGGAGCTCGGGCCGGAGTCCGGGTAGTACTGGGTGCCCGTGGTGCTCAGCGCATCGAAGCTGTACGGGTCGCCCGGCATCGGGAACATCTGGTGGGTCGTCGTCTGCTCGCGGCGGAAGTCGTCGCAGAAGCCGCCGATCCAGCGGTCACAGAAGAAGTAGTCGAACTTGTTGCCCGTCGAGGAGCCGCACTGGCTCTGGCCACTCGGGTCGAGCTTGGTCGCGCAGACGGTCTGCTCGAACGTGCCGAAGGGCGCGGCGGTGGGCGTCGCCGGCGCTGTGGCCGTCGCCGTCGGTGCCGCCTTGGGCGTCGGCGTGGACGTCGGGACGCTGACCGGCGTCACCGTCTCACCGGGCGGGACCTGCACGGGCGGCGGCGTGGGCGATCCCACGACCGTTGTTGCCTGCGCCGACGTCACCGTGCCGTACATGCTGAACGACTGGGCCGCGTACGCGAGCCATCCCGACGCGATCCGCGGGAAAGCACCGTATGACTGCGCCGACCAGCCAACGGCGTCCGACGGCAGCAGGCCATTCGCCATGCGGTAGACCGTCAGCGGGTCGTCGGTCTGGGCGACGATCCAGTACGTGCCGGCGGAGACGAGCGGCGTCGTCGTGGTCGGCAGCGTGTTCCAACCGAGCCGCGCCGGGGCCGGCGCTGTCTCCGCGATGAGCGAGCCGGGACTGTTCTTCGCTGCGCTGTACAGGGCGAGCCTGAGGTGGGCGCCCCGCGACGTCGACCCCACATACACGGACAGGCTGTTGATGTCACCGGCTAGGGGCAACGTCGCGAGCGCGCCGTTCAGGTAGCCCCAGTCCGACGAGTCGTTGAACCCGGCCGCGGTGGTCCTCCCGAACGTCGTCGCCACGACCGTCGACGTCGGCGCGGGGCCCGCCGTGCTGGTGGGCGTGGGGGCCGACGTCGATGTCGCGGTGGGCGGCGGGGCGGCCGTTGCCGTGGGCACCGGCGTCGTCACCGCCGTCGGCGACGGCGCGACCGCGGTGCGCGTCGGCGTGTTCGTGGCTGCCGGCGGCGTCGCCGACGGTGCGGGCCTGGTCGCCGTGGGCGCGACGACGGTACGCGTCGGCGTGTTCGTGGCTGCCGGCGCCGTCGCCGACGGCGCGGCCCTGGTCGCCGTGGGCGACGGAGGGGTCGAACTGGGCGGCGGAATGCGGACGATGCCCGCGTGCGCGGCTTCCCACGGTGTGAACGTGCTCCAATCGATCTGGAGCTGGTCCCACGTGTTCTGCCACTTGTAGCTCCAGGCCCACATGCCGGCGTAGCCGTTGGCGAGCACCGTATTCAGCTCCTGCCCGGCGCTGCCCGCGGCCGTGTGGATCTCGCCCACCACGATCGGCCGGTCGAGTCCCAGCGCGGCGGCGCTCTGCGTCAGCGGCGACCAGGTGGTCGTGCCGAGGTCAGGGTCGTTCGTCGTCGTGCAGCAGTCCATCCACTGGTAGTAGTGGGTCTGGTAGAAGTCCAGATTGAGGGCCGGCAGCCCCTTCTTCGCGGCAAAGGCGTTGGTCCACACCTTGTTCCACTTGAGAGCGGCCGAGCCAATCGTGACCTGGTCCTGCGTGTAGAGGTGGATGATCTGCGAGGCGCTGCTGGCGAAACCCCAGAACTGCGCCATCGTCACCGGCGCGTAGCTGCTGTTGACGGCCGGCGACGGCAGGTCAGAGATCCCCCACTCCGGCTCGTTCATCAGCTCCCACGACAGGATCATGGGATTGGTCCCGTACGTCTTCGCGAGCGGCAGGATCACGTTGTTCACGAGCGCGGCGCGCTTCACGGGGTCGGCAATCGCGTCCGTGTGGCCGCCCATCTGGACGCCGGCGACGTAGGAGGGCTGCGCCAGCATGCTGACGTCGAAGAGCACGAGGTCAAGGTAGATGTTGTTCTGCTGGGCGAGCGCGAGCGCCTGGTTCAGGTCGGCGTAGACCGACGGCTGGAGGCCGAGCGGCGTGCCATCCGGTGCGAAATTGATGCCCGCACGGGCATCCGCGAAGACCCACCAGCGGGCGACGTGGACCCCCTTCGCCTTCATGTCGGCGAAGTCGGCCGCATAGCTGCCGCCGGCGCTGACACCGTACGAGCCCCACGCGTTCGAGCCGAAGTCGTTGCCGTAGCTGATCCACGGATAGTTCGCGCCGAGGAGGAAGTACGGGCTGCCGTTGACCATGATGCGCGAGGACGAGGTCGCCGCGAGCACGTCGCTGGCCGTGCCGCTGGCCGGCGCCAGGCTGACCGTGGCCAGGCGCGTGCCATCGGTCGCGGTGAGCTTGAGCATGCCATCCATCGCGGCCATGCTGTGGTCAGCCGGCGGCAGCGACACGGCAGTGCGCACCTCGCCCGTCGCGGACGCGCGCGCGTGCACCGGCGCGTGGCCGGACTGATCCCAGTACAGCGTCACGTCGCTGTTCGGCGAGAAGTGCGCCGCGTGCGCCATGATGACGACACCATCCTGCGTGTCCATCGCCTCCGCCGCGAGCGTCGGGGCGACGGCGGATGCGCCGCCGGTCCGCGCGAGCGCGAACACCACCGGAATGCCCACGAGCATCGCGGCGGCCAGGACGGATGCACGAGGGAGGCGCGTCGCCGCCCGATGCACCAGCCGCGTGTGCCGGAGGCGGAGCCGCCGGTCCGGTGATGCGGCCGGCCCAGCGGCGCCGGCGCTCGTCGCTGCGAGCGGGGCAGCCTCTGGCGGCACGGGTGCGCCCTGCGCCAGCTCCTGCAGCGTGCGCGGGCTGCCGGGCGCTACCGCGGGCGCGAGGCGCGCGGTCGCGGTAAGCGTACGGCGCTTCCGGGCCTGCTCCATCGAGAGCAGCCACGCGCCGATGACGGCGGCGAGGCTGGCAAGCACCAGTCGGCTGATCGTCTGATGGCGTTCTCTCACGTCGTATTCCTCCCCGCCGCGGCGCGCGCGGCCGGGTACCCGCTCAGCGAGCGCGATCCCTCATGGTGCACGTGTCTCAGAGCGGCTCCCCTTTACCCCATGCCAAGACGGCATCCCGGATTCAACATCGGCGGCATCTGCCACGTCCGAAGGCGCAACGGCGCGAGATTGCCGCTGTTCAGCCCCGGCCCAGGACCGCCGCAGCGTCCCGACCACAGGCATCTTGTGCCGCGGTTCCGCCGGGCGCCTATGCCCAAGCGGCCCCCGTTTGCCTCGCAAACACCCTGACGTGCACGCGCACAATCACCTACGCACGCCGTCCCGAACCTGCCACACATCTCGCGACCGACGGCCGCGCTGGGCACGCGACGCCCCGCGGGCCCAGTACCGCTCGGTCGCGATGGAGCCCGTGGTCGTGGGGGGAACAGCGGTGACAACTCCCGGAGAGGGGCGGGGGTGGATGCCGGAATCGAGGCGTTCCCTGGCCGTCATTGCTCCGCGCCGCTAGGCACGTCATCGCTCCTCTGGAGACTCGGGCCGGTACGGGGCGCCGGACACGGCGATCCCCCCACGTCGGTCCTGCCTCCGCGTGGCAACCTCACGCCGCCTGCGACCGCAATCGATGCAAGCGGCACCGCGGAAGTTGGGAGATGGGCGATGGAAGCTGCGGGATGTGACGGCGCGATGGTACGCGAGGCAGCACCGCTTGACAAGCGCCCGGAGCTGGCGGAAACGGCAGCATGGCGCCGCGCGGGGCCGAAACCGCGCGCAGGGTGGCGCTGCTCGACCGCGTCGCCCTACGAGCGTGCGCGCGACCGTTGGATAGACAACGTCAATAGGGCCGCAACCGCGATCAGGAGCGTCGCCGCGAGCTCGGCCACGGCGTTCATATACACATGATTGATGGCGCGGCCGTAGAGCACAGCATCAATGTCGTGCAGCGAGATCGCCCGCACCACGAGGAACGTGGCGAGCGCCATGAGCGCGCCAAACCCCGGCACGATCCGCCCGCGTTGCATGCGGATCAGCGCAACGGAACCGCCCACCGTGAACGAGCCCGCCCCCGCGAGCGTCGCGAGCACAGCCGCTTCCTGCGCGGGCCGGCGGGACGCGTACCAGCCCTCCGTCCGAAACACCGTCCGGCCGATCTCGGCGATCCGGGCCGCGAGGTCGACCTCCCGGGAGAGTGCCAGCACGACCAGGATGCTCCCGGTCGCCAGCCAGAAGGACAGGAGCGGCCGGTCACGGCGACGCGACCTGGGCGAAGCCTGCCATGCGGCAGCGAACGACAGCACGGCCGCCAGCAGGTAGACCGCAACGCGCAGCGCGCGCCCGTTGAGCACGGCGATCAGCATGTCCATGCCGGGCCATCGTACGCGAACGGACCGTTGCCGTCACCTCTGAGCGGCAGGAAGAACGGCGCGCTCTCCCAGGCGGGGACGCTCAGGCGGCGAGACGCTCGCCGTCGGCATCGAGGGCGCCGTCGCCCTGGGACACGAGGGTGTGGAGCTCGGCGAGGCGCCCGGACTCCCAGAGGGCGCCGAGTGCGCCGACAACGACCGGGCAGTACAGCGAACCCCCCATGCGCCGGATCTCCGCGAACGCCTTCGCCAGCGGCCAGGCCGGCTTGTACGGCCGCACCGTCGTGAGGGCGTCGAGCGCGTCGGCGACGGCGACGATCCGCGCGGGCAGCGGGATCCGCTCGCCCACGAGGCCGTCCGGATATCCCGAGCCATCCCAGCGCTCGTGGTGCCAGCGCGCGACGCAGCGCTCGATCTCGAACATCGGCGACTCGCCGATCAGGCGCTCGCCAGCGGCCGGATGTTCCATCATGCGCTCCCAGTCATGGGCGTCGAGCCTGCCGGGGTTCATCAGCACCTCGTCCGGCAGGCGCAGCTTGCCGAGGTCGTGGACGGCGGAGGCGGCCGCCACGGACTCTGCCTCAGCCTCGGACAGCCCCACCTCGCGGGCGAGGGCGAAGCTGTAGCGGCGGATGCGGCGGAGGTGGCCCCCGGTGTGCGGGTCGCGCGCCTCGGCGGCGTCGGCGAGACGGGCGAGGGAGGCGCGGCTCGACTGTTCGAGCTGGCGGTACGACGCTTCGAGCTCGTCCCGCAGCAACGCGACCTTCATCACCGGCGCCAGACGGTCCGCGATCGACGTCAGTACCGGCAGCCAGCCGGCCGCCTGCGCTTCGCCCTGCTCGCTCGCGCCGCTCAGGATGCCCAGCACCTGCCCGTCGAAACGGATCGCCACGACGGCGACCGCGGTGATCGATGCGTCCCGAATCAGCTCGCGCTCGGCGGCGGGAATGCGCTCGTCGTTCGCGGGGTCGCGCAGGACGCACGGCGCCTCGTCGGCGAGGAGCTGGATGAGCGCGCGCCCCTGCTCGGTCATGCGCACCTCCTGCCAGACGTGGAGGATCTCGGGCGGGGCGCCGGAGAGGAGGTTGTAGGCGTTGCTGTCGGTATCGTCCGGTGAAAGGCCCTCGATCGATACGGTGACGGCGCCAATTAGCTTCGCGACCTTTTCGACCACGAGGGCGAGACGCCCGTACAGGCTGCCGCTGCCGGCGAGGACCTGTGCCAACTCGACGTGGATGTCACGCTCGCGGCCCGCGCGCGCGGCGTCGACGTGCGCGCGCCCGTTGGCAACGACCGCCTGCACGAGGTCCGCCAGCGCCAGCACCACGGGCGTGTCCGGCCGGGAAGAGGTATCCGGCTCGCCCGCGAGCAGCAGATTGCCGACGCTGTCGACCTCGCCCGGGATCGGCGTATCGATGATCCAGGCATGCCCAGGGAGCAGGGCGGCAAGGCCGGCCGCATCGAGCCGGCCCGCGCTCCGGCAGGCTGCCTCGACCTCCGGGGACGTGGCCACAGTGGCGACGATCGGCGGATGCGTGACCGTCCCATCGACGTACACGCGGGCCAGCGAGAGCGCGAACTGCTCGCGCGCCGAAGCTGCGATCTCCGCGAGGATCTGGTCCGTGGGCCGGTCGGGGCGCATCGCCCGGCCGACTCCCACGAACAACTTGCGGGAGGCGCCGGCGAGCGACGACAGCGCCTCCGCCTTGCGACGGTGCTTCTCGCTGTACATGCGCCCGTCGGCCGCCGCGAAGAGCGACTGGACCGTGTCGCCGTCTTCCGGGAACGTGCCGATGCCGAAGCTGCCGAGGGTCGCGGACTGCCGCGCGTCGACGCGCACCTCCTCGAGCTCTCGCTGGATCCTGCGGGCCGCCTCGACGGCGTCATCGCGCGTCATGCCGGGAAGCACGAGCGCGAACTCGTCGCCGCCCAGACGCGCGGCGCAGGCACACGCGCCGTCCTGACGCTCGAAGACGCGCGCCGTGCGCCGCAGCACCTCGTCGCCGAACGGGTGGCCGAACGAGTCGTTGAGCACCTTGAAGTTGTCGAGGTCCGCGATCACCAGGCTCACCGGCGTACCCTCCCGCGCTGCCGCTGCGAGGTCGTCGGAGAGGCGCTGCTGGAAGGCGCGGAGGTTGAACAGGCCGGTCAGCGGGTCCCGCTCGGCGATCTCGCGCAACTGGTCGGTCAGGCTACGGACGGTGTCGAGGCTGCGCTCGATGACGCCAGCGTGGGCGAGTCGGGCGAGCGTCGAGAGGGCGATGAAGGCGATGCCGCCGACCACGATCGTGGCGAACTGGTAGGCGGCGGCAGGCGACGTCAGGTCGCCGCGGTGTATGTAGAGGCCGCCGACGACGAGGACCACCATCACGGCAAGTCCGCCGAGGCGCGCCAGCACGACGGCGCGGCGCACCTGGTCGCGATCCACCTCAGGGACGCTGGTCTCCCATTTCACATCGGAATTATCGGCAGCGAGAGCGCCGGTAGCAGACGGTAGCAGGTTGGGTTCTGCACCTGACGGGCGGCCTTCTCGCCGACCCGGTACCGGGGTGCTGGCGGCCGGAGCACGGCAGGGCGCAGGACGGCGCCCCGGACGGGCCCGCATCGGAGGGTCGGCGCCCAGTCCCGCGCGGGCTGCACAGCCCCCATCCTACGAGAGCCTGTCCGTTGCGGGGCAGGGCGCCACAGCGGAAAACGGAGCTGAAGCTCCTTCGCTACGACGATGGGGCGGTCGGGGTCCCGGCCGGCCAGCGCCGGGCTCAGCGCAGCTCCCGCCGCGGTGGCGCCTCCGCGGGCGCGCCGCCCGGCAACAGGCGCCGCCACCAGGGCCGCCGGACCAGCTCGGGCGGATGCTCCGCCGCGACGGCCTTCCAGCCGGCGGCGGTGCGCTGCCAGCGCTGGCGGACGACGTAGCTGCCGGCGCCCTCGTAGCGCACGGCAGAGGCGCCGTCGTCACCGTCTGACGTTATGTCGAGAACGCGGTAGCGCTTCGGGCGTACGCCGCGTACGGCGACCGCGCTGCGCCCCAGCTCGACGAGCGCGGCGGGCGTCATGTGCGATGCGAAACGCGGCGCGTCGCCGGCCAGGTGCGCCCGCGCCTGCGCCTCGACGGCCGCGCTCAGGTCGTTGTCCGCCACCTCGCCTCCTCTCCCTGCCGCACGAGGAGCACGCGGTCGTGCCCGCCAAGATCCTTGATAACCGACACAGAAGCGCCGGGAAAGTGCGTGCGCGCGACGGCGCTGAGCGCCCTGGCGTGCGTGGGGCCCATCTCCAGCGCCAGCAGGCCGCCCCGCGCGAGGTGCGCCGGCGCCTGGGCGAGCAACCGCGCGTTCAGCTCCGTGCCGGCGATCCCGGCCACGAGCGCTTCTCGCGGCTCGAAGTCGCGCACCTCGGGCTGGAGCCCGCACCACTCGGATTCGCTGACGTAGGGCAGGTTCGCCACGACCACGTCGAGCGCGCCGAGCCCGCCGAGCAGGTCGCCCTGCCCGACGTCGACCCGCCCGCCGAGGCCCAGCGCCTCAACGTTCCGGCAGGCAAGCGCCAGGGCGGCGGACGACACGTCGACCGCGCAGACGCGCGCCGCCGCGGCGTGCGCCGCGACCGCACAGGCGATGGCGCCGCTGCCGGTGCCGACATCGGCGATGCGGAGCGCGGCGCCGCGCGCCCGCACCTCCGCGAGCGCCAGGTCGACGAGCAGCTCGCTCTCCGGGCGCGGGACCAGCGCCGCCGGGCCGCACAGGATATCGATGCCGTAGAACTCGCGGCAGCCGGTGATGTAGGCGAGCGGCTCGTGGGCCAGCCGCCGCGCCAGCAGGCGGCGAAACGCCGCGATAGTTGTGGGTTTCAGCGGGTCCTTCAGCCGGGCGATCAGGTGGGCGCGGTCGATGCCGCAGGCGTGCGCGAGCAGCAGCTCCGCCTCGAGCCGCGCATCCGCGACGGAGGCTGCGCAAAGCTGCTCAGTGGCTTCGGAAAGAGCCAAGGCGGCCGTGGCAGCGCGCGTCGTGCCGCTCAATGGGGCTTCGGCGTCGGCGGGCGGCCGCTGGCGGCGAGCACGGCCTCGCGCACCTCTTTCGGCTCGGGGAAGCGCCCGGCCGTCGCGTAGTCGAAGACCGTCCGGCCGTCGTAGCGGACGGCGAAGACGCCGCCGGACGACGGGACGAGGACGATCTCGTCGGCCAGGTCGGGACGCTGGTCGAGGAGCTCGCGCGCGAGCCAGAAGGCGCGTCCCTGGAACTTGCAGGCCGTGCAGAACTCGATCTCGAGCCGGTGGCGGGCGGCGCGCGGTTGCGGCATGCCGTCAGCGGGCGAGCGCTTCGCTGCGTCCCGGGGGGCGCGGGCCCTGTCCGTCGGCCTGTTCGAGCGCCCGTGCCTGTTCCTGCGCCGAGACAGCGTCGATGATGCCATCGATCTCACCGTCCATGATCCGCGGCAGGCTATGGAGCGTAAGGCCGATGCGGTGATCGGTGAGACGGTCCTGGGGGAAGTTGTAGGTCCGGATCTTCTCCGACCGCTCGGCGCCGCCGACCTGCTGCTTGCGGGTGCCGGCGATCTCCTCGGCCTGCGCGGACTGCTTCTGGTCGAGCAGGCGGGCGCGCAGTACGGCCATCGCCTTCAGGCGGTTCTTGAGCTGCGAGCGCTCGTCCTGGCAGACGACGACGATGCCCGTTGGCAGGTGCGTGATGCGGACGGCGGTCGCGACCTTGTTGACGTTCTGGCCGCCGGCACCGCCGGAGTGGAAGATGTCGATGCGCAACTCGGACTCGTTGATGTCGACCTCCACGTCCTCGGCTTCGGGCAGGACGGCCACCGTCGCGGTGGACGTGTGGATGCGGCCCTGGGCCTCGGTCGCGGGCACGCGCTGCACGCGGTGGACGCCGCTCTCGTACTTGAGGCGCGAGTAGGCGCCGGCGCCGTGCACCTCGAACACCACCTCCTTGATGCCACCGATGCCGATCTCGTTCAGGGAAAGCAACTCGACCTTCCAGCCGCGGCGGTCGGCGTAGCGGGTGTACATCCGGTAGAGGTCGGCGGCGAAGAGCGCGGCCTCGTCGCCGCCGGTGCCGGCGCGGATCTCGACGATCACGTCGCGGTCGTCGCGGGGGTCCTTCGGGACGAGGGCGCGCTTGAGGTCCGATTCGAGTGCCGCGCGCGCGGCGGTGAGGGCGTCGAACTCCTCGCGGGCGAGGGCGGCGAGTTGAGGGTCGCGCTCGGACAGCATCGCGCGGGCGTCATCGAGCGCCCGCCCGTTCGCCTTCCATTCGCGGTAGAGCTCCACGACCTGCTCGAGGGAGGCGCGCTCCTTCGCGATGGCCTGCAGCTTCTCGTAGTCGCCGCTGACCTCGGGCCGCGCCATCTCGGCGGTCAGCTCGTCGTAGCGCTGTTCAATGGCCCCGAGCCGGTCGAACATGTCTCACACCATGAAGCCCCCTGCACCGAGGGGGCTTCGTCCTCGCTCCATTGTAGCATCGCGGCGGGGCGGCGCGTCAGACCTGGCGCCGGGCGCGGGCGCGCATCTCCTCGTACAGCTCGCCGTACACCGAGCGCTCGCTGCCGGGGATGACCGCCGCCCCGCACACCTTCTCGTAGAACGCCGCCGGCCCGACGCCGCCGATGATCGCGTAGGCGTAGCCGAGGTCGCGCAGGCCCTCGAGGCAGCGGAAGAGCAGCGCGGCGCCGGTGCCGTTGCCGCGCATGTCCTCGCGGACGCCGGTCGGGCCGAAGAAGCCGCGGCGGCTGCTCTCGTACACGGCGAAGCCGACGATCTGGCCATCCTTGATCGCCACGAAGCCGGTAATCGGGTGACCGTGGGAGAAGGCGAAGTCAGCCTCGGAGGCCCAGTTCTCTCCGAAGCGCTCGCCGACCCAGCGCTGCAGGGGGATGCGGTCCCAGGCGTCGAGACGGCGGACGCGCACGCCCGCCGCTTCCGTCCGCCGGTCGTAGGGCGCCGGGTCAGGCAGGTCGTAGAGCCGCACGAGCATGTCGGGCATGGTGCCGGTCTTCGGTCAACGGGCGCCGGGCGCGGGTCTGGCGGACAACCGCAGCATAGCACCGCGCAGGGAGATTATCCGCGGAACGGGGTTGGGGCGGCGCTCGCGATCGGGGCACGATCGGCTGCCGGCGTCGGCGTCTCGGGTCTCGCGGCGGCGGGCGTGGAATCGGGTACGGACGCACGGGCAGTGGGCGCAGGCGTATCGGTCGCCGTCGGCGTCACCGTGGGCGCAGGCGCGTCGGTTGCAGTCGGCGTCGGCGTGACAGACGGCGCAGGCGTGCCGGTCGCCGCAGGCGTCGGCGTCACAGACGGCGCAGGCGTTCCGGTCACCGTCGGCGTCGGCGTGACAGACGGCGCAGGCGTGCCGGTCACCGTCGCGCCAGGCTCGATGCCGGCGCTCTTCGCGATCCGCGCGAGCACGACCGACGCCTGCGCCGATGACTCCCGCGTGCAGCGGGCGCTGGCGACCGACAGGTCGATCGCGGCGCCTGCCGCCGCTCCGCTGCGCCACGACGGCTTCATGGAGACCACGAAGGCCACCTCCACCGAGGCACGCGGCGTCATGTTGCCGATGAAGTAGAGCGTGTACGATGGCCGCCCGTCCACGGCCCACACCTGGCCGTTGCCAAAAGACACGTGGTCGACGTACCCGGCGCCGCCGCCGGTGCGCAGGCCGAGCGAGACGTAGACGGCGCTGGAGCGCGTGCTTTCGTTGCGGAGCGCGATCGTGCCGCTGAGCGGGCCATCGCCGCTCGCACGGACGACGTCGGCACCGAACACGAGGCGCGCGTCGTCGGCCTCGCATTCGGCAGGCGTCGGCGTCACGCTCGGCACGCTGTACATCGTGGCCGTCGCGCTTGCGGCCGGGGTGCGCTCAGACTCGTGCGTTGGCGTGGCCGACGGCGTTACCGTCGCCAACGGGGTCGCACCATCGTCCGGCGAGGCGCCGGGCGTCGGCGTCGCGTGGTCGTCCGGCGTCACGGGGAAGCGTACGACGAACGACGACGTGACGCCCACGGACGTGGTGAAGTACGCAGACGTGGCGTGGATGCCCAGCAGCACCATCGCTGCGCAGGAGGCGATTGCCAGGGCGAGCCACCTACGCATCGCGCGGCGCCCCGCCCGCGCCCGTCCGGAGCCTGCGGACCTCGCGCCAGATGACGGCGAGCTCGCCGAGCACGAGATAGCCGCCCGTGGCGCCGAGCAGCAGGACGAAGACGAGCGGGCGTTCCAGCACGTAGAGCACGTAGCCGAGGTACGGCAGCGAGAGGTCTTCCGTGCCCACGACGTCGGCCGGTGCGCGGACGATCGGGTCGTCGGTCTTGTTGGCGTCGCCGCGCGTGATGAAGCCGCCGTTGCGCAGCGCGACGACCCGGTGGGTGACGAGGACGCCGGGCGGCTCGTGGAACGACACGATGTCGCCGACCCGCGGCGTGCGGGCGCGGGTATCGACGATCACGATGGCGCCCCGTCCGATCGTCGGCGCCATGCTGCCGCCGCGGACGATGAGGATCTGGAACGGCGTGATGCGCGGCAGCACGAGGAGCGCGAGAAAGCCCAGCAGGACGCCCCAGAGCAGCGCCAGCGCCGCCTTCCACAGCCATCGTGCCGTCCGCCGTTGCATCATGCGCATGACCAGCGCCTTGAGAGGGGGCGCGGCGCGCCCCCTCTCAAGGTCGCGCTAATCCGTCTTGCCGGTGACGGACGTGTTGAGCTTGAGCGTGCCGTTCTGCAGCCCGTTCTGGTTGCCGGTGCTGTCCCACGCATTGCCGAGGATGACGTACATCCTGGCGCCGGGCGCGAGACTGCCGATGACGACATCGCCCGCGGCGGCGGCGTTCCGTGCGCTCTGCGGCGCGTACAACCAGGCCGTTGGATTGCACAGCGCCGTCGCCGATGCCGCCGCGCTCACCTGGAACGCGTCCTGCATCCCGTCCGGACTGGCCGAGACCACCGTGAGCTTCGACGTCAGGTGCAGCAGGTAGTCACCGGTGTTCTGAATGACCAGACAGCTACTGTCGGTCTTGCCGGGGCCGGTGAGCTGCGACGTGCTGAACGTGTAGTCGTGCAGGCTCGCCGTGACCCCCGAGCAGTCCGTGGCGAGCCCCGGGCACGGCGCGAACCTGAGGGCGGCGCTGCCCGTCGTGAATGTGTAGTTGTTCTGGTTGATCGTGTCGGTGAAGTAGGCGCTGGTCGCGAAGAAGCCGGCGGCGACGACCCCGGCGATGGCGAAGAGCGCGAGCGCGATGCGCTTCATGGCAGCCTCCTGTACTGCTACAGCGAATCATCTTCCGCGGCGCGCCAGCCGGCGCGCCCGGGCATGTCGTTGCCTGCGGGCCACCTCCTTTCGGCCAGGAGTCCGACATGAGGAAGCTGCGGCCTGCGTTGCACACGGGTACAATGGAGGGGCAGCGGCACCGGCCTGAATCGGACTCCGCTGTTCGCGCGCTCCGCGGTGGCACCCGCGGGGCGCGCCTGCTTGCCGGGACAACCCCTACGCTCCGTGCGGGGGCGAGAAGTGTCTGGGGCCTGGTACGACGATGCCACGAAAGCGAGCCATTGTCAACCAGCACTACTTGACATACAAGAATATTCTCGCTCGTATCCGATCCATTTGCGCGGGATTCCGTGCCGGCCCGGGCTAGGCGTGGGGCGCGACGGCCCCGGCAAGGTCCATCAGCGGCAGGCGCCGCTCGCTGTGATCCTCGAGGTCGCGCAGGGTGACCTCGCCCGACGCAATCTCCCGGGCGCCGAGGATCGCGACGTAGCGGGCCCGGTGCGCGTTGGCGTGGCGCAACTGCGCCTTCAGGCTGCGCCCCTCCGGCCCGACGATCGCCTCCGCCCCTGCGGCGCGCACGGCGCCGGCCAGCCGGAGCGCCTCGATGGCGGCCTCCGGCGTCAGGTGGGCGATGTACAGCGCCGGCGCGAGGGCCGGCGGCACCGCCGCCTCTTGCCGCTTCAGGTTGAGGATCAGCCGCTCGATGCCGCTGCCGAAGCCGACGCCGGGCGTCGGCGCCCCCCCCAGCAGCTCGACCAGCCCGTCGTAGCGGCCGCCGCTGCCGATACTGCTCTGGGCGCCCTCCTCGGCGGGGTGGAACTCCCAGACGCTGCGCGTGTAGTAGTCGAGGCCGCGCACGAGCCGCTCATCGACCGTGTGGACGATGCTGAGGGCCGCAAGGTATGCCAGCAGGCGCTCGAAGTGCAGGCGGCAGGGGTCGCACAGGTAGTCGCGGAGCCTCGGCGCGCCGGCGATGGCCGGCTGGCAGCGCTCCTCCTTGCAGTCCAGCAGGCGCAGCGGGTTCTTCTCGAAGCGCATCCGGTCATCGGCGCAGACGGCGTCGAGGCGCGGGCGGTAGTAGGCGCGCAGGGCCTCGATGTACGCCGGGCGGCAGGCGGCGTCGCCGATCGTGTTGACCTTCAGTGTGACGCCCCGCAGGCCGAGGCGGCGGTAGAACGTCGCCTGGAGGTCGATGACTTCGGCGTCGATGAGCGGCTCGGCCTCGCCGACGGCCTCGACGCCGAGCTGGGTGTGCTGGCGGTAGCGCCCGGCCTGCGGGCGGTCATAGCGGAAGTTGGGGGCGATGTAGTACAGCCGCACCGGCTGCGGCTGGCTCGACATGCCGTGCTCGATGTAGGCGCGCATCACCGCCGCCGTACCCTCGGGCCGGAGGGCGAGGCGGTCGCCGCCCCGGTCCTCGAAGATGTAGGCCTCCTTCTCGACCACGTCCGTGCCGGCGCCGGCCGTGCGGAGGAAAACGCCCGCGTCCTCGAACAGGGGGGTTTCGATGCGGCGGTAGCCGAACAGCTCGCAGACCCGCTCGCCGGTATCGCGGATGTACCGCCAGTACGGCCAGTCCTCGGGGAGGAGGTCGCTGGTGCCGCGGGGCGCGGCGTACTTGCGCGGCTGCTCGGGCTGCGTCTCGGGTGGCATCGGTGCGGGCAGGATAGCAGCAGCCGCGCCGGTCGCGGAATCGCGCGAAAGGCGACGGTATATACTCAATTGATGGATACGGCCACGCACAAGCGGGCGGCGGCGCGCACGGCGCCGAGCGTCCGGCCGCTGATCGACAGGGTCTCGGAGTACCTGCCGCCCGACTCGGTTCGGCTGGTCGAGGAGGCGTACGCCTTCGCGGCCGAGGCGCACGCCGGCCAGATGCGTCTGACCGGAGACCCGTACATCGTGCACCCGCTGGACGCGGCGATGACCGTCGCGGGCTTGCAGCTCGACGGCGCGGCTGTGGCGGCAGCGCTGTTGCACGACGTGCAGGAGGACTGCGGCGTCCCGAACCAGGCGCTGGCGAAGCGCTTCGGGCCCGAGGTCGCGAAGCTCGTCGACGGCGCGACGAAGCTGGAGAAGATCGCCTGGCTCGCCCCCGGGGAGCGTCCGGGTGACAAGGCGCTGCAGGCCGAGAATCTGCGCAAGATGTTCCTGGCGATGGCCGAGGATATCCGCGTCGTCATCATCAAGCTCGCCGACCGGCTCCACAACATGCGCACGCTCGACGCCAAGCCGCCGGAGAAGCGCCTGCGCACGGCGCAGGAGACGATGGAGATCTACGCGCCGCTCGCCAACCGGCTCGGCATCTGGCAGCTCAAGTGGGAGCTCGAGGACCTGGCGTTCCGCTATCTCGACCCGGAACGCTACAGGCAGATCGCGAAGCTCATCCAGTCGAAGCGCGCCGTGCGCGAGCGCTACGTCGCGCAGGTCGAGCGCATCCTGAGCGAGGAGCTGGAGAAGCAGGGGGTCGAGGCGGAGGTCAAGGGGCGGGCGAAGCACATCTATTCCATCGCGCAGAAGGCGGACAAGTACGCGGCCGAACACAAGGGCTTCGAGCAGATCTACGACCTGCTGGCGCTGCGCGTCGTCGTCAACACGGTGAGCGACTGCTACAACGCGCTGGGCGTCGTGCACGGCCTGTGGCACCCGATGCCCGGCCAGTTCGACGACTACATCGCCAGCCCGAAAGAGAGCCTCTACCAGTCGCTGCACACGACCGTCATGTCGATCGGCGCGCGGCCGCTGGAGGTGCAGATCCGGACCCACGACATGCACCAGCTCGCGGAGTACGGCGTGGCGGCGCACTGGCGCTACAAGGAGGGCGGCCGCGATGGCAGCGGCCGGCGCGACATCCGTTACGAGGAGCGGATGTCGTGGCTGCGGCAGTTGCTGGAATGGCAGCGCGACATGTCGCAAGCGGAGGAGTTCGTCGAGTCGGTGAAGACCGACCTCTTCCGCGACCAGGTGTTCGTGTACACGCCGAAAGGCGAGATCAAGGAGATGCCCGCCGGGGCAACGCCGATCGACTTCGCGTACCGGGTGCACACGGAGCTGGGGCACAAGTGCGTCGGCGCGAAGGTGAACGCACGGCTCGTGCCGTTGAACTATCAGCTCAAGACAGGCGACGTCGTCGAGATCGTCGGCGGCAAGAGCTCGCGGGGACCGTCGCGCGACTGGCTGAACCCGAACCTCGGGTACGTCAAGACCAACCACTCGCGGGAGAAGATCCGGCAGTGGTTCAAGCGCCAGGAGCGCGAGGAGAACATCGAGCGCGGCCGCGAGATCATCGACAAGGAGCTGCGGCGCATCGGCCTGTCGCTGGGCGAGTGCCAGGACGAGGTGCTGAAGATCTTCAAGTACGAGACGCTCGACGACTTCCTCGCGGCACTCGGCTATGGCGGCGTGACCTCGGCGCACATCCCGGCGCGGCTGGCACCACTGATCCACAAGGACGAGGAGCCGGAACTGCCGGCAACGCAGGGGCCGCAGCCGCGCATCTACAGCTCGACGGTCCAGGTGCTTGGCACGGGCGACCTCCTGACGCAGATCGCGCGCTGCTGCAACCCGGTGCCGGGCGACCGGATCATCGGCTACGTGACGCGCAGCCGCGGCGTCACCATCCATCGCGAGGACTGCTACAACGTGCTCCACGAGGACGAGAAGGAGCGGCTGGTCGACGTCGAGTGGGGACGCAGCGGGCAGATGTACCCGGTGGCGGTGCACATCGAGGCGTGGGACCGCGTGGGGCTGCTGCGCGACGTATCGACGATGATCGCGGACGAGAAGGTGAACATGGTCGGCGTGCGGACGCAGGAAAACGGCGACCGCACGGTATCGGTGTTCCTGACACTCGAGACGACCGGCATCCAGCAGCTCACGCGGCTGATGACGAAGCTGGAGGCGGTGCGCGGCATCATCGCCGTCACGCGCCAGATCGACAGCCGGCGCGCGGCGGCCGCGGACGGCCGGTAGTCACCCACACACCCTCGGACGCGGACAGGGCGCGTCGCCTGCGCGCGGCAGAGCCGTGGCGTCCCGTGGTGACGTTGGAGGTGGGACCCGGGGCTGGGAGGGCCGGAGCCAGCCCCACGCTCCGTTGCCGGCGCCGCATCCGGTAGGATCATCCGATGACCATCGAGTACCGCAGACTGCGGAGCGACGACGAGTTGCGCGCGCACTCGCGCATCGCCGAGTACGCGTTCAACGGCAGCCCGCACGACGACGACGCGATCGCCCGGCGCGAGCGCTGGTACGAACGCGACTGGTGCCTCGGCGCGTTCGACGGGCAAGAGATGGTCGCCGGGCTCACCGTGATCCCGTTCGAGATGTACCTCAACGGCGCGAGCATCCCGCTCGGAGGCGTCGCCTCCGTCAGCTCGCTGCCGGAGCGGCGCCGCGGCGGCGTCGCCGGCGGGCTGCTGCGCTACAGCCTCGCCTCGATGCGGGACGCCGGGCAGCCGCTCTCGGCGCTGTACACGCCGCACTACTCGCTGTACCGGCGCTACGGCTGGGAGATCGCGAGCCGCATCGTGAGCTATGCCTTCCCGCCGAAAGTCAGCGCGCCGCGCCTGGGGGCGCCGAAGGGCACGTACCGGCGCGTCGACGCCGGCGGCTGGCGCGAGGTCGAGGCGCTCTACACGGAGCACATGGCGCGCCGCAACGGCGGCCTCGTGCGGCCGGAGCGCTGGTGGCGGACGCAGGTGCTGGCGACCTGGCGCGGCGACCCGCGGGACGCGGTGATCTGGTCGAACGCGCGCGGCGAGCCGCGGGGATACGCCGTCTACCGCTCGTCGATGCAGCACGCGGCGGCATCGCCGGTCCCGGACACTACCCTGCGCGTCAGCGACTGGGTGGCGCTCGACGCGGAGGCGTACGCGGCGCTGCTGGCGTACCTGCTGGGCCACGACCTGGCGACGCGTATCGTCATGCTGGCGTCGACCGATGAGCCGTTCGCGGCGGCGTTCCAGGAGCCGGCGCACTTCGCGGAGCCGGCCGGCGCGTGGAACGGCCTCATGCTGCGGCTGGTCGACGTCCAGCGCGCGCTCGAGGCGCGGCCGGCGCTGCCGCAGGCTTCCGGCAAGGGCATCACGCTGGCGCTGACGGACGACGCCGCGCCGTGGAACGCCGGCACCTGGCGGATCGAGGCCGGCGAGGGGCGCATCTCCGCGGAGCGCACCGACGCGGAGCCGGAACTGGAGATGGACGCGCGCGCGCTGGCGCCGATCTATAACGGCTTCACGAGGCCCGCGGACGCGGTGCGCGTCGGCCAGGTACGCGCGCGGAGCGACGCCGCGATCGCCGCGGCGACGGACATCTTCGCGACGAGCTACGCGCCGTTCACGCCGGACGACTTCTGACGCGCGGGAGGGTGCCATGCCGGACGTGCGCTTCGACGATGGCCTCGCGGCGATCACGCCGCCCGACGCCTGGGAGCTGGTCGCCGAGGGCCTCGGCTTCACCGAGGGGCCGCTCTGGCACCCGGACGGCTCCCTGCTCTTCAGCGACACGCCGGGGGGCCGCATCTGCCAGGTGCGCGATGGCGCGCTCGGCACGTACCGCGATCTGGCGGGCGACGGGCCCGTCGGGATGACGCTCGACCTGCTAGGCCGCCTGCTGGTGTGCATGCAGGACGGCCGCTGGGTCGGGCGCGAGCGGGGCGGGCGCATCGAGCCAATCGCCACGCATTACGATGGCAGGCGGCTCAACAGCCCGAACGACATCGTCGTGCGCTCGGACGGGCGCGTCTTCTTCACGGACCCGCCCTACGGGCTGAAGGACGAGTCGGAGCGCGAGCTGCCGTACAACGCCGTGTTCACGCTGTCGCCGGCGGGCGAGCTGCGGCCGCTCGTCACAGACTTCGAGAAGCCGAACGGGCTCGCGTTCTCCGTCGACGAGCGCACGGTGTACGTCGCGGACACCGCACGCCACCACGTGCGCGCGTTCGACGTGGCGGCGGACGGCTCGCTGGGCGCCGGGCGGGTGTTCGCCGAGATGCGGGAAGAGGGGCGGCCGGACGGGATGAAGCTCGACCGCGAAGGGCGGCTCTACGTCTGCGCCGGCAGCGTGCAGGTGTTCGCGGCGGACGGTGCTCCGCTCGGCGTCATCGACTGCCCGCAGTCGCCGGCGAACTGCGCCTGGGGCGAGGACGGTTCGACGCTGTTCATCACGGCGCGGACGTCGGTGTACAAGACGCGGCTCGAAACGCGAGGGATCGCGCCGCACCTGCGATAGCGGCGAGGTCACGGGCCGGCAGGTCGTGAGTATTCTGTCAACATTTCATGGCTTGTAATCCGTCGCTCCCGGGCATATGATCGCGGTCGCACCGATGCACGGTACCCGCGTGCACGCCGGGCACTGGCGTCCGGCCTGAGATGAGCCGTGCCCCGAGCAGTGGGGAGGTTCCGCCGTTGAAGAAGATCGTATTGGCGGTGGCGGCGCTCGCGCTGGGCATCGCCGGATTCGGGAGCCTGGCGGCCCCGCAGGCCTCCGCAGCCCCGGCCACCGTCTGGGTGGTGAACGCGAACGTCGCCACCGCCGTCATCGGTACGGCTCCGACGTGGACACCGGCTGGCGTGCAGACGCTGCTGGGGTCGACGCTGACCGCGGTCCAGACCGCCAGCGGCGGCCAGATCAACCTCGACACCGGCAACGTCGGCAACACCTACATCATCGTGCAGACCAACGGCTCGGTCTCGCCGATGACGCT
>JAGWOC010000161.1 GCA_028872875.1 Chloroflexota bacterium | reverse complement strand
GCGACCGGCGGCGCCGGCCTGCGCGCCGCGATCGAAGCGACGGCGCAGGGCGCGAAGACCGCCATCGTGTGCAAGTCGCTCTTCGGCAAGGCGCACACGGTCATGGCCGAGGGCGGCATGGCGGCGGCGCTGCGGAACGTCTGGCCGGAGGACGGCTGGGACGTCCACTTCCGCGACACCATGCGCGGCGGCAAGCTCCTCAATAACTGGCGCATGGCGCAGATCCACGCGCAGGAGTCCCCCGACCGGGTCCTCGAGCTCGAGGAGTGGGGCGCGATGTTCGACCGCACGCCCGAGGGCCTCATCCTCCAGCGCGACTTCGGCGGCCACCGCTACGCGAGGCTCGCGCACGTCGGGGACCGCACCGGGCTCGAGCTCATCCGCACGCTGCAGTACCGTGCGGTCGAGCTCGGGATCGACGTGCTCATGGAGTGCAACGTCCAGCGGCTCCTCCTGGATGACGGCCACGTCGCCGGCGCGTTCGGCTACTGGCGCCAGACGGGGCGGTTCATCCTGCTGCGGGCGAAGGCGATCGTGCTCGCGACCGGCGGCGCCGGCCGCTCGTGGCGCGTCACGACGAACTCGTGGGAGTCGACGGGCGACGGGCTGCGGCTCGCCCTCGAGGCGGGCGCGGACCTCATGGACATGGAGTTCGTCCAGTTCCACCCCACCGGGATGGTGTGGCCGCTCAGCGTGCGCGGCCTGCTCGTCACCGAAGGCGTGCGCGGCGACGGCGGCACGCTGAAGAACAAGAACGGCGAGCGGTTCATGTTCAACTACATCCCCGAGTTCTTCAAAGCGGAGACTGCGGACAGCGAGGCGGAGGCCGACCGCTGGTACCAGGACAAGAAGAACAACAGGCGCACGCCGGACCTCCTGCCGCGCGACGAGGTCGCGCGCGCGATCAACGCCGAGGTGAAGGCCGGACGGGGCACGCCGCACGGCGGCGTGTGGCTCGACATCGCGTCGCGCCGCTCCGCCGATTACATCAAGAGGCGCCTTCCGTCGATGTACGTCCAGTTCAAGGAGCTGGCCGACGTCGACATCACGAAGGAGGCCTTCGAGATCGGGCCGACGTGCCACTACTTCATGGGCGGCATCCGCGTCGAAGCGGACTCGGCCGCGACGACGGTGCGCGGGCTCTTCGCCGCGGGCGAGTGCGCAGCGGGGCTCCACGGCGCGAACCGCCTCGGCGGCAACTCGCTGTCGGACCTCGTCGTCTTCGGCCGGCGCGCCGGCCTCCACGCCGCGCAGTTCGCCGCGGCGCAGCGCGCGCCCGGCGCGGTCGATCCCTCCGATCTCGACGCCGCCGCCGCGCGGATGCTCGCGCCGCTCGAGCGCCAGGACGGCGAGGACCCCTACGCGATCCAGAGCGATCTGCAGGACACGATGCAGGATCTGGTCGGTCTCATCCGCACGCAGAGCGAGCTCGACGAGGCCCTCGTGCGCGTCCGCTCGTACCGCGACCGCCTCTCGCGCGTGAGCGCGCGCGGCGACGCCAAGTACAACCCCGCGTGGAACCTCTCGCTCGACCTCGATTCGATGCTCACCGTGTCCGAGGTCTGCACGCGCGCGGCGTCCATGCGCACGGAGAGCCGCGGCGGCCACACGCGCGACGATTTCCCGACGGCGGATCCGGAGTGGGCGAAGGTGAACGTCGTCGTGCGGCGGAAGGACGGCGAGCTGTCGCTCCAGACGGAGCCGCTGCCGCAGATGCCCGCGGACCTCAAGGAGATCGCGACGGGAGAGGGGAAGGCGACGGCCGCGGCCGCGCCGC
>JAGWOC010000160.1 GCA_028872875.1 Chloroflexota bacterium | reverse complement strand
GAACGTGGGTCGTCGTTGACGAAGCCGGCGTGGCCCGAAGGGCGTGCACCGCAAGCTAGCGGCTCGGCCTCGTGGCGCGCATGGCGTGCGTCGGTTTGATTGTTTGTTTTCGCCAGTTGTCGCACCGCGCGTGTTGTTGTAGCTGCGTGATCGTGTGCGCGCTGACGGGCTGATCGCTGACCACAAATCGCCGGCGGGGCTGCTTGCTTTGTCTCATCATGACGTCGCGTTTTTTTCCGTCGCGTCGCGGCTGCTGCGAATACGCGGTTGGTTTTTTTCTGTGATCGATCGCTCTCTCGCTATGCAGTCACCACACACTACACGCTACTCGCCATCCCGAGGCAACCAACCAACCCACTACCTTCAAGCCACGACAAAAAAAGCAAGATGCGCAAGCTCTTCTCCGGTGCGGTCGCGGCGTGCGCCGCGCTCGTGCTGTGCGCGCTCGCGTGCGCGGGCGCCAGCGTCGTCAGCGCCGACGACGGCAACGATTCGCCGCGCAACTGCGTCGCGCAGAGCGGCGGCGGCTGCATCAAGGTCGACGGCTCGGCGGGCTGGGTCTACTTCTGCCAGGCGGCGGCGGTCAACGCGACGACGGACGCGCAGTGCATCCGCATCAGCATCGCGCGCCTGCGCGAGGTCGACGCGACGGGCGCGCTGACGCGCGTGACGGTCAGCGAGGACGTGCCGGCGACCGCCGCGGCGTCGACGTTCCGGCTGCCGACGGCGTGCAACGCGACCGCCGGCGCCACGACGTGCGGCACGTCGGCGAACAACACGGCGCTCGGGCTCAACGTGACGCTGGTCACGGTCACGCAGGTGTCGCTGATGGACGGCACGCCGTCGATCGCGCCGACGGTGGAGCTCAGCATGTACATCTTCAACGAGGACGGCGTCGTGGCGTTCGGCACCGACAGCACGTCGGCGGCGGCGTCGCGCTCGATCAGCGTGGCGGCGGGCTCGTTCAAGTTCAACGTCGGCGTGTCGAACTACCAGTTCGCGGCGCCGACGATGGGCACCACGCGCGAGCCGGGCGACACGAACACGAACGGCATCTCCGTCGCGGCGGGCCAGCCGGTGCTCGCCATCGACCTGGCGGTGCGCGCCTACGGCCAGAACGTCAGCGCGGGCGACTTCCAGGAGAGCGAGGAGCACGGCGACGGCGGCTCGGTGCGCCGCGTCACGCAGCTCGGCAGCGGCGCGCTCGTCGCGGACACGTCGTTCGTCTACTCGCCCGTCGACAACCTGTCGGCGCGTGTCAGCTTCTCGACCAACGCCACCGTCGCGCCCATCGCGGTCGAGGAGTCGCAGGTGGTGGTCATCGGCCTGCCGGGCCCGTTCGTGTCGGCCATGTACGACCCGGTCGTCAACCCGACGGCGAGCGCGACGACGTCGAGCTCGGTCACGTCGAAGCCGATCGGCGCCATCGTCGGCGGCACGATCGGCGGCGTCGCCGGCGTTGCGGCCGTCGCGCTGGTCGTGTACAAGCTGGCGTTCGCGGCCAAGGCCGGCGCCGCCGTCGCAAGCGCTGGGCCCGCCCCCGCCCCCGGGCCGAGCGCCGTCTAAGCAGAACGCGAGCGTGCGCCACGGCGTGAGCGTCAGCGAACGCTGGACAAGTAGGAATACCAACAAAACAACAACTCGCGGGCGCCACATCCTTCGTCGCCCCGTACCCTTCCCCTTCCTCACTCTCCTTTCTACGTTAACAGGAATGCGACGGCCCCGCTGATGATTACTGTAGGCATCGAGTGCAGTCTAGGACAACGCGTTGCGCGTCGC
>JAGWOC010000159.1 GCA_028872875.1 Chloroflexota bacterium | reverse complement strand
TCTGCGAGCTACTTGCTCTTGCCTGCAGCAGTGGCGGTCTTCACCGCGGCGGGTGCAAGGGCACCCTTCGGCCTTCTGCTCGACCGATTCACGAGCGCGCCGCGCTGCTCCTTCGGGGCGACCTGGCGCGCTGTCCAGCCGGGCCAGAGCCGACTGGCGAGCGCGACCGGCACCCGTCCATCCCCGAACATGACGCGGGCGACGCCGCGGTGGGAGGGCAGCAGTCCGCTGCCCGCGAGGACGTGCAGAGCTGCGCTGGCGATCAGGACGACCGATGCGCCGACGTGGACGCGGATCGCCCAGCCCAGCAGGAGCGTCTGCTGCGGCGGAGCGACGTAGAGGACCAGGCCGCTGAGCGTGCAGACGAGCAGTGAGCTGCCGAGGAGCAGGAAGACGATCCGCTGCGCCGGGTCGTAGCGGCCGTCATGGAGGGGCGGTTCGTGCCGGTGCGGGCGGAGGCAGTAGCGGAAGAAGGGAAAGAACCAGCGCAGCTCGTCGCGGTGGAAGCGCACCATCTCGACGAGCATCTGCCGCAGTCGCCCACCGGCAACGAGGGGCAGGGTGAGGAAGCAGACTCCGAAGACGAGTCCGAGCTGCCGGTGCCAGGCGGCGAGCCGCTCGTGGCCGCCCAGCAGCGCCGTCAGCGATCCGGGCAGCCTGCCGCCCATGCCGAGGCCGCTGACGACGAGCGCGAGCACGAGCACCGCCAGCAGCAGGTGCGCGAGCCGCGCGCGACGCTCGTGTCGTAGCAGTGTCGGCTGGCGCTCCGACATCTCAGCCGCCGACGCTGAAGGTGACCGTCTGCGGCGGCAGGATGCCGTCGTGTGCCGCGTCGGCGAGCTGGACGGCGACGGTGTGCTCGCCGGGCGCGAGCGGCACGGTCAGCTCCGGCGCGTGGTAGAGCGCGATCGGCTGGCCGCCGTCGATCGAGACGTGCAGATGGTCGAGGCCGGTCGAGGGCACACCGAGTTGCGCCCCCTGGAGTCCCACGTCGATCAGAACGGGCGAGGCGACGGTCGCGCCCGCACTCGGCGAGAGGATCTGGAAGCTCGTTCCGGCCGCGGCCCGGTTGCCGCCGCGAAGAAGCACGATCCCGCCCACGAGCGCCACGACGACGGCGACGCCGCCGAGCCGGAGCAGCAACCGCCTCCGGCGGGCGCGCCTGCGCGCCGCATCGTCTAGCTTTGCCTGCCGCCGCCGTTGTCCCACGACATGCCGCCTTCCATCGTGTTCCGTTCTTTTGTGAACTTAGCATGATTTAGATGATGCGAACGGTGTTTTTTTGGCCAGTCTGGGCGGACGAGAAGGTCCTCCGCCGGCCCTCGGCCCCGAACATGTTGGGATTCGCCTCGGCGAGTTCCTCGGAGACCCGTCCAAAGGAGGCACACCATTGAGCGAGTACGACGTCCGTATGGTCGTCTTGTCCACCGACGACCTCGATGACTCGATCCGGTTCTACACCGAGGTCCTCGGGATGCCGCTGAAGTTTCGCGACGGAGCCCACTTCGCGGCTCTCGACGGCGGATCGGTCACCATTGCGCTGGCGACGGCGATAGACCACCCTCTCCCCGGGCAGGTCGTCGTCGGCATCAAGACCGCCGATGTCGACGCCGCCGCGCGAGCGGTCGAGGCCAACGGAGGCGGCATCGTCAGAGGGCCATACGACGACGCGCACGAACGCCGCGCCGTGGTCTACGACCACAAGGGCAACGGCTTGGTCTTCTACAGCCCGCTGAGCCCGTGAAGGACGTCTAGCCCTGGCCGATGCCGTCCCGAAGGGCGACGCGGTGGTCGGCGCA
>JAGWOC010000088.1 GCA_028872875.1 Chloroflexota bacterium | reverse complement strand
GTGCCGGCACCATCGGCCTGATGGCGGTCGCGGCGGCGCGCGCCATGGGCGCGGCGTGGGTCGGCGTCACGGCCCGCCACCCGCACCAGCGCGCGATGGCGGAGGCGCTCGGCGCCGACGGCGTCTTCGCCGATACCGCCGAGGGCGTCGCGCAGCTCACCGCGGCCGCGCGCGGCGCCGATATCGTCGTCGAGACGGTCGGCGGGCATGGGAACACGCTGCAGGAAGCGCTGACCGTCGTCGGCGTCGGCGGACGCATCAGCGTGCTCGGCGCCTTCACGCAGCCGGTCCAGCTCCACCCGATCCTCTTCTTCCTCAAGGAGGCGCGCATCTTCGGCTCCAACTGCTACGGCCGCCCCGGCCGCCACTCCGACTACGAGCTGGCCATCGAGATCATGCGCCGGCACGCGGAGTCGCTGCGCCGCCTGATCACCCACCGCTTTCCCCTCGATCGCATCGCCGACGCCTACGCCGCCGCCGACGACAAGCGCACCGGCGCCATCAAGGTGCACGTCGCGCTGTAGCACCGCACGCGACCCCGGCCGCGTCCGAGGGGGTAGCGGCGGGTCACGCCGCGAACAGCTCGCCCAGCACGTCCCGCACGACGCCCTCCGGCACGTCATCGCGGACGACGGGGCGGCCGAAGTCCTCGATCAGCACCCAGCGCACGCGCTTCGCTGCCACCTTCTTGTCGAGCGCCATCGCCGCCAACACCGCGTCCGCGTCGACGCCCGGATGGCGCAGCGGCAGCCCGTAGCGCTCGAACAGCGCGCGCTGCCGGTGGCGCACGTGCGGCGGCGTCAGCCCGACGCGCTCGCCGATCGCCGCCGCCGCCATCATGCCGGCGCTGATCGCCTCGCCGTGGCGAATGGCGTCGTACCCCGTAGCTGCCTCGATCGCGTGGCCGACCGTGTGTCCGTAGTTCAGGATGATGCGGCGGCCACCCTCGCGCTCGTCGCCGGAGACGACCTGCGCCTTGAGCGCGGCGTTACGCGCGACGATCTCCGTCGTCAGCTCCGGCTCGACGGCGAGCAGCCGCGCCGCGTCGCGCTCGAGCACGTCGAGCATCGGCGCGTCCATGACGAGCCCGTGCTTGATGATCTCCGCGAAGCCCTCGCGCAGCGCGCGGGGCGGCAGCGACGCCAGCAAGCTCGTGTCCTGCACGACGAGCCGCGGCGCGTAGAAGGCGCCGATCAGGTTCTTGCCGCGCGCGTGGTCGACGCCGACCTTGCCGCCGATCGACGCGTCGACCATCGCCAGCAGCGATGCCGGCGCCTGCACGAGCGGCACGCCGCGCAGGTACGTCGCCGCGGCGAACCCCGCGAGGTCACCGACGACGCCGCCGCCCAGCGCCACGACCGCCGACGAGCGCTCCGCCCGCCGCTCCACCAGCCAGTCATACACGCGCTGTACGGTCGCCAGTGTCTTGCTCGCTTCGCCCGCCGGGATCGCGTGCACCGCTGCCTCGAATCCTGCGCCCTCCAGCGATGCAACGGCGCGCGCGGCGTACAGAGGCCCTACGACGTCGTCGGTAATCACCGACGCCGTGCCGGCGAGACCGGCCTCGCGCATCAGCGCGCCGAGGTCGTCGAGCGCGCCCCAGCGGCAGCGCACTTCGTACCGCCCTGCGCGCGCTTCGACCGTGATCATCATGCTTATCATCCGCACTTCGCGGCTGGCGATCAGTTCGCGGACTGGTAGATCACCGGCCTGTAGCGCGGCTTCGGCACGGGCTTCCCGGCCTCTTGCGCTGCCGCAATCCACGCCGCCTTGGCTTGCTCCACTTCTGCCAGGGCCTGCTCCGGCGTGCTCCCAAACGCGGAACACGCCTGCAGATCCGGGATGTCGGCGATGTAGCCGCCGTCCTCGTCGCTGTAGAAGATGTTGATGTGGTAGTCGCTCATGCGTCGTCCTTCAGTTTCAAATTGTAACGCTCGACGAGCCGGAGCAATTGCCGAATCTGGTACGGCTTCGCTTCGCCGCGGTGATCCTGGAGGCTGATCAACTCGTCAAGACCGGACTGCGTGAAGACGTGATGACTCTCCTCGATGCGCACGACGCGGAATCCGAACCCTTCAGCCAAGTCCACCAAGTCGCGGAAGCGGACGTTGTTCAGCGCGCCGCTCGCGAGTCGCCGAAGGAGTCTCCGACGCCTCACCGCGGCGCGGTGCGCGCGCCGAGGCCGTCGAGCGCGCCCCAGCGGCAGCGCACTTCGTACCGCCCTGCGCGCGCTTCGACCGTGATCACGTCGCGCTGCCCGCGAGGGTGCTCCGGTCATGGAACGCCGTCAGGATCTGATGCGTGCACTGGTCGGGCGTCAGGTCGTCAGTGGCGACGACGAGGTCCGCCTGCTCGTACAGCGGCTGGCGCTCGGCCTTCAGCTCGCGGATGCGCGCCAGCGGGTCGCCGCCCGCGAGCAGCGGCCGCTCGGAGATATGCCCGCCCGGCTTGACGATGCGCTGCGCGATCGTCTCGGGCGTCGCATCGAGGCAGACCACGAAGCCCCGCCGGCGCATCGCTTCGCGGTTGGCCTCCGCCAGCACCGAGCCGCCGCCAGCCGCGACGACCACGTGCGCCAGCTCGGCGACGCGCGCGATCGCTTGCGACTCGATGGCGCGAAACGCCGCCTCGCCGCTGCGGTGAAAGATCTCCGCCACGGGCTTCCCCGCTTCATGTTCGATCATCTCATCGAGATCGACGGCCTGCCAGTCGAGCGCGGCGGCGAGCGGCCGCGCGGTGCGCGACTTGCCCGTCCCCATGAATCCCGTCAGCCAGATCTGCTCGAACCGCATCTCTCGTGTGCTCTCTGTCGTCCGTCGTCCGCTGTCCGTCGTCTGTTGTCTGCCGTTTGACGTCGTCCCGTCATTCGCGCAGGTCGCGCGGCCCCGTCGTCGCCTCGAACGCCCGGAAGTTGCGCACGGTCTCGCGGATGTTGTCGCCGCCGAACTTCTCCAGCGCCGCCTGCGCCAGCACGATCGCCATCATCGCCTCGACGATGACGCCGGCCGCCGGCACGACGCAGACGTCGCTGCGCTCGTAGTGGGCGGGGATCTCCTCGCCGGTCGCCAGGTCGGCCGACGGCAGCGAGCGCGGCAGCGTCGCGATCGGCTTCAGCCCCACGCGCACGACGACGTCCTGCCCGTCCGTGATGCCGCCCTCCGTGCCGCCCGCGTGATTCGTCGCGCGCGCCCACGGCCGCCCCGTCCAGCGCTCGCGCGGCAGGATCACGTCGTGCACCTGCGAGCCCGTCAGCCGCGTGGCGGTGAAGCCGGCGCCGATCTCGACGCCCTTGACGCTGTGGATGCTCATCAGCGCCTGCGCCAGCCGCCCATCGATCTTGCGGTCCCAGTGCACGTGGCTGCCCAGCCCGACCGGCACGCCCTCCGCGCGCCCCTCGACGACGCCGCCGAGCGTGTCGCCGGCGTCCCGCGCCGCGTCGATCGCCTCGACCATGCGCTGCGCGCCCGCCGCGTCGGCGCAGCGCACCGGCGACGCTTCGACCGCCGCCCAGTCGATGTCCGCAGGCACCACGGCCTCGACCGCGCCGATCCGCACCGTGTGGCTGCGGAAGCTGACGCCCAGCTCTGCGAGCAGCCGCTTGCACACCGCGCCGACGGCCACCCTCGCCGCCGTCTCGCGCGCGCTCGCCCGCTCGAGGACCGGCCGCACGTCGTCGAAGTCGTACTTCAGGGTGCCGGCGAGGTCCGCGTGGCCGGGGCGCAGGCGCGTCACGCGCTCGACCTCGCCTTCGGCCGCGCCGACCGACATCACCTCGGTCCAGTTCACCCAGTCGCGGTTCTCGATCGACAGGGCGATCGGGCTCCCGAGCGTCCGCCCGTGCCGCACGCCGGCGATGATCTCCGCGCGGTCCTGCTCGATCTTCTGCCGCCGGCCGCGCCCGTAGCCGCCCTGCCGGCGCCGCAGGTCGACCGCGATCTCGTCCTCCGTCAGCGCCAGGTCCGCGGGCATGCCTTCGATCACCATGATCAGGCCCTTGCCGTGCGACTCGCCGGCGGTCAGGAAACGCAGCACGAGTGCCCCTCCAACGTGATGTGCCGCAATACGTCTCCGCACTGGAAGGTGGAGGATGGAAGGCGGAAGCATCGAACAGCGAGATGGTGCTGGTTCCTGGCGTCCACCGCCCACCTTCTATCCTCCAGCATCCGGCGGGCGGCGCGCTCAACCTGGTATGGCACTAGTCGTCGTCCTTGTAGAAGGCCGCCGGCACCCCGCTGGGCCCGGCCGCGTCCGGGTTGATCGGCAGCGCATTGCCCCGGTCATCGAGCCGGAAGCGGCCGCCGAACGCCCGCACGATCTCCTCCGCATCCAGATCGTCCCAGTCCAGCGTGTCCGCCACCTCGCGCCGGGCGACGGTGGAGATGATGCACTGCTGGGCCGAGCCCGCGCCGTCGCGAAACGTGCTGTAGATGTCGACCTGCGCGTAGTCCAGCTTCACGTTGGGGATATCGTACAGCACCATCTCCGCGAGCCGTGCCGTGAGCTTCATCCCTTCCTTGAGCGACGTGCTCACCTCGCGCCGCTCGCCGCTCACCAGCGCGTACTGCCCCTCCGCCGCCGCGCTCAGCCGCACGCCGTCCGGCTTCACCTCGAGCAGCTCCGCGCCCTGCACCCCGTGCCAGACCGAGGGCGCCATGCCGCGTGGCGCGCGCGCCGTCTTCCAGCGCTGCACCTCCTCGCCGACGAGCGCCTGGATCGCCGTGACGTCGCCCTGCTCCACCAGCTTGCGCCAGTACAACTGCGCGCGCGTCCCCTGGATGATCGCGAACCCCACGATCAGGAACACGATCATCAGGACGAGGAGCGCGACCGCGATCCCCCAGTCCGAAGCAGCCAGCAGCGGCAGCACCATCACCCCGCAGTATGGCAGATCGCCGGCGGGCTCCCGAGGTCTCCCGGCCGCGCCGTCCGCGCGCTATGATGGGCCGACGTTGATCATGTGAGGGAAGAGGCGCATGGCGGACAACGGCGTCGAGCTGGTCTGGGAGGGCAAGCGGCGCGAGGTCGAGCGCGTGCCGCTGCCGTTCCAGCGCGTCGAGATCATCAACGAGTCGCGCGCGACGCGGCAGGCCGGCCCCCTCATGCGCACGGGTCCGCAATTGCCCCCCGACCCGTTGTTTGGCAACGCCGCGGGCGAGACGCCGTGGCGCAACAAGCTGATCTGGGGCGATAACAAGTACGTCCTGTCGTCGCTCATCGAAGGCGATCCCTCCATCGGCCTCGAACCACTCGCCGGCAAGGTCGACCTCATCTACATCGACCCGCCGTTCGCAAAAGGGGAAGATTTCGCCTTCACCGCGCGAGTTGGTGACGCCGATATATCGAAAGATCAATCGGTGATCGAGGAGATCGCCTATCGTGACACACTCGACATCCCCACCTACTTGCAGATGATGTACGAACGTCTAGTCCTCATGAAGGATCTCCTCCGCGCGCGAGGAAGCATCTTTGTTCATGTGGGCGTCGGCGTTGCGCACTCAGTGCGATCTGTGCTCGATGAACTTTTCCCGGACTGGTTCCAGAACGAGGTTGTTTGGCAACGGCACGACCCACATAACGATGCGGTCAAGCGGTTTGGCGTCATCCACGACAACATCTATTGGTTCTCCAAGGGTGGGGATCCTACTTACTACCCAAATGAGGTTCGGGAGGATCTCAGTGACGCGGGCGAGCGCGAATTCTCGCTGGTCGAACTGCCCGACGGGCGCGTCGTTAATTACAGGGGCCAGGAGCTGATAGAAGGCAGGCGATTCAAGCTCGACGACGCGACGTGGAAGGGAAGTAACCCGAAAAAGAAATTCACGTGGCGAGGAGCCACGCCATCTCCAAAACGTGAGTGGATCTACGACCTTGATGGAATGGAGGCGGCGCTGGCTCGTGGCGAGCTGTACCTTCGCGACCCGATAAAGGGAGCGGCGCGATGCCGGAAGCGTTATCTAGACGAGAACAAGGGCATCTTGCTCCAAGACATTTGGACAAATGCTGGCCGGATGAAGGGAGGATCCGAGTACCCGACGCAGAAACCCGAGCTTCTCCTCGAACTGGTGGTCCGCTGCGTGACGCAGCCGGGAGAGCTTGTACTCGACGCCTTCGCTGGCTCCGGCACCACCATGGTAGCCGCCGAGAGGTTAAACCGTCGTTGGATCGGTTCCGATCTAGGTCGGTTCGGAGTCCATCTGACGCGCAAGCGGCTGTTGGACATCGAAGGTTGCAAGCCCTTCGAAGTTCTGAATGTCGGGCGGTACGAGCGGAAGTACTGGCAGGGGATCAACGCGGGCGAGGCGGTCTACGAGTACTTCCAGTTCATCGTGAAGCTCTACCACGCGGAGCCGGTCGTCGGCTTCACACACCTGCACGGGCGCAAGGGAGAGGCGATGGTCCACGTCGGCGCGACGGACGCGCCGGTGACGATCGCCGAGGTGCGCGCGGCGATGGAGGAGTGCAAGGCGAACGGCCTGACGGCGCTGGATGTGCTGGGCTGGGAGTGGGAGATGGGGCTGAACAACACCGGACTGCTGGAGCTGCAACAGCAGACGGGCGTCGCCGCGCGGCTGTTCCACATCCCGCACGAGGTGATGGACAAGCGCGCGGTGGCCGCGGGCGATGTGCACTTCTACGAGGCCGCGTACGTGGCGGCAAAGACGGCCGTCGAGCAGGGGCGAGCCGTGCGCGTCGAACTGACGGACTTCCTCGTCGCGATCGACGACTACATCCGGGAGAAAGTCGGCGACAAGGTGAAGAAGTGGTCCGACTGGATCGACTACTGGGCGGTGGATTTCGAGTACAACGGCGACGTCTTCCACAACCAGTGGCAGGCGTACCGCACGCGCAAGGAGCCGAAACTGGAACTGACGAGCGGTGCGCACACGTACACGACCGCAGGCAAGCGGCAAATCCTCGTCAAGGTGGTCGACATCTTCGGCAATGACACCACGGCGCTCCTGGAGGTGCAGGTATGAAGGAAGTTCTCGTCAACATCCACGTCGAGCCGCTGCCCGAGGGCGGCTTCCTCGCCACCAGCGACGACGTCCCGGGCCTCGTGGCCCAGGGGCGCACGGTCGCCGAGACGCTCGAAATTGCCCAGGACGTAGCGCTCGGACTCATCGAGTCATACCTGGAGCACGGGGACGAGCTGCCGCCCGCGCTGCGCGACATCCCCGCCGCACGGGGCGACGTGCGCATCCCGGTCACGCTCCCCTGATGGGCAGGCTCGCCGGCTTCAAGGCCGATGACGTCGTCCGCAAGTTGCGGCGCGCGGGGTTCTTCTTTGACCGGCAACGGAAGGGAGCCACCAGATCTGGAGAAACCCGGAGACCGGGCGGCGCACCACCATCCCCCGCCATCCCGGCGACCTGCCGGAGGGCACGGTGGCGGCCATTGTCAGGCAGGCGGGCCTCACCGTCGACGAGTTCCTGGAGCTGTGAGGGCGTGACGTGAGCCGTCTCCTGCCGCCGTATCAGATCCCGTCGGCGCGGCGCGCAAGCGCGGCGGCGTTCGTGCCGGGCATCCGCAAGGACGTGGACGGATGGCGCGCGCAGGGGTATCCGGGCGTGACGGAGACGACGCGGCGGCTGCTGCAATTCTGGTTCGAGACGGACCACAAGCTGAAGGGTGAGGAGTGGCACTACTTCTTCTGCCAGCGCGAGGCGATCGAGACGCTGATCTATCTCTACGAAGTGCGCCGGCTGCGTCGTATGTCGGAGCTGGCGGCGACGTACGCCGACCGGATAGCAGTGCGCCCGGCGGAAGACCGGTTCGCGCGCTACGTCGTGAAGATGGCGACCGGGTCGGGCAAGACGAAAGTGATGAGCCTAGCGGTCGCCTGGTCGTACTTCAACGCGCTGCACCACCCTGAAGTCGGCCTTCCGACGAACTTCCTGCTCATCGCGCCCAACGTCATCGTGTACGAGCGGCTGGCGGACGAGTTCGCGGACGGCAAGGTCTTCCGCTCCGACCCGCTGATCCCGAGCGAATGGCAGAGCGAGTGGCAATTCAGCGTCGTGTTGCGCGACGACGCGTCGCGCCCGTCGACGCGGGGCTGCCTGTTCCTGACGAACGTGCACCAGCTCTACGAAGGACGCGACGAGAGCGACGGCGACGTGCCGGATGAGATCGCCGGTGTCATGCCGCCGCCGGCGCGCGGCGACTTCGCGCGCGCGGCGGAGATGCGTGAGCGGATCATCGAGCGCGGACCGGTGCTCGTGCTGAATGACGAGGGGCACCATCTGCACAACGACGACCTGAAGTGGGCGCAGATCATCAACGACATCCATGCGGAACTGGGCGGGCGCGGAACACGCGGAGTCGCGGCGCAGTTTGACTTCACCGCGACGCCCCGGCACCAGGACGGACGCCTGTTCCGCGAGATCATCGTCGACTATCCGATCGCGCAGGCGGTGGACGACGGCATCGTCAAGACGCCGCTGATAGGCGAGTTGCGCGGCGACCTGGACATCACGAGCGACGACGCTTCGGTGCGGTACCGCGACCGGATCAACGCCGGAGTCTCGAAGTGGCGGCAGTTCAACGACGAACTGTCGAAAGCGAACCTGAAGCCCGTGATGTTCGTGATGGCCGAGAACACGACCGCGGCGGGCCAGATCGCGGACTACCTGGAAACGCTGCCCGGGTTCGGCGGCCGCGTGCTGGAGATCCACACGAACGCCAGGGGCGAGGTTGTCGAAGGGAAGTCCAAGGCCAAGAAGGAAGAGATCGAAGTGCTGCGCCAGGCGGCGCGGAAGGTCGACAGCAACGACAACCCGTATGCGGCGATCGTCTCCGTGCTGATGCTGCGTGAAGGCTGGGACGTGCAAAACGTCGTCGTGATCGTGCCGCTGCGCGCCTACACGGCGAAGGCGAACATCCTGCCCGAACAGACGCTCGGGCGCGGTCTGCGGCGCATGACGCCGCCGGCGTCCGGCGACATCAAAGAGCAGGTCGTCGTCATCGAGCACGCGGCGTTCAAGGACTTCTGGAAGAAGGAGCTTGAGGAGGAAGGGCTGGACGTCGAATGGGTGCCGGTCGACCAGGTGCGTCCGCTGACGCGGACGGTCGTCGTGGACAAGACGCGGCTTGAGTACGACATCGAAGTGCCGATCCTCGCGCCAGCGCTCGTCCGCAGCATGGCGCGGCTCGACCAGCTCCGGGCCGATGACCTCGAGCTGCCGACGATACCGCTGCCCACCCGCCACTCGTTCGCCGACGACCGTATCCTCTACACGGGCCGTCACATGTTCACGCTTGAAGTTATCGAGGAGGCAGAGTTCGAGCGGGAGTTTCCCGTCGAGCCGAGCAGCTATCTTTCCGTGCTGGTGCGGCTGATCGAGCGCGAGACGCGCCTGACCGGTCAGTTCGCTCGCCTCGCGCCGCTCCTCAAGCGCTGCATCGAGACGCGTCTCTTCGGCCAGCCGGTGTCGATGGACGGCGAGCTCGTCATGCGCGCGTTGAACCGCCCGGACGTGAAGAAGGCGCTGTTCGAGACGTTCGTGCTTGCGATCAACGATCTGAGCATCGAGCAGCAGACGGTGGCGCTGGAGCCGGGCTGGATCCGCGCATCCGCGACGAACGCCTTCACGACCACCCGGCAATGCGTTGAAGGAAAGAAGACCGTCTTCAATCTCGTGCCGTGCGACAGCCAGCTCGAAGCGGACTTCGCGACCTTCCTGGAGAGCCCTGAGGCCGAGGACGTGCTCGCCTACTTCAAGAACGAGACGGCGGTCCACTTCGACATCGAATACCAGAGCTTCGCGGGCGGGCTTCGCAAGTACCGGCCGGACTTCGTCGTGCGAGTCGGCGATGGCGTGACCTACCTCGTCGAGACGAAGGGCCAGGAAGACCAGGAGGTCGAGCGCAAGGATCGCCGCGCTCGGCGGTGGTGCGAAGACGCGGCGGCGCTCACCGGCCAGCGCTGGGCCTACCTCAAGGTGCCGGAGGGTATCTTCCGTGCCTACCCCGTGCGGACGTTCGGGGCGATTCTCGATCTACTTGCGCCCGCCGGGTGATCTCGGGCGCCGCTACCCCGCCGCCGCCACGGCCGCTTCCGCCGCGGCGCGCATCGCCGCCGTGTCCGCCTCCCGCCCCGTCCACAGCCGGAACGCCTCCGCCGCCTGGTACACCAGCATCCCCAGCCCCGGCACCGCCTGCGCGCCGCGCGCGCGGGCGTCGCGCACGAGCGGCGTCTCCGCCGG
>JAGWOC010000158.1 GCA_028872875.1 Chloroflexota bacterium | reverse complement strand
TTCGGGCCGTTCGTCATGCTCGCGGCGCTGACCGTGTCGGCGTGCGCGTCGACACGCGCCGCCAGCACGCCGACGCGGGCCCCGCAGAGCCCCACAGCGACGAGCTCGGCCGCGCATGTGAACTACCAGCAGCTCCACCTATACGACGTCCCTGGGCCGCCGACCGACATCGCGGTCAGCGCGAACGAGATCTTCGTTGCTGAGGTGTACGCCGGGGCGCGACCGGCTGACGTGACGGCGTCGATCCTGAAAGCGGCGCTCCGGGTCGGCGCTACTCTGGCCGAAGTCCCCGGTTCCCGCGTGGGTCCGGGCGCTGGGATCTATGGCATCGCCATCCATGACAACGCCGTCTACATGAGCGAAGCCGCCAGCGGCACACGTGCCGCGTCCGGGATCTTCCGGGTAGCGACGCCGCCCATGGCGATCGTCGGGGGATCCACCGCTAGTGGCGGGAGTGCCGGTAACGGGGACGGCGGCCCGGCGCTCAGCGCTGTCCTGCAGGGCCCACAGGGCTTCGCGTTCGACTCGTCGGGCGACCTCTTCATCGCCGAGGCCGGCGACTCACGGATCCGGCTGGTCCGGGATGGGACCATCTCGACCTACGCCGGAACGGGCGCGTGTACGGGACCGACACCGCCGAACGGGCCGGCGCAAACGACGGCGGTCTGCAACCCGAGCCTCGTGGCGATCGGTCGCGACGGTGCGGTCTACGCGGCCCAACGCGACGAGTTGGCGTGGATCGTCCGCATCATGCGCGATACCGTCACGGCGATCTCGAACGACTTCCCGGTCACTGGTCTGGCGATCGACACGGATGGAAGCCTCCTCGCGGCCGACGGTCGCGAGGGTCGCATCGTTCGCATCGCCACGACCGGTCCCGCGAGTGCAAGCGTTGTTGCCTCTGGACTGGGCTCGGTACGCGGTCTGGCGGTCGGCGGCGATGGCTCGATCTACTTCGCGTCCCGCACCCAGAGCACCAGCGCGATATGGGGTCTCTACCAACTGCGCCGCATGCCCTGAAGACGACCGTGCTCCTCTAGCACGTGGGGCCCGCGTTCCTGTTAGACAGCGCGCGCCGTGATCCGGAGCTCATTCGGGTCCCATCCTTTCAGCTTGAGCAGGCTCGGTCGATGCGCGTAGAAGATCGAGGCCGGGGTGCGCCCCTGGGTGCGGTAGCCGCGGTGCGGCCGCTCGAAGTTGTAGTGGCGGAGGAAGGCTTGGAGGTCGGCGTCGATGTCCGGGGCCGAGCCGTAGTAGCGGTAGCGGAAGGCGGTGCGGTAGTGCAGGTGCAGGCAGCTGCCCTGGAAGCGCTCGACGAAGGCGTTGAGGTCGGGCGACCGCGGCGGCAGGCGGTGGTGCTCGATGCCGAGCTCGAGGCACTTCTGGGTGAAGGCTCGGCCGAACTCGGGGCCGCCGTCGGTGTTGATGCGGACGAGCCGGATCTGGGCCTCGCGGTAGACCGGCACGACGTCCTCTTCGAGGAAGCGGGCCATGCTCTTCGCGCTCTTGCGCCCCGAGCGCACCCGAGCGAAGCCGAAGCTGCAGGCGCCGTCGACCATCGTGTACTGCCAGACGGTGCCCACGCCCTTGAGCTTGCCGACGTACATCGTGTCGGCGAACAGCTCCGCGCCCATCGTGTCCGAGCCGATGTGCATGACCTTCGGCCGCTCGATGGCGCGGATCTCGCGCAGGGCCCGCTCGGTCAAGGGGCCGCCCTCGGCGGCCGAGAGCGCCTCCGCCGCGGCCAGGCGGGCCAGGCGGCGGCCGAGACCCGCGCGGCGCAGGACGTTGCGCACGCCGCCGTGGGACACGCGCCACCCTCCGAA
>JAGWOC010000157.1 GCA_028872875.1 Chloroflexota bacterium | reverse complement strand
CGTACAGCTCGTCCCAGATGAGCTACGACCTGCGACGCCTGCGGGCCAAGGGTCTCATCCGCCGGCTCGAGGGCTCGCACCGCTACGTCACCACGGATACGGGGACCACGGTCGCGCTGCTCTTCACGAGGAGCTACCAGCGCTTCGTACGTCCGCTCCTCGCCATCGATGCGGCGGACGCACCGGCGACGACGGCACCGCAGGTCCGTCAGGCTCTGCGCACCATCGATCGCTACGTTGCCGACCGCGCGCGGGACCTCAGAATGGCCGCATGAAACTTGTCAGAAGCTTCGCGATCCCTCGGGCGCAGGAGCCCTAGGGGCCTGATGAAGAACGGCACATACGGGCCGCCTTCATGAATGATCGTGAGGCGCTCATCGGACCCGCCGATCCTCGGATGGATCGGGCCTTGATGTTCCGCGCCCATCGCGGCGCTCCGCGCGTCCTCGCTCCATCGTGGTGCGCATCTCGATCACGCCGCACCTCCGAGGAGCCGGCGCAGGCGCACCAGGTCGTACACCGCGAGGGCGAAGGTGAAGAGCCAGTCGACGCGCGCGCGTCCGCGCAGGTGGGTCTGGCGCTGGAGCCCGGTGCTCTTGAGCCAGCCGTTGACGCCCTCGCCGATGCGGCGGGCGTTCTGGCTCACGGCGTACCCCGGGTGGCGGGTGGTGCGGCCGTCGACGGCGGAGCGGCGACGGGTCGTGTTCTGGCAGACGTGCGGGGTGACGCCGCGCGCGCGGCAGGCGGCGACGAAGTCCGCGCTGTCGTAGGCCTTGTCGGCGCCGAGCGTCCGGCGCCGACGGCGCCGGTGCTTCCCCTTCGGGGGTGGTCCGAGGAGGCGGAGCGCGGCGTCGCGCTCGGCCGTCCCGCTCGCGATCTCCACGCACCCGCCGACGGCGAGCCCCGAGCGGTGCTCGAGCAGGACGTTCCCGACGTAGGCCATGCGCGCCTCGTGCCCCGGGCCCTTGCGATAGAGGCGCGCGTCGGGGTCGGTCGTGCTTTGGTGGGTGTCGTTGCGCCGGCGCGCTCCTTTGAAGTCGCCCTCCGACCCGGCGGCGCCCGCTCGCGTCTTCTCGCCCTGGGGCCGGAAGCTCCCCTGCGAGGCCCAGGCCTGGATGAGCGTGCCGTCGACGCTGAAGTGCTCGTCGCTGGCCAGGCCCGCCTCCGTGGCCTGGGCCACCACCGCGGCCAGGAAGCGCCGCGCGACCTCGCTCTTCACGAGCTTGTCGCGGTTCTGGCTGAAGGTGCTGGGATCCCAGATGGGGGTGTCGATGTCGAGGCCGACGAACCAGCGGAAGAGCAGGTCCGAGTCGAGGCGCTCCATGAGGAGGCGCTCGCTGCGGATCGAGTACAGCAGCTGGAGGACGAGGGCCCGCAGCAGCCACTCGGGCGGGATGCTCGGGCGCCCGGTCCGCTTGTACATGCGCTCGAAGACGGGGTCGAGCTCGGAGAGGGCCCGATCGGTGACGCGCCGGATGGCGCGCAGCGGGTGGTCCTGGGGCACCCGCTCCTCGAGGCGGATGTACGTCCACATGGCCGCCGGCCGCTCGTCCTCACCGCGCATCGCCGTACCCTCCCAGCGTTGATGCGCTCCCTTGAGGTCATGATCGCACGTCGGGCCGTCCGTGGGAAGATCCTGCGGACGCGTTTTTCATCAGGCCCCTAGCGCGACCCGCGTAAGATCCCGCCGATGGCCAGCGCCACGCCGCCGGATCGGCCGCCACCGCCGCCCCCGCCTCCGTCCGGGGCCTCGCGCGAGGAGTGGCGGGAGTGGCGCCGCACGACGCGACGCTACTACCGCCGCGGCTGGGGCTGGGCTCCCTTCTGGG
>JAGWOC010000156.1 GCA_028872875.1 Chloroflexota bacterium | reverse complement strand
CAGGGCGCGAGCGCGGCGGCGGTCGCCGGGCAGTCGGGCGCGACGCTGACGCTGGCGGAACTGGCGCTACTGCAACAGGCGACGCTCGCCGTTGCCATCCCTGACAGCGTGCGCGCCGCCTACTGGCAGATAGAGGACGCGCTGGAGAACGCGGGCCTGCCGACGACCAGCACGCGGCGGCTGGGCTGGATATGGGACGTGGTGGCGGCGAGCGCGCTTTTGCACGGACGCACCACCGCCAACGAGGACGACCTGCTCCCACTGCGCCACGCGCTCTGGCAAGAGAAGCAGCACATCACCGCCGTCCGCGCCGTCGTTTTCCAGGCCGCCTCGCCCATCATCGCGAAGGCGACCGAGTTGTACGACATGACGCTGGCTGAGGTCAACGACGCGCTCGCGCTGCTCGCGCAGCCCACCGACGCCACCACACGCGAAGAAGCGGTCAAGCGCAACGCGCGAGCGCAGGAGGCGGCGCACAAGCTCGGCACGGCGAAGAACGAGATGCTGGCCCTCTTTCAGCAGGCGCGCGGCGCGGGGCGTGACACCACCGACATCGCGCGGATGGGCAAAGACCTGGAAGCCAAGCGCTTGCAACTCGCGCGCGCGGTGCTGGGTGACGACCTGACGCCCACGACCACGTGGTAGAGCGCTACTTGCCACAACAGTCGCCCCGATAGTCGCCACGAGTTTGGCTGAATGTCGTGCAATTCGCCGCGAAAGCCCTTGACAATATAGCGTCTACGCGCTATACTATCATTGTAGCAAGTCGCTACACATCGCACACAGAAAGGCACACACCCAATGACCAGCCAGAACAGCAGCCACACCACCAGCCAGAACAGCAGCCACACCACCAGCCAGCAGAACAGCTTGTTCCTCGCGTCCGTCGAGCGCGCGCGCCGCGCCGAAGTCGCGCGTCAGGAAGCGGCGCTCGCCGCCGCGCAACAGGCGCTCACAGACGCCGTGAACGTCGCGCTCACTGAGCAGACGGTGATGGGCTTCGTGCAAGCCGCCACCGCACTGCGCATTCACGCCGCGCTCGCCGCCATTGAGCAAGCCGTCACGCTGCGCGCGCTCGCGTAGTGCTGTAGTACTGTCGTCGCAGTCCGCGCCACAAGTTTTCACCCAGTCCCGAAAACTTGTGGCGTAGAGAGAGGCGCACACCGATGACCAATTACCTGAACAGCCAACTCCCGAACGACGACGAGATGCGTGAAGCGCTGGCGCTGCTCAACACCATCGGCCCCGACGAGCTCGCCGCTAATATCGCGCGTATCGCAGAACACGCCGCGACGACCGGCGACGCTCCATTTGACACGCTCGCTGACACGCCTGCGCCGCTGCCGCCGCAGCATATCCGCCAGACCGCGTTCGACAGTCACCTCTACCAGACCAGCGCTGAACAGACGCCGCTGGGCGCGTTCGTGGACGAGCAGACGCCGCGCTACGCGCTCACCGACGCGCTCGCGCGCGATGTATACGCCACGCTCTACAAGAGCTTCCCAGAGACGCAAGCGAACGCGCCGGAGTACCAGCAGGCGGCGGAAGCGCTCGACGCGCTCCTAGCGACCAACGACTACCAGCAACTCCACCAGTGGACACAACTCGACGAGACAAGCGCCGCGATTGGCGCGGCGACGCTCGCGCGCTACCTCATCGACGACCTCGCCAAGCGCGCCGAACAAGAAGCCGAGCAGCAGGCCGAGCAGGCAGCGGCCCAGCAGCAGCCCCAGGACGGCGAGAGTGGCTCCGACGGCGACCCTGCGTCTGGCGGCGACCAGCCCGGCGCGGAGGACGGCGCGGACAGCGCTCCGCCTGACCCGCAGCAG
>JAGWOC010000087.1 GCA_028872875.1 Chloroflexota bacterium | reverse complement strand
AGGTGCTGGATGCCGCGCCGCCGCAGCGCGTCGATGCAGCGCGCGGCGGCGCGGCGATTGTTCGAGCCGGAGCAGAGCTCGCAGTGCTGCGGCCCTACGCCGACGCGGCGCCGCCCATCGGCCATCGGCGCCTGGGGCCGGCAGCCGTCACAGGCGCGCAGGAGCGACGACGCGAGCAGCGCATGGGCGCGCGGCAGCTTCGCGGCGACGAATGCCTGCTTGCGCGGGTTGGTCAGCTTGTGCCGTTCGAGCACCACGCGCGCCTCGTGCAGCGCCTCTTTGCTGTCGAACCCCTCCCCGCGGAGGAACTCCTCGATGTTGACGGTCGGCTCGCTCATCGCGTCTCCGCGCGGCCCGATCCTGCCCGACCGGGGCGACAACCGCTGCTGCGGCACGGTCAGCGTAGCGCGGCATCGCGCCGTCCGCGTACGGCGGCGACCGCAGCCGGCGGCGAAAATTGACAGCGCTCGATGCAGGGGACTACGATCGATAGACGACACACCGGACGCGAGGCGGCTGCTTCGTCGTGTGTGGCCGCACGGGTCCAGGAGGATTCGATGTACGGCACCCTCGCCCTCGGCCAGCGCGCGGTCGCCGACCTGGCGGACGCAGCGGGCCAGGGCGCGATCGACGAGTTGCGCGCGCTCGCCCGCCCCCTCGAGGGCCTGCGCGTCCTCAACCTCAGCGTCACAGGATTCGGCACGGGGACGGCGGAGCTGCTGAACTCGGCCGTGCCGCTCTTCACCGACCTGGGCCTCGACTGCCACTGGCAGGTGGTCCGCGGCTCCGAGGACACGGCGTACGTCACGCGCGCGATGTACCAGGCGCTCGGCGGCATCTACGTGCCCTGGACGCGCGAGATGACGGAAAAGTGGGAGCGCTACGCCGCGATGAACGCCGAGTTGCTCACCGAGCGCTTCGACGTCATCGCCGTGCACGACCCGCAGCCGGCGGCGATCCGCTCGTTCGTGCCGGAGCCGGAGGCGGCGCGGTGGATCATGCACTCGCACCTCGACCTGTCGTCGGCCCAGGAGGACGTCTGGCTGCTGCTCCGCCCGCACATCGAGAAGTACGATCTCGCGGTGTTCGAGGCCGAGCCGTTCGCGCCCGGCGACCTCTCGCTGCCGCGCCGAATCGTGCCGCCGGCGATCGACCCCGGCAGCCCGCGCAACATGCCCCTGCCGGACGACGTCATCCGCACGGTCGCGGAGCGCTACGGCATCGACCCCGCGCGGCCCGTGCTCTGCCAGGCATCGCCGTGCGAGCCGGCGAGCGGCCTCGTCGACGCGATCGACGTCTGGGCGCAGGTGCGCGAGACGCATCCCGGCCTCCAGCTCATGCTCGTGCTGATGACGAACCCCCAGGACCCGCCATCCCGCGCCTGCTACGAGGAGTGCGCCCGCCGCGCGAACGAGGAGCCGGACGTGTTCGTGCTGAGCATGGGGAATGACCTCGGCAACGTCGAGCTCAACGCGTTTCAGCGGCTGGCGGCGGTCAACATGCAGCGCGGGCTGCGCAAGGGATTCGGCATGTGGATCTCGGACGCGCTCTGGAAGCAGCGCCCGTGCGTCGTCGCGCCGCACGGCGGGCTGACGGAGCAGGTGGTCGACGGCGAGACCGGCTGCGTGGCCGGCAGCACGGAGGAGTTCGCGGCGGCGGTCTCGCACCTGCTCGACGAGCCGGGCACGGCGGCCCGGTGCGCCGCGCAGGGACACGATCGCGTGCGGCGCCAGTTCCTGATCACGCGCTACCTGCGCGACTGTCTGCGGATCTTCAACGAACTGCGCAGGGGGTAGCGGTGCTCGGTTCCGTCCCCACCACGCCGAAGTCGCTCGCGGACTACCGCCCGATTATCGGCGACGAGCGCACAGACGAGATCCTGGAGCTGGCGGCGCGCCTCCGCGGCGCCCGCGTGCTGAACGTCAACGCGACGGCCTTCGGCGGCGGTGTGGCGGAGATCCTGGGCACGCTTGTGCCGCTGATGAACGACCTCGGCCTGGACGCGGACTGGCAAGTGATCAAAGGGGCCGACGAGTTCTTCGGCGTCACCAAGGCCATGCACAACAGCCTCCAGGGCATGTACTACGACTGGACGCCGGAAAAGCGCGAGATCTGGCTGCACTACAACCGGCTGAACGCCGACCTCTTCGACGAGTCGTACGACTTCGTGATCATTCACGACCCGCAGCCGGCCGCCATCCCGACCTTTCTCGAGGAGCGGCTCGGGCGCCGGGCGGGCAAGTGGGTGTGGCGCTGCCACATCGACCTGACCGACGCGCAGGTGCAGGTCTGGGACCTGCTGCGCCCGCACGTCGAGCGGTACGACGCCGCCATCTTCACGCTGCCGGCCTACGTGAAGGACGACCTGCACGGGCCCGCCGTCTTCTCGGTGCCGCCCGCGATCGACCCGCTCAGCCCCAAGAACGTCGACCTGCCCCGCGAGACCGTCGACGGCATCCTCGAGCGCTACTCCGTCGACCCGCGGCGCCCGATGATCACGCAGATCTCGCGCTTCGACCCGTGGAAGGATCCGCTCGGCGTCATCGACGTCTACCGCATGGTAAAGGCAGAGGTCCCGGGCCTGCAGCTCGTGTTGGTGGCGTCGATGGCCAGCGACGACCCGGAGGGCTGGGACTGGTACGAACGGACCGTGCGGCGTGCCGGCGAAGACTTCGACGTCCACATCCTCTCGAACCTCAACGGAGTTGGCAACCTGGAGGTAAACGCGTTCCAGCGCGCCGCGGCCGTCGTCGTGCAGAAGTCGGTGCGCGAGGGCTTCGGACTGGTGGTATCGGAGGCGCTATGGAAGGGGCGGCCCGTCGTGGCGGGCAACGTGGGCGGCATCCCGTTGCAGATCGTGAACGGCAAGATCGGCTTCCTGGTGAACACGACGGAGGAGTGCGCGGACCGGCTCCTCTACCTCCTGCGCCACCACGACGAGGCCGAGCGGATGGGCGCGACCGGGGTCGCGTTCGTGCGGGACAACTTTCTCACGACCCGCTATCTCCGCGACTATCTGCGGATATTCTGTCAGCTATCGGGGGCCGGCCGGGCCGCGGCGAACGCGCACCCGCGCCCGGCCGGGCGCGCACCGCGCTAGATCAAGGATTGCCGATGAAGCGGGTGGTGGCGCTCATCCTGGCGGGCGGCCAGGGCGACCGGCTGAGCGTGCTCAGCGAGGAGCGCGCGAAGCCGGCGGTGATCTTCGGCGGACGCTACCGGATCATCGACTTCGCGCTGAGCAACTGCGTCAACTCCGGCATCACGCGCGTCGGCGTCATGACGCAGTACCGGCCGCGCTCGCTCAACGACCACATCGGCATCGGCCGGCCGTGGGACCTCGACCGCGCGGGCGGCGGCGTCTCGCTGTTGCAGCCGTACCTGGGCCGCGAGAGCTCCGACTGGTACCGGGGCACCGCCGACGCCGTCTTCCAGAACATCTACTTCCTCGAGGAGAGCCGCGCGGAGCTGGTGCTCATCCTCGCCGGGGACCACGTGTACAAGATGAACTACGAGGAGCTGATCGCGCACCATCTCGCCCGCGGCGCCGATGTCACCGTGCCGCTGTACGAGGTGCCCATGGAGGAGGCGCACCGCTACGGCGTCCTCACCGCCGACGCGGACGACCGCATCATCGAGTTCGACGAAAAGCCGGACCACCCGAAGTCCAGCCTGATCTCGATGGGCATCTACGTCTTCAACCGCGAGGTGCTCATCGAGCAGCTCGTCGAGGACGCGCGCCACGATACGACCCACGATTTCGGCCGCGACATCATCCCGGCGATGGTCGAGGACCCGTCGTCGCGTGTCTACGGGTTCCGGTTCGATGGCTACTGGCGCGACGTCGGCACGATCGAGTCGTACTTCGAGGGCAACATGGATCTGCTCGAGGACCTGCCGGCGCTCAACCTCTACGACCCCGACACGCGGATCCGCACGGGCATTACGGGCGACCCGCCCGCGAAGATCGGGCGGCGCGCGTACATCTCCCGCTCGCTGCTGGAGCTCGGCTGCATCATCAATGGCCATGTCGAGCACTCCGTGCTCTCGCCCGGCGTCTACGTCGAGGAGGGCGCGGTCGTGCGCGATTCGATCATCTTCGACAACTGCCACATCGAGCAGGGGGCGATCGTCGAGCGGTCGATCCTGGACAAGGACGTGCGCGTCGGCAAGAACGCGTACATCGGCTACGGTGACGACTGGTCGGCGAACGACGAACGGCCGGACATCGTGAACTGCGGCATCACGATCATCGGCAAGCGGGCGCGGCTGCCCGCGTACATGCGCATCGGCCGCAACTGCGTCATCGGCCCGAACGTCGTGCCCGGCCCGACGGAAGAGGGATACATCAAGAGCGGCACGACCATCCGCGCCGCGGAGCGCCACTTCCCGTATACGGTGTGACGGCGGGATTCATAGCAGATAACGGTTGGCGCCGTTGCTCGCGAGTCGAGCCCGGGCACACGAGGATGCAGAGAACGCTTACGCTGACGCCGACGCTCCCCCTCCTTTCATTCTCACCTGAGGAGCTCCTTGAGGAGGTGCGCTCGCGGTACGTTCCAGACGTGCTTCGGCCGATACCCGTGGTCTTCACGACGTGGAAGTGTCTGGCCTGTGCCTTCACCTCGCCCGCAGAACCCGTCGTCAACATTCACCACGTGCTGAACCACCCGGACACTCCGCTTGAGGTGATCGAGTTCATCTGCAAGCACGAGCTGCTTCACTTCCTGATACCTCCGCGCGCGGTGGGCAAGAAGGTAAGGAGCCACCCTCCTGAGTTCTGGCTGGAGGAGGAGAGGATCGCTCCGGAGGGACGGCTGGCCTGGGCGTGGCTTTGGTTGAACTTGGGTTCATGCCTGAAGACGCGCCCGAAATTGGAACGCGTCGAGGTCACCGCGGGATGGCGGAAGTTGGAGCTCAGCCCGCGTTCAGAATGGTCGCAGGACTACCTGCAGCGCCATGTCGCAGCCCAAGGCGACTGGTCCCTGCGAGCCTTGACCGGTCAATAGCTGCCCGCGTCATCTGCGTTCGGCCACGCAACATAGGCGCGCGGCCGTGCTAGATCCTACGCCACCTCGATCGCCTCTTCCGTCACCGCGCCGTCGATGATGCGGAAGGCGCGGATCACCGGGTGCGCCGCGTCCATCAGCGAGATGAGGACGTAGTATGCGTCCGGCCAGCCAGCGGCGAGGCGCACGTCGGTCGGCGAGGGGTACGCCTCGGTGTGCGTGTGCGAGTGGTAGATCGCCAGGAAGGTCCAGTCGTGCGCGTCGGCGTCGTTGTGGATGCGGAGCAGGTCCTTCGGCTCGACGCTGTAGCGGTACGGGCTCGCCTCGGCGTTGATCGCGCGGTAGAGCTTCGTCGCCCGGCCCGCGCCGTCCCCGGCGATGATGCCGCAGCACTCGTTCGGCGCGTCTTCCTGCGCGTGCGCGACCATCTCGTCGATGTACGCGCGTTCGAGGCGGAGCGTCATCAGTCCCCCGTCGGCATCAGCACACCCATGGCGGCGCGCGGCAGCTCCACGGTGATCAGCGGTAGCCCCAGCGTCTGGTACGTCCCGGCGAGCGCCGCGGCCGCGCAGGATGTGCACAGGTGCTCGATGTCGCCGTCAAGATTCCGGAAGAGCGGGCGGTTTTCCGGCAGGCGCTGGTCGACGAAGTCCGGCGTCAGCCACGCGACGTGGCTCTGGGCGCCGCAGCGCGCGCAGTTGTCGCCGATCGTGAGCATGAGCCACGACAGCGCCTCGACATCCTCCCGCACGAACTGGTACGCGGGCATCTCGTCGAGCCGGTAGTAGTAGTGCGCGCTGTACTCGCCGAACGGCTCGACGACCGCCGCCACGCCCTCGACCTTCGACCAGGCGTCCTTCAACCCCTGCTCCAGGCAGTTGTAGCCAAACAGCACCGGGTCGCCCGCGCCCTCGTAGACGCCGCGGCACGTCGGGTCGAGGCCGACGCGCCCGTCTTCACCCTGGCAGACGTCGCAGAGTTGGCCGGCCTCGAAGAGGTCCGCGGGCTCTTCCTCGCCGTCTTCTTCATCGTCGCCGCTAACGATGTTGAGTCCGTCCTCGTCCTCTTCCCGAAGCTGCGCGCGCTCATCGTCGCCGGTGCGCCGAAACACCATCTACCACGTCCTTACATCGCCGTCGTCGAAGCAGCTCCCGGGCGCGAGCTGCATCCGCAGGAAGTTTTCGCTGAGCGGCAGCGCCGCGAGGTGCGCCGCCCAGTGCTCGCGCTCCTCGTCCGGCAGGTTCTGCGTGAGCTGTGCCCACGACGCGTGGACGTGCGTGTCGCCCGGGGCGATGCCGAAGTCGAGCGACCAGCCGCCCTGCTTCTTCACGCGCCCGGCCGTGTCCGTGCGGATCACCTGGTAGGCCGGCTGGCCGCGATAGCGGTCGAGCACCGCCGCCGTGAACGCGAGCGGGAGCAGCGCGGGGTCGCGGTTGACGATCGTGCGGCGGGCGACGAGGCGCAGGTAATCGGGCATGACGCACACAGCATACGGCATCTGGCGCGGCGAGCGGCCAGTGGGCAGGCCCGGGGGGGCCGGTAGAGAGGGCAGGCCAGCGGCGCGCGTCCTACTTCTCGATCGGCACGTCGATCAGGCTGCCGTACTCCGTCCACGAGCCGTCGTAGTTACGCACATGCGGGTAGCCGAGCAGGTGCCGGAGCGCGAACCACGTGTGCGACGAGCGCTCGCCGATGCGGCAGTAGGCGATCACGTCCTTGTCCTTGGTGACGCCCTTCGCGTCGTAGAGCTGCTCCAGCTCCTCCTTCGGCTTGAAGGTGCCGTCCTCGCGCACCGCCTGCGACCACGGCACGCTGGCGGCGCCGGGGATATGGCCCATGCGCTGCGCCGTCTCGGCGAGTCCGGGCGGCGCCATGATCTCGCCGTTGTACTCGGCGGGCGAGCGCACGTCGACGAGCGCGTGCTTCTTGTCGCCCAGCGCCTGCAGCACCTGGTCGCGCTTCGCGCGCAGCTCGGCCTTCGGCTGCTGCGACCGGTAGCTCGCGGGCTTCGGCGACGGGACGTCGGTGGTCAGAGGGCGGCCCTCCGCCTCCCACTTCTTGCGGCCGCCATCCATCAGCTTGAGGTCCCTGTGGCCGTACATCTCGAGCAGCCAGAAGGCGTAGGCGGCGAACCAGTTGTTGTTGTCGCCGTAGAGCACGATGGTGTCGTCGTTGCCGATGCCGGCACCGCTCAGGAGCTGATCGAGCGCGTCCTTCGAGATGATGTCGCGCCGCACCTGGTCCTGGAGCTGGCTCGTCCAGTTGAACGCCACGGCGCCCGGCGCGTGGCCGGCGTCGTAGGCGGTCGTGTCGACGTCGACCTCGACCAGCTTTACCTTCGGGTTGTTGAGGTTGTCGGCGACCCACTGGGTGCTGACCAGCACATCCGAAGCCATCTGCCATCCCTCCCCTATGCTGCTTGCCCGGCCTGCGGCAAGAATACTTGGATCGCTATTGTAGAGTAAGCCGGTTGAAAATGTCGAGTCTACTGCTGCGACCAGACCGACCCCAGCAGGGCGGCGCAGAGCAGGATCGCGATCGACAGCGCGAACACCGCGGCCGACACCGCCAGCGACCAGCGCCGTGCCGCCGCGATCTCCGCGTCGCCCGCGCCCGACTCCTGGAGCTGGAGCAGGCGCCGGCCGAGGAGCGCGCCGTGCACCGCCGTCAGCACCACGACGAGGGCGACGAGCGCCAGCTTGAGCTGGAGGATGAAGAAGTACCGGTCGTAATGGAACATGCCCAGTTGGCGCGCGTGGATGTAGTTCCCAATCCCGGTTACGATCAGCACCGCCAGCGCGACACTCGCGATCCAGCCAAAGCGCCCCGTGACCACGCGCGTCGCGCGCGCCCGCGCCTCCACGTCGTCGATGGTGCGCATGGCGGGGACCGCCGCCATGAACAGGAACGCCTGCGGGCCCACGAACAGCGTCGCCGCGACGATGTGGACCCAGAGGACCAGCGCGTAGCCCATGCGTTGTATGCTGGCGTCTGGCGGGTCTACGGGCAAACGCGCCCGCCGGGAGAATTACCCCGGTTCGCTTGTCTCATGGCCGCGCGGTCTGTACCCTCAACTGCCCCCTGCCCGGGTCGCGAAAGGCCGGTCGTCCGCTGCGACGCTCGCTCCCCATCCTGGTCATCCTTGCCGCGCTGACGCTCGCCGCCTGCGCCCAGGGGCGCGCCTCGAGCGGCACGCCGACGCCCCCGCCGGCCACGCCGTCGCCGGCCGCGCCGAAGCTGAGTATCTTCCGTGGCTTCGTCTTCCCCATCGAGGGCGCCTGCCTGCCGAAGAGCGACAACCTGATGCCGGGCGCCGCCCGCGCGTACCGCGACGGCATCCATGAGGGCATCGACTTCTACCAGGTCGACAACTGCACGAAGATCGGTAAGGGCACCCCGGTGCGCGCGGCGAAGGACGGCACGGTGATCCGCGCCGACCAGAGCTACCACGACCTCACGCCGGCCGAACTCGCCGCCGCGGACAAGGCGATCGCGGCCGGACGCGCCAACGACCCGGCGCTCGCGCTCATCGACCTCTTCCGTGGCCGGCAGGTCTGGGTGGATCACGGCGATGGCATCGTCACGCGCTACGCCCATCTCTCGGCGATCCCGACCGAGATCCAGGTGGGCCGCAAGGTCGTCCAGGGCGAGACCATCGCATTTGTCGGCGACTCGGGCACGCCGGAGTCCATCGCCGACCCGGCGTCGGAGATGCACCTGCACTTCGAGCTGCGCGTTGGCGATTCCTACCTGGGAAGGGGCCTGCCGCCGGCGCAGGTGCGCACGCTCTACGACAATCTGTTCGCGCCGTGGCCGCCCTCGTAGGCGCGGCCGGCCAGCCAGGAGTCTGGCACAATGGACGATGATGCGCGGAAACGCGCGGAGCAGGGTGGGGTGAAGCAGCCGGACGAGGTCCCAATCGACGAGGTATCCGGGGTCGAGGAGCGGCCGCAGAACCGGCGCGAGTGGCGGGGGCCGTTGCGCAGCCTGGTGCTGCCGCTGCTGATCGTGGCGACGATCGTCGGCGTGCTCGTCTACATCGAGCGGCGCGGCGGCGGCGGCGGTGTGGAGACGGGCGGGCTCGGCACGGTCGCGCTGCCTGCGGCCCTGAACCCGACGGGCAAGTCCCCCTCGACGGACATCGGGCGCGCCGCGCCCGACTTCCTGCTGCGGCAGCTCGACGGCAAGACGCTGCGCTTCAGCGACCTGCGCGGCAAGCCGGTGCTGGTGAACTTCTGGGCGTCGTGGTGCGCGCCATGCAGGCAGGAGATGCCGGAGATCGTCAAGACCTACAACGCATACGCCGCCCAGGGCTTCGTGGTGGTCGGCGTCGACCTGCAGGAGAACACCGACGCCGTGCGGTCGTTCGCGCGCGAGTTCGGCATGAAGTTCCCGATCGTCATCGACCAGACGGGCGGCGTCGCGGATGCCTGGCGCATCGGTGGGCCCGTGCAGGGCATCCCGTCGTCGTACTTCATCGACAAGGACGGCATCGTGCGCGCGCGCTACTTCGGCCCCATGACGGCGCAGATCATCGCAGACAACCTGAAGAAGATCCTGCCATGAGCACGACGGTGCGCACGCTGAGCGAGTCTTCGGCGCCAGTTAGGGGCGACCACATCTCCGATGCCGGAGCGCGGGCCCTCAGCCCGCGCGTACCGCTGTCAGAGTGCGCTCCAGCCCTCGGGCCTGGCCCATGGTCCCAACCGCCGCGCAGACCGGCCCGCTCGAACATCGGGCCCCAACCTGCCTTCACCACGACCGCTGCGCGCCCCGCGCGGGCTGAACGGCGTGCGCCTCGGCGAGACGTAGCTACAGCCGCCGCGCCGCGCCGCAGCGAACGCTCCGATGCCGGAGCGCGGGCCTTCAGCCCGCGCGCACCGTTGTCAGCGTGCGCACCAGCCCTCGGGCCTGGCCCATGGTCCCAACCGCCGCGCAGACCGGCCCGCCCGAACATCGGGCCCCAACCTGCCTTCACCACGACCGCTGCGCGCCCCGCGCGGGCTGAACAGCGCGCGCCTCGGCGAGACGTAGCTACAGTCGCCGCGCCGCGCCGCAGCGCACGCTCCGATCCCGGAGCGCGGGCCTTCAGCCCGCGCGCACCGCTGTCAGAGTGCGCTCCAGCCCTCGGGCCTGGCCCGTGGTCCCAACCGCCGCGCAGACCGGCCCGCCCGAACATCGGGCCCCAACCTGCCTTCACCACGACCGCTGCGCGCCCCGCGCGGGCTGAACAGCGCGCGCCTCGGCGAG
>JAGWOC010000155.1 GCA_028872875.1 Chloroflexota bacterium | reverse complement strand
CTCACGCTGCGCGCGAGCGCGGCGCGCCCGTCGTCGCTGATCGCGAGCGTGAACGTGCGGAAGTTACGCGCGCGGTCGGAGAACGAGTAGATGAGCCGGTCGCGCACGGCGTCGTCGTGCGAGGTGTTGAGCTGCGGCAGCGGCCGCACCTTCAGGTCCGGCACGAGCAGCGGCACGAGGTCGGGGTCGACCTCGCGCACCTCCTTGAAGCGCAGCTTGCCGGCGTCCTGTCCCACGAGCACGCCGAGGTCGAGCAGGATCGCCGCCACCGCCTGCAGCAGCGTGCCGCGCACCGTCAGGTTCGCCGCCAGGCGCTCGGCCGCGCACAGCTCGCCGAGGTACTCCAGGCTCGCCAGGTTCCAGTGGTCGGTGCGCAGACCGCGGCCGTAGGGGTGCGGCGCGAAGAGCAGCTGCGCCACGACGTGCGCGGCGTTCACGCCGTCGTCCTGGCTGCGCAGGTACTTCTCGACCGTGCCGGTGGCGGGCGCGACGTGCGCTCCGGAGAGCACGCTCGCGAGCACGATCGTCGTGCGGTCGACGAGCACGAAGTCGACGCCGGGCGTGCCCGTGCCGTACAGGTACGACGCGCTGCTGACGGTGTAGTCGCCGTCAGCACCGGTGCCGGAGAGCCGCACGTCGTCGCCGCTCTGGTACTCGGCCGCGTGGTCGCCCTGCACCGAGAGCTTCGCCGTGCCGGGGAGGCCGTTGACGGCCGCGACGAGCTGCCGCGGCGTGCCGCTCGGCGTCAGCGTCGCGTCGATCCAGGCCGGCGAGTTCGCGAGGAACCCCGCCTGCGCGCGCACCTCGAGCTCGTAGTCGACCGCCTGCCACTGCGGCGAGGGGCCGAGGCGCTTGGGGGTCCAGAAGAAGTTCGTGAGCAGCGGCCACGAGCTCGAGATGCCGAGCGCGCTCGCGACGCCGGCGTTGACTGGGCCGCCGGCGTTTCCCCAGTACACGCGCAGCGAGCCCTCCTTGCCGCAGGAGATCGTCGCGCCGCTAGGCGTGCTGATCGGGTCGACCGCGCCGACGAAGATCGCCTTGCCGCCCTGGCGGATGCGGTAGAGGCGCGTCGCGGGGCCGACGCACGCGTGGTGCCAGCCCTGCTCGTAGTACGTCTTGATGCCGTCGCCGCCGCCGAGCGCGCCACCCTTCCCCTTGCCGCCCTCCTCGCGCGAGTAGCGCGCACCGAACCACGCCTGCACCGGCGCGACGCGCTGGCGGCCGAAGACGAGCGGCAGCTGCGTGCCGCGCTGCGACGTCGGCGTCGGCAGGTCCTCGTCGATCGGCGAGTCCGGCTTGGGCTGCAGCGCGCGCGCGAGCACGCCGAGCGCGAGCGAGATGGCGAGCTGGACTACCATGCGAGCTGGTCGGTCGGGCGGTAGACGGCGAGGACGGCGGCGCGCCCGAGGTCGAGCCCCGTCCACTCTACCCGGCCGCCGGGGCCTGGAGCGTGCCAGAGCGTGTACGGGTCGAAGCCCGCGAGCATCGCGTGCCCAGGCGCGCCGGTCTGGCGCGCGACGACGAGCGCGTCGCCGGGCTGGACGATCCCGTCGCGCACGCGCGCAAGCGGCGCGCAGGCCCGCCGCATCAGCGCCGCCGCGGCGAGCGCCCGCCCAGGGGCGTGGAACGAGAGGTCCTGCGGCAGCCGCGGCAGTGCGGCCGCGGGCACGCCGCGCAGGTCCGCGTAGACGCCGGCGACGAACCGCACGCAGTCGACGCCGCGCTGCCGGGCGCACTGCCCGGGCAGGTACGGCGTGCCCTCCCATGCGAGCAGCACCTCGCGCAGCCTGGCTACTGCGTGCTCTCGAAGTTCGGGTTGTAGTCGACCATCCC
>JAGWOC010000154.1 GCA_028872875.1 Chloroflexota bacterium | reverse complement strand
TCACGGCGAGTCAGGCGACGGTGCGCTGCGGCGCCGCCGTCGTGGACCGGACCCTGCCATCGCGCGCCGCGTCCTACCGCACGTTCTGGGCGCGGCAAGCCGGCGCGCGGCGTTACGACGACGCCTTTCCACCGCGCCCGAGCGAGGACGCCGCGATCGACGCGGCGCTCCGGCGCGCCTTCACGTCGCATCCCGATCGCTAGCGTCACCACCCATATCCCGCTGGAGGCTTCATCCCCATGACACTCCACCGCACGTTCCATCTCGCCCTGCTCGCGGCGCTCGCCGCCGCGTCACCCGGCACGGCCCGCGCCACCGACGGCCACTTTCTGCACGGTGTCGGCGCCATCAACTCGGCGCTCGGCGGCGCCGGTGTCGCCGCGAACGCCAGCCTGCTCGGCGCGTTCTTCGTGAACCCCGCCGGTCTCGCCAGCTTCGGCGGCACGCAGCTCGAGATGGGGTTCGAACTGATGAAGCCCGAGCGCTCGGTGTCGAGCAACTACGGCACGTTCTCGGGGACGACGACGAGCGTGAGCACCTTCACGCCGATCCCCGCCTTCGGCTGGAGCACGGCGCTGAGCGATGACGTGGTGTTCGGCGTGGCCGGGCTTGGCATCGGCGGGTTCGGCGTGGACTACGCCGCCGACCCGACGAACCCGATGATGATGCCGCGGCCGAATGGCTTCGGTCAGGTCTACTCCAACTTTCAGCTGATGAAGATCGCCCCGGCCCTCGCGTGGAAGGCATCGCCGAAGCTGCGCGTCGGTGTGGCGCTCAACATCGACTGGGCGTCGCTCGCTGTGGATCCGATGCCGACGGCGGCCCCCGCGGCCGATCCCGGCCCCGACGGCGTGCCCTTCACGGCGGACGATCGCGCCTACTACTCGAGCGGCTCGCACGCCGGCACGGCGTTCGGCTTTGGCGCGCAGGTCGGCATGCAGTACCAGGTGGACGACCAGTTTTCGCTCGGCGCGGCGTACACGAGTCCGCAGTTCTTCGGCGACTTCAGCTACAACGCCGTCTACGAGAATCCCAATCTGCCGACCTACAACACACCGCGGACGTTCACGTTCCGCATGGACGCGCCGGCCATCTACGCCGCCGGGATCGCCTATGCGCCGATGTCGGCGCTGCGCACCGCGCTCGACGTCAAGTACTTCGCGTACAAGAGCACGAAGGGCTTCGACGCGAGCGGCTACAACGCCGACGGCTCGGTGAAGGGCTTCGGCTGGCGCGACATCGTGGTCGTGGCGGCGGGCGTGGAGTACGACGCGGCGCCGGCATGGACGCTGCGCGGCGGGTACAACTATTCGGGCAACCCGATCCCGGACGCGATGTCGATGTACAACATCCCCGCACCGGCGATCGTACAGCACCACATCACCGGCGGCGTCGGCTACAAGCTCCGCCCCGGCGTGGAGATCAACCTCGCCGCCTACAAGGCGTTCGAGAACAGCATCAGCGGGCCGATGCAGCGCCCGAACGGTGCCGTTCCGGGCACGACGGTGAAGAACACGATGAGCGAGACGTCGGTGCTCGTCGGGTTTTCGTTCACGCCGACGAAGAAGTAGGCAGCGCGAACGGCACGCGGCGCGCGGCGGATTCGTCCGCCGCGCGCCGGTCGGTTTCAGAACGGCTTCTGCACGCGCACCGACAGCCCCCGCGGCTGCCCCGGCGCGACGAGGTGCCCGGCCACCAGCTCGGGGTACACGCGGCCGAGCGCGTTCCGCACGGCGACGCTCACGCCGGCGCCCAGGACATGGGTGGACAACGACAGGTGCATGAGGCCGTAGGCGCCGATCACGACGCCGGGCTCGTCGAACGGTGAATACGGCC